>CATMGX010000008.1:0-29310 GCA_950067765.1 uncultured Fidelibacterota bacterium
GGACCATCTTCGCCCAACCAAAAAGAATCATGGGTAAATTCGTGAATAACGCCACACCCTTGGATGGCTGCTAACCGTAAGGCGGGTCGTTCATAATCTGCAAATATCAGGAATGTTCCTCCAAATGGAATAACGCCGCCATGGAGAGCCAACCCATTCATGGCTGCCGCCATTGGGAATTCACGAACGCCAAAAGCTAGGTTCCGACCCGATCGATTTACCCGCGTAAAATCACCATACGTTTTGGCAAAGTTGCCTGTATAATTAGAAGGTTCAAGGTCCGCAGAACCGCCAACGATGGATGGCACTTGTTCTGCAAATGTATCCAATGTGGTTCCAAATGCTTTTCGAGTTGCAATGGATGTGCCATTATCAAATTCGGGGAAATCAATTTCACCCAATTCCCCAAGGACTGTTGTATCCCAAAGTTTTTTGAAATCTGCATTTTCACATGCAGTAACAAGATCAGAATTCCAATTAGAAACCTTTTCTTTTAAACTATCAAAACGGGATTGGAAATAAGTAACCACTTCTTCTGGCAAATAAAATGGTTCACTTGGAAGTCCGAGCTTTTCTTTCGTTGCATCAATTTCATCTTGAGGCAGTGGCGCGCCATGTGTATTATGATCACCTTCCATTGTGGCCGTTCCCTGTGCCATAATGGTTGTACCAATTATTAAGCTGGGGCGATCTACCACCTGTGCTTTTTCGATGGCTTCCCGAATCTGTTCATAATTATGGCCATCAATTTCCTGGACGTGCCATCCAAAGCCTTCGAAAACCTGGGCATAATTTGTAGAATCAGCACGATCCACTTTTCCGGAGATCTGTGCATTATTGGAATCATAATAAACGATAAGTCGGGACAGCCCCCAATGGCCGGCCATGGATCCAGCACCAAGTGTTATGGGCTCTTGAAAGTCACCATCCCCCGCCAGCACATAGGTAAAATGATCTACCAATTCGCCCACCCTTGCGCGAAGCATGGATTCCGCAGTGGCCATACCCACTGCCATACCGAATCCTTGGCCCAATGGACCGGTGGTTGCCTCTACGCCGGGGGTTTCGACTTCTGGATGTCCTGGTGTTCGGCTATGGAGCTGTCGAAAATTTTGGATATCTTCAATGTTTAACCAACCAATTTGGGTCAGCATGGCATAGATGAGTGCCGATTCATGTCCCGCAGAAAGAACAAAACGATCTCGATTGAACCAATCTGGGTCATTTGGGTCAAATTTCAAATATTCTGTAAACAGGATTTGGGTAAAATCGGCAGAAGACATGGGCCCACCACTGTGGCCAGAATTGGCTTTCCGGACCGTATCCATAATTAATCCTTTAGTTACGGCTAACGCAAATTGGTTTTTCTCCTCGTCACTCCATTCGTTAAATATATCGATATCTTGGTATGTTCTCATTATTTTTTGGGGTTATAAATTGTAAAATGCTTGAATTGTTTTAGCAGGATCTTCCGTACCAAAAACGGCGGACCCGGCCACCAACACATCTGCACCTGCATCAATAACTTCTTTGGCATTGTGGAGCTTGATGCCCCCATCCACCTCGATCAATACCTGGTCCTGTAAACATTGTTCTTTTAATTTTTGTTTAATATTCAGGATTCGTTCCGTGGAACCATCCATATATCCTTGGCCACCAAAACCTGGTTCAACACTCATGACTAAAATCAGATCCACTTTATCATAAAATGGTTCAATATCTGATAATGGTGTGGATGGTTTAATGGAAATACCCACTTGCGTTCCCGTAGAATGTATCAAATCGATGACCGATTGGGGATCGTCAGTCGCTTCAATATGAAATGTAATTAAGTCCGCACCTGCTTTTGCAAATGATTCTACCAACTTTTCAGGCTCAATGACCATCATATGGACATCAATAAATTTATTTGTTTTGGGTCGGAGAGATTTTACAACCGGCGGACCGATGGTCAAATTCGGGACAAACTGATTATCCATGACATCAATATGTATCCAATGGGCACCGCCCTCTTCACATTGTGATAGTGCTGTTTGTAGATTTGCAAAATCTGCTGATAAAATAGATGGGGCTAACTTGAAATCCGAGGACATAATTAGAATCAGAAATTAGGTGCTGATTTATGGATATTCAACGTCTGAATGGCTGCTTTCCATTTATGATATTTTTTTAGAAGTAATTCTGGGGGAAATAGAATCATTTATCCGGATAATTAAAATGAATTTCTACAGCTAACTCATCACTTAGACTATTCCTTACAGGACAAGTATTGGCGGTTCTTTCAAGGAGTATTCTCTCTTTATCAGAATAATTATTTAGAAAATGGATATTGATCCGAATTGCAGAAATCCGCCGGGGATCTGCTGCCATTTCCTTAACCACATCCGCTGTCGTTCCAACCATATTAATACCATGTTGCTTTGCTTTGATACCCATAACTGTGATCATGCAACTTGCCAGAGATGTTGCCACCAAATCCGTTGGAGAAAAGGCCTCTCCTTTTCCTTCATGATCTTTTGGAGCATCCGTATGAATTCGCTCGCCGGAATCCAAGTGAACGGCTTCGGTTCTCAAGTCACCTTTATATTCGACTGTTGATAAATCTCCCATTATGCTACCCTCCGTGTTTGTTTATCCCATAAATAAAGTCCAATTAATCCCAAAATTAACCCGAAAATTGCGTCCATAATAAAATGTTGTTTTGTTAAAAAAGTGGCGAAAAAGATTAGTCCTGCTCCCAACCAAAACAACCATTTTTTCTGTGGATATTCTCTACCCATTATACCACCAATAAATGTACCAATGATTACATGAACCGATGGAAATGCATTCTGATACAGCCAGGGGAATGTGACCATACCATGCATAAATGATAATGGATTTGGAGTACGGGTCAGTAGAATCGATTCGCACGAAATTGGCCATATTATAAATATACTGTAGGCCACTAATAGCAGAATGACCGCCACTTTATTCAAAATTTTTAATCGATGAACATCCATCACCAAAAGCGGTAAAATAATTGAAATGTAATACAGGTAATAAGGGATTATCATCCACCAGACAAACGGAATGGCAGCATCCAAATTGACAAAATATTCCGGTGGCGGAATGGGATCTCGGATGAAGGGTATGATAAAATAACAGAGGGATACCAACCAAAATGGCGCCAGTATTTTAACCCGTTTTATCAACCGCATGGATTACTGTTCATCCCACTCATATCCAGTGACTCGTCTGGATTTTGTATTCAATTCGATTGAATTATAATCTTTTAAGGTCGGGCGATAATAATACATTACATAATAGGGCTGCTCATCGCTGACCCAAATGGAATCGGGTGCACCTAACATATCTATTACGTCTGTTTCTTTGGGATTCTCCTTCAAAAATTCCCAGATATCGTATTCTGTCAATAATCCTTCGGACAGAGAATTAGGGACATCCGTTGATTGTTTTGTGGGTGGCGGAATGAAAGGTACTGGCGGTGGCAGTACGCAAGCGGAAATCAGCAATAGGAATAATATTTCTCTTTTTAACATATGTAAAAATACAACTGTGGATTATTGGCTCCAACCAGCCATCAGTTTAATAATTTTCATTCTTACTTATAAATTGTCGCTGACTTAATTTCCCCGCCACAGAAAAAAGAAAGAATAAAATAATGAATGAAAAGAATGACAATCGCTTTTACTATAACAAAGAATTTTTAGGTAGTCCTGATGCACGGTCCGTCCGGTTATTAGCAGAATATTACGGACCTCTCCAAAGTTTTAAACGAAATAAAATTCAAGATACGATCGTGTTTTTTGGTTCTGCTCGATTAAAATCAAAAGAAGATGCTGAATTAGCATTGGCGAGTGCTCCTAAAAATTTGTCCAAAAATGATCGTGCAGTTTTAGATACCGATTTAGATATGAGCCGATATTATGAGGCAGCGCGTGAGCTCGCATTTAAAATGACCAAATGGAGTAAAAAGTTAAATAACAAAAAAAAACGGTTTATCGTTACCTCTGGGGGTGGTCCTGGTATAATGGAAGCCGCAAATCGTGGTGCAACCGAAGCGAAGGGTTTGGCTGTGGGATTGTCCATTTCTCTCCCTTTTGAGCAAGCAGGAAACCCATTTATTTCTGATGATTTAGAAATGAATTTTCATTACTTTTTTATGCGAAAATTTTGGTTCTTATACTTGGCTAAAGCCATGGTAGTTTGGCCAGGGGGATTCGGTACTTTAGATGAAGTCATGGAAACGCTTACCCTTATCCAAACTAATAAATTGCGTAAACAAATTCCTATCGTTCTATTTGACAGTGACTTTTGGAATAATGTGGTAAATTGGGATTTTCTTGTGGATAAAGGTGTAATCTCCCGATCTGATTTGGACCTGTTCCAAATCTGTGATACGGTTGATGATGCATATAAATACTTAACAAAAAAAATAACGGCCACGCACTTACGTGGCCCAAACTTTTGAGACGAATGATGAAAATAAAAACGATACTGTTCCTGTCAATATTGTCCATTCTGACTGCACAGGTTGGACCAGCCAAAGCGCTCCACCGAAATCCACCCCGGGCTTGGGCCCTTACCAATGCAACGGTCCATGCATCACCGGGCAAAACCATCGAAGACGGAACGGTTGTTATGCGCGACGGCATCATCACCGCTGTCGGAGCAAAAGTAAAGATTCCCAAACAAGCCACCATTATTGACATGGATGGCAAACATATTTATGCCGGTTTCATCGAAAGCTGGTTGGATGTGAAAACGGTAAAGAAAGATACATCCCTCCAGGCCAACTGGAATTCGAATATGCGGGCCTATCTAAAAGGCGCTGACCTGTTTCACCCCAATGAAAAAAGTCTGAAAGAATTGCATGGATTGGGATTTACCACGGCCCATGTAACGCCAAAAGGGGGCATTTTCCAGGGCAGTTCCGGGTTGGTTCAATTGGGTCAAATACCCAAAGTGCTTTCGAACAATGTGGCCCAAGTGGTTGAATATGCAGCCGGTGGGTGGGGCGCTAAAGAATATCCCACTTCTCTTTTGGGCGCCATTGCCTTTATTCGGCAGGGCTTTTTGGATGCGGATTGGTATAGCAAAAGCCAGGCCATCCTTGCCAAATATCCCGATGGTAATGAACCGATTCAAGCAGACCGTTCTTTAGAAGAATTATCCAACGCAAAAAGGAATAGGCAGCCATTTGTATTTCGAACGGGAAACGAATTGTACATCGACCGTTCATCCAATATCGCCGAAGAATTTGAATTGAATCTTTGGATCATGGGCAATGGTTATGAATACCGCCGTATTGAAGAAATGCCTGCATCATTCATGATCGTCCCCTTGAATTTCCCAGCCAAGCCAGAAGTGGCGGACCCTCAGAACGCCCTTCAATATTCCACGGAACAACTCAAACATTGGGACATGGCTCCGGACAATGCAGCTAAACTGGCCGATGCAGGATTCCAATTCGCACTGACGTCCGCAGAATTAAAGGATAAGAAGGATTTTAGAAAAAACCTATCGCGAGCTGTGACCCGCGGATTGGATGAGTCGGCTGCATTGGCAGCACTCACGACTAATCCAGCCAAAGAATTCGGACAGGCCAAACGATTGGGCAAAGTGGCCCCTGGTTTTATTGCCAACCTTGTGGTCACCGACGGCAATTATTTTGACAAAAAATCCAAAGTACAATCCGTTTGGATCGATGGGAACGAATATGAAGTGGCCCCCGATCCATTGGTGGATGCGGTGGGAGACTGGACCTTAATAGAAGGCAGCAACTCATGGACATTATCTGTTAAAGCCGATGGTGGGTCACTCAATGTGGATGAGAAAAAACTGAAACTGGCCAATTATAAATTGGATCAGGACAGGATATCATTCTCCGTCAATGCGGATACAATACTTCAAAAAGGCGTCACACGATTTAAAGGCACCATCACCGGTGGCAAAGCCACCGGATATGTATTCTATCCTGATGGTTCCAGCTCTGGCTGGACGGCGGTGTTGGATTCAGTCAAAGCTGAAAAGGGAAAGAAATCCAAAAAAGAATCAGCCAGTAATCTCTCATTGGTATTTCCTGAAGGGGCTTATGGACTTGATGGTGATGTGCCCAATCCGAGGACCATTTTAATCAATGATGCCACAATCTGGACATCGGGACCAAAGGGTGTTCTAAAAGAATGGGATATTCTCTTTCAGGATGGGAAAGTGAAAAAGATCGCCCGGAATATCTCTCTCCCCCGTGGCAATGCTTTGGTAATTAATGGAAAAGGGAAACATGTCACCCCGGGATTGATCGATGCCCACAGCCATATGGCGGGAGAATCCATCAATGAAGGATTTCAGAATGTAACGGCTGAAGTGCGTATGCGTGATGTGATTGATCCCAATGATGTGGCCATGTACCGTGCCCTCGCCGGCGGATTAACCACCATCAATTTGCTCCATGGTTCAGCCAACCCCATTGGCGGCCAAAATGTGGTGATGAAACTACGTTGGGGCAGTTTTTCTAATGATCTGATCCTTAAACACGCACCCCAGGGTATCAAGTTTGCCCTTGGAGAAAATGTAAAACGAAAACGTTCTTACGGCCGTTACCCTGAAACACGGATGGGTGTGGAACAGGTTATCCGGGATGCATTCACTGCGGCCCGTGATTATCAAAAGACTTGGGACACTTATAAAAAAGATGTGAAACTGCAGCGGTCATCCATGCCGCCCCGACGGGATCTGGAATTGGATGCAATGGTTGAAATCATGGAGGGGAAACGATTGGTTCATTCCCATTCCTATCGTCAGGATGAGATCCTTATGCTGACTCGGATTGCAGAAGATTTTGGATTTAGGATTGCCACCTTTCAGCATGTGCTGGAAGGGTATAAAGTGGCAGAGCGATTGGCCGAACATGGCGCCGGCGCCTCCACCTTTTCTGATTGGTGGGCCTATAAATATGAAGTGGTGGATGCGATTCCCTATAATGGGACGCTCATGACAAATGCCGGTGTAACAGTATCCTTTAATTCTGATAGCGATGAATTGGCTCGACGAATGAATTTGGAGGCGGCCAAAGCGGTGAAGTATGGTGGTCTCGATGAAGCGGAAGCGCTGAAATTCGTCACTATCAATCCTGCCAAACAGCTCAAGATCGAAAAACATGTGGGTTCTTTAGAATTGGGCAAAGATGCAGATTTTGTTGTCTGGTCCGGCCATCCTCTTTCCACCTATTCAATTTGTGAACAAACATGGCTGGATGGGAAACAATATTTCTCATTGGAACAGGATCAATACTACCGTGAACGGGATAGTAAAGTTCGAAATGACCTGATCCAGAAAATATTACAGGCACCGGACAATGGTGGTAAAAAGATGAAACCCAAAGGAAGGCGTGGCAACCGCTTTCATTCCTGTGATGCATTTGAATCATATACATTTGAAGGAGAAGAATAATGAAACGGATAATATTAACACTAGTCTTCTCATCATTTATTTTCGCCAATGACCAGATTCCGGCGCCACCACAGAAACATCCGATTCTGCTTAAAAATGGTGTAATCCATACGGTTTCTAATGGTGTCATAAATGGGTCTATTCTTTTTGAAAACGGGAAGATCACTCATGTGGGTGAATACATTGCACCACCGGTGGGTGCAGAAGTCATCGATTTAGAAGGAAAACATGTTTATCCCGGGTTGATTGCAGCTATTGCAGGCATTGGTCTGGTAGAAATAAATGCTGTACCGGTGACCAACGATCATTCCGAAAGAGGTGATTTTAATCCAAACGTGCGGGCGAATGTAGCCTACAATCCTGATTCGGAAATTATTCCAACCACTCGATCCAATGGTGTACTGATTGCCAATGTGGCCCCAAGTTCCGGCCTGGTTTCCGGTCAGTCTTCGATTATGATGATGGATGGGTGGACTTGGGAAGATGCTACATTTTCCCATCCCAGCGGGTTGCATATTAACTGGCCACAAATGGGTATTCGGTCCGGTGGAAGATTTCGTGTGCCAGCGGAGAAACAAGCGGAACGACGGAAAAAAGCCTTAAAGGGATTAGACGATATGATCAAAGAATCTCGTGCCTACGCTCGCTTACGGCAAACCCAATCCCGCTCGGCGGAAGATTACCATGATGAGGACTTACGCCTTGAAAGTATGATTCCCTATGTTCAGGGAAAGCTGCCTATTTATGTCCATGCAAACGAGGTACGCCAAATTGAAGCTGCTGTTCATTGGTCCAAACGACAGGATGTTAATATTATTATCGTTGGCGGCAAAGATGCATGGCGGACCACTAATCTGCTCCGGAAAAATAAAGTTCCAGTCATTTATGAAAGCGTAACGGCACTACCGAATCGGCGATTTGAAGATTATGACCAAGCCTATAAGGGACCGGCCTTACTTCATGAAGCAGGTGTTCAGTTCTGTATTGCCTCTTCCGGTTCTGCCGGCGGTGCGTATCGTGTAAGAAACTTGCCGAATCAAGCGGCCATGGCTGCTGCTTATGGTTTGCCTAAAGATGAAGCATTGCGATCCATCACTTTATCTGCAGCCGAAATATTGGGCATTGACAAACAAGTGGGTTCCCTGGAATCTGGAAAAGATGCCACGTTATTCATTTCAAATGGTGATGCACTTGAGATAAGAACCAATGTGCTCCAAGCCTATATCCAAGGCCGAAAAGTGGATATGGGAGATCGGCATAAAATGCTGTTCCATAAATATCAGGAAAAGTATCGGCAATTGGACATTTTAAAATAATAAATCTTATAAAAATAAGTATAAAAAGAGGGCTGAAAATTCAGCCCTCTTTTTATTTCTATACATTTCAGAAGAATTTAAACTAATTAAAAATGTATCATTAAAATTAAATTCAGTTTTGTAGAGAAATAGATTCTCTGAAAATGATTACAGCCATTACATAAAAAGACACATACATCAATACGCCCGATACCATGGTAAAATACACAAAATTCGGATGAATATATCGGATTGCAAAAAACGAACCAAACGTGATAAGAGTTGAAATTAAGGGTTCAATCATAAAAAATAATTTCCATTTTTTATGGAGTATATTCGTAAAAAATAGCAACCCGCCCATTATTAAAAATATAATGGCAAATGCAATTATATGGGTATGGGTTGTTAACAATAATCCTTCCAAGGATTTTGGATATTGTTCAGGAATTTCAAAATCGGAAGAAACTTGATCTCCAGCATAAAATGATTGGGTGCCTGATGGGGTATAATCTGTATTTATCCCAACATAGATTAATCCGATGGTTACACCTAGGGTAAGTACGATTACAAACACAGCAATCAGGATTCTCAAATCTCTGGGTAAAGTTCTAATGTATTTTATATTTGTCATAGTTGTGATTTTATTAATGGAAAAAGTAAACTCAGTTTCATAACACCTGTTGTCATACTATATACAGAAATTGTTGCTCCGGAAATCCCGTCAATTCCATCCCCTACAACAAAATTGGATTTTTCAGATCGTCCGATAAATTGAGCATTCCACTTTGAACTGGAAATTTCACCCCCATAAGGTTCCCTATATTTAATGACGTGAGAATTCAATATCTGCCCTTTCCCATCAAAAAATACTAAAAAGGTAATGGGCATTGATAATCCTTTTACATTATCTAAAAGACCATACACCTCCTCACCATCCTTTTGTTCGATCGTCCATATATATAAAAAATCTTTAAAAAACCGCTGATGCACTTTATGCTCAATTTGGGTTCGGGCCTGTTTACCCAATGATAGTTTTTTCATTGCAAAAACAATAGAATCCCCATATTGGGATTTAATTATTTTTTCCACATCCTCTTTAATACCACCGTGTATCCCTGTGCCAATAAAACAAAAAATCAAAAATAAATTTGTTATGTTTTTGATAGAGGGAATCCCCAAACCGCGGAAAGCCCAACCGCTGGAGGATTGTGTCATTACATGCTTCGAAATATGATTAGAAATTATACCCGACTCCTAAGTTCATATAGGTGGTTTTATCTTTTTCACTGTCTGTATAGGTTTTGGTCCCATAATCTAATTTGAATGCAATTTGATTAATGGGTTTATAAGTAAGGCCAAATACCATTTTGCTATAATGTTTACTGTCTTCGGACTCATGTCCTACACCCGGGTTTATATCTGTAATTCTCACCCATGGATAAAGTTTTCCATCGAGGTTTATCATTTTACCAATATCATATCCCAGATCCACATAATATCCGGTTGAAGATTTTACGCTATGATCTATATAGCTGATATTTCCCCACTCTGCCACGGCCATTATACCTTTTGCATCATACTTGGCATGGAATTCCATAAGGGAAACGCCAATGGGATTCACTCCTTCTTCAGAACGAAGTGCTTTTGTCGTGGTATAGGAAGAACCGACCCGCAATCCAGAAATTCCCGTATAGGCTATCCGTCCATTATATAACATTTCTTCTGCATTGGCTTTATAACCTTTTTGGCGTCCACCACGGATACCTTGGCTCCACTTTGAGGCAATGCCATCGCCATTTAAGCCTTCATGCATCACCGCTTTCCAAGAGAAAGCACCCATTTGCCCATAGGCAGCTAGCCCGTTTCCAAACCATGTGGTTGGAATAATATATTTAGAATAATCCGGCCGTTCTACCGATAGAAAAAGAGGTGGTTCATGAAAATCATTCATTAACCCTACAGATGGTAAAATGACCCCGGCCTGGAACCCAAACTTATCCGAATGGTAATTAATATATGCTTGTTCCAATTCCAATTCACCATTACCGTCTTTTACGTAATTGTGTTCCAATTCAACTTCAGATTTAAAGGACCACTTTTCTGTCCAGTTATATCCATAATAAATAATAAATCGATGGAAATCCATTTTTTTGGATGCATCTGCTTCACCCACTTTAGCCGAATTATAATGGAACTCTCCATAGCCCCCAACTGCAAATCCCGGCTCAAAAAACTCATCTTGAGCCATCACGAAATTGGTAATTACACTTAGGAGCATAATTCCCGCCGCCACTTTTTTATACATTGAATCTCTCATATGTTTGGTTAATTATAAATAATGAGACTGAATCTCATTAGCAAATATAAATTAATAATAATAATTAATGCAAATATATTTTATATCATTATTAATTTATTCTTGTTAGAAAAACCACAGTTTTGTAAAATATACCGACCGGTCGGTTTAGTTTATGAATAAAACAAAGCAAGATATACGCAAAGATCAGATTTTAGATGCTGCCCTAACCGTCTTAGTACAAAACGGATATGAACGATCACGGATGGATGATGTGGTTCAGGAATCCCAATTGAGCAAGGGTGCTATTTATTGGTATTACAAATCCAAAAAAGAAATGTATCTTGATTTGATCAATTTTTGGGTACTTCGTTATAGTGTTACCCTGAATCATATTGTTGAAGAAGATGAACTCCCCTCTCAGCAACTAAAAAATCTATTTCAGTATTTTATTAATCAAAATGAATCGGATCCACAGCCGTTTGTAGCCCTGACAGAATTTTGGTCTATGGCTCAGAAGGATCCGGATTTCAGGAAAAAACTTCAAAAGGTATATACACATTTCTTAGAACTCATAGAAGAAATTATCGAACGAGGCGTCCAATCGGGAGAATTCAAAAAAGTGAATGGACGGATTACAGCCCTATCCATCATGGTCAATATTGAATCCATAAACTGGTTTACCATTTTTGAAGCCCATGGTGTATCTGTCACGGAATATATGGAAACAATTACCGACTTTATTCTCTCAGGACTTTTAAAAAAACATGAGGAGATTTTGACATGACTAAACTCAAAACATCGTACAAAACTGGCGGTAGCTTTTTAGTGGAACCTGCCACAGAAGCCATTGTTTTTTCCCGTGAGGATTTTACGCAAGAACATCGTGACATATGGGGGATGGTAAAAGAATTTGATAAGGAACGGATCCTTTCTCAAAAAGAGGCGATTGAAAAATATGATAAGGACCTTTCCCTTTCCCTTATCAGGGAGATGGGCGAATTAGGCCTTCTCGGCATTGATATACCTGAAAAATACGGAGGTATGGAACTGGATAAAGTAACCTCAGCTATTGTTGCGGAAGCATTGACATTCAGTCCATCCTTTTCGGTAACCTGGTCCGTTCAAACGGGGATTGGTGTACTGCCTATCATCTGGTTTGGTACACCGGAGCAAAAAGAAAAGTATCTCCCAAAAATTGCCACAGGGGAAATGATTTGCGCTTATGGGTTGACCGAGCCTACCGCAGGCTCTGATGCCCTCGCGGGAAAAACTACGGCTGTTTTATCGGAAGACGGAAATCATTATATACTCAATGGTGAAAAAATATTCATTACCAATGGCGGCTGGGCAGATGTATTTGTTGTTTTCGCACAAGTAGATGGAACGAAGTTCAGTGCATTTATTGTGGACCGAAATACAGAAGGATTTTCCACGGGTGCTGAAGAAAAGAAAATGGGTATGAAAGGATCGTCAACAACGCCCCTCATTTTTCAGAATGCAAAAGTACCGGCTGAAAACCTTTTATATGAAGTTGGTAAAGGAGCCACCATTGCATTTAATGTTCTTAATATTGGCAGATTTAAATTGGGTGCTTCCAGTGTAGGCGGATCCAAAAATGCCATTGAAGCTGCATCTAAATATGCCAAGGAACGACGTGCGTTCGGAGAACCCATTGCTAAATTTGATGCAATCATTAAAAAAATTGCTGACATGACTGTAAGGACTTTTTCTGCTGACAGCATGGTTTACCGGACCATTGGGCTGCTCCAAAATGAAATAGATCAATTGGATAGTTCCGATCCTGATTATTATATCAAATCTGGAGAAGCCATGGAAAATTTTGCCATTGAAACGTCTATGACGAAAGTGTATGGCAGCGAGACGAGTTCCTTTGTTGTGAATGAAGGATTGCAAATTTTTGGCGGTTATGGATTCCTGGAAGAATACCATCTGGCTTCGGCTTACCGGGATGACCGGATTAATCAGATTTGGGAAGGGACCAATGAGATTAATCGTCAAATCATCACAGGATTTATGATGAAAAAAGCCTTGATGGAAGAGTTGCCCATCCGTGAAGCGGTCAGCAAGATAGATGCATTCATGTCCAATGGTAAACTTGGGAATAATGACGGGCCACTTGCGGCAGAATGCGAAACCATTGAAACGGGAAAACGATTGGCCCTATTTGTTTTTAATGAAGCGTTGAATACGTTTGGACAGGATTTGAAACACGAACAACAAATCACAGAAATGCTGGCCGATATCTTTATTGATTTATACACAGCAGAGAGCACCGTTGTACGTGCACAAAAAATAATGGATAGAGGAAATCAGGATCGAACTGTTAGCAGCATCGCAAAAATATTTACTGCTGAAATGGTCTTGAGATTGTTGAATTTGTCACTTACAGCTTTGAATGGCATTTATGGGGGACAGACCACACCCATCGTGTTCGACCAAATGCGGAATTTTCAGGCAAAAATGCTCATGCCAACAGATATTGTCAATCTAAAACGTGAAGTCGCCCAAAGAATATTTAATCAAAAAGAATATCCATTTTAGGAGTTAACTATGAGAACAAAATCAGTCATTATCGATGCTGTCAGATCACCAATTGGTGTAAAAAATGGTCAATTGGTTGGCATGCGACCCGATGATCTCACTGCCCAAGTCATTAAAGGACTATTGGCTCGAAATGAAAAAGTAAAACCGGAAGATATTGAAGATGTGGTGGTGGGATGCGCTTTCCCCGAAGGTCCCCAAGGAATGATTATTGGCCGGTCAGCCGCTGTTCTTGCTGGTATTCCGAAAGAAGCAGGCGGAAAAGTAGTGAACCGTTTTTGCGGATCCGCCATGGATGGTCTCCACCAAATGAGCACCGCCATCGAATGTGGTGATATTGATGTAGGCATTGCGGCTGGAGTAGAAGATATGTTTTCTA
Organism: uncultured Fidelibacterota bacterium; assembly: GCA_950067765.1. GTDB lineage: Bacteria > Fidelibacterota > Marinisomatia > Marinisomatales > TCS55 > TCS55. The sequence continues at coordinate 13,991 of CATMGX010000008.1, forward strand.
TTCCGCCGGGGGGGTTTGCGCCAGATTTTCATCCGGAACTAGCTGAACATGAATATTATATCGGGATGGGAGAAACAGCAGAAAATCTCGCTAACGACGGCGATATTTCGCGAGAAGATCAGGATGACTTTTCAATCAGTTCTCATGAGAAAGCCTTAAAGGCCTACACGGACGGAAATTTTGATAATGAATTAATTCCCATCGATGTATATGGTGAAACAACTGTCCAAAAAGATGAAGGCCCCCGGGAACCGAATGTAGAAAAAATCAAAAGTCTGAACCCCGCATTTATCGAAGGCGGTACCGTAACGGCCGCCAGTAGTAGCCCCTTTTCTATTGGCGCATCAGCAATCCTCATCACCAGTGCGGCATATGCAGATAAGCATGGTCTAACTGTCCGTGCTGAAATTGTCAGTCGTGCCATCGCCGGCGTAGACTGGACGCGTATGGGTGCAGGACCATTACCTGCCACAGAAAAAGCACTAAAAAAAGCCGACTTAAGCATGGACGACATTGAAACAATCGAATTAAACGAAGCTTTTGCCGCCCAATCTTTATATGTGATCCGAGAAGGCGGCTGGGATATGGATAAAATAAATCTAAATGGCGGAGCGATCGCTTTGGGTCATCCATTGGGTTGCTCCGGAACCCGCATCATCGGCACCTTAATTAATGTGATGGAACAGCGGGATACCCACCTCGGTTTGGCAACCATGTGTATTGGCAGTGGTCAGGGCATTGCTACCATTATAAAGAGATAATGAGTTTGATGAAAATCAAAGAACCATTTAGTGCTATTTCCCATACCATAGGTGCTATTTTAGCCATTCTGGCTTTGATCCTTTTGATTCAAGAATCGATTGATCCTATAAAACCTTGGCACATTGCAGCATTTTCAGTATTTGGGATAGGTATGTTTCTTCTATACACGGCTAGTGCAATTTATCATTGGCTCCCCGTTTCACCAAAAATTGTTAAAAAACTGCGAACGTTAGATCATGCCATGATTCATGTTCTCATTGCCGCAACATATACACCGGTATGCCTTATTCCTTTAAGGGGCGTATGGGGTTGGAGTTTGTTTGGCGTTATTTGGGGATTGACAATTTTTGGTATTCTGCTCAGAATTTTTTGGAAAAGCATGCCTGATTGGTTTTCAATTACGTTTTATATTTTTATGGGTTGGCTGTCTATCATTGCTATTTGGCCAATGATTCAAACCCTGCAGGTTGGTGCATTGGTCTGGATTTTTATAGGCGGATTTTTCTATACAGTCGGCGCCATCATTCACGGGCTAAATAAGCCCAATCCGATACCAAAAATATTTGGTGCACACGAAATATTTCACGTATGTGTAATGCTGGGCAGTTTTGCCCACTTTATGTGCATGTACAATTACATCACACTATTTGACTAACGAAAGAGGATTTCATGTCACAATCAATAGAAAAAGTTGCTGTATTGGGCGCCGGAGTTATGGGGGCACAGATTGCAGGCCATTTTACCAATGCGGGCATCCCTGCACTCCTGTTTGATATTAATCAGAAATTGGCACAAAAGGGAGCAGACGACCTCACAAAGATGAAACCTGCTCCTCTTTATAAGCCAAAAAATGCAAAATTAGTTGAGGCGTGTAATTATGACGATCATCTGGAAAAACTAGGTGATGTTGATTTGGTGATAGAAGCAGTGGTGGAACGCCTTGATATTAAACATACCGTATATAACAACATTATACCACATCTAAAAGATTCGGTTATCATGACTTCAAATACATCTGGGATTCCTCTCAGTGATCTTATTACTGTTCTACCCGATCACCTGAAAAAACGATTCATGATTACACACTTTTTTAATCCCCCCAGATATATGCGGCTTTTAGAACTGGTGAAAGGTCTGGAAACCGATGATGCGGTATATAATATGATTGCTGAATTTGGTGAAGACGTCCTCGGGAAGGGAATCGTCCATGCTAAGGATACACCTAATTTTATTGGAAATCGAATTGGTGTATTTGGAATGGCGGTAACCATGAATACAGCTATAGAACAAGGACTTACTGTAGAGGAAGTAGATAAATTAACAGGTACCGTTGTAGGGAGGGCAAAAAGTGCCACCTTTCGAACGGCGGATATCGTGGGTTTAGATACGATGATCAATGTTCAAGGCACATCTTATGACAACCTTCCTGACGACGAAGAACGGGAAGAATTCAAAATTCCTGACTTTCTTCAACAATTGGTTGATAGGGGAAACCTTGGTGCTAAAACCAAAGCAGGATTTTATAAGAAAACAGACGATGGAATACTTTCATTAGATCTGAAAACAGGTGAATATGGTCCCCAAAAGAAAGTGCGATTTGACGGCTTCCGACTGGCAAAAGACAGGCAAAATCCAGGAGAGAAAATAAAGGCGATGGCCTATAGTGATGATAGGGGCGGAAAATTTTTCTGGGAAGTTTTATCCAGAACTTTGATCTATTCTGCCAATCGTATTCCTGAGATTAGTGACGATATTATCAATATTGATAATGCCATGAAATGGGGATATGGCTGGGAAGCAGGTCCATTTGAAGTGTGGGACAACATCGGTGTTCGTGAAGCCACGGCACGTATGGAAAATGATGGTAAAAAAGTCCCCGAATGGGTAAAGGATATGTTGGCATCCGGGCGAGAATCATTTTATGAAGCGAAAGACGGTTGTCTCACTTATTATGACGTATTATCAAATGCAGTGAAGACTGAATCTTGTGGAGAAAAATCTATCAATCTCAATCTTCATAAAACGAGTGGCCATGTTGTAAAAAGAAATTGGAGCGCCAGCCTGATTGATCTTGGTGATGGTGTACTCAATGTAGAATTTCACTCTATCCTGCAACCGGTATTAAACCCAATTGATGGTTCTGTGGGGATGACGATCCAGGAAGGGATGGATCTATTGGATGCGGGAAAATACAAGGCAATGGTCATTGGACATCAAGGTGCCAACTTTTGTGCCGGGGCTAATTTGGCCGGCATTTTACAAGTATGTGAAGATAAAGATTGGGACAAATTGGAAGATGCTGTAAAACAGCTTCAAGATTTAACACAGCGAATTCGTTTTTCAAAATCGCCGGTGATTGCCGCACCTCATCATCTCACTTTGGGTGGTGGATTTGAACTCATAGGTCCGGCTGCACATCGGGTGGCACTAGGTGAATTATACGTTGGGTTGGTGGAAGTGGGGGTGGGTTTGATCCCCGGTGCAGGCGGAAACCTACGTATGATACTTAACTTAATGGAAAACAGCGGTAAAGGGAGAATGAATGCTTTTCAAGTATCACAAAAAGCGTTTGAGACTATTGGTTTTGCCAAAGTGGCCACCAGTGCCGATGAGGCTAAGTTTGTCGGATACTTACTTAAAACAGATACGATTGTTCTCAATAATGATCAGCGTATTTATGCTGCAAAGCAAAAAGCAATAGAGATTGCTGAGGGGTATGAACCTCCCCAATATCGAGAAGATCTGAAATTACCGGGAACAGGGGGTCGCACAGCCATGGCAATGGCAATCAAGGGATTCAAGGTCCAAGGTAAAATTTCTAACCATGATGAATTTATTGCTAAAAAATTGGCATATGTTCTTACGGGAGGAGAAAAAGCAGGCCTCACAAAAACAGTCGATGAACAATACTTGTTGGATATTGAAAGGGAAGCATTTGTTTCTTTAGCAGGGGAAAAATTAACCCAGGATCGCATCAGTTATATGCTGAAGAAAGGGAAACCACTTAGAAATTAATTTCAATACTTAATGGTCATTAAAGAGGTAGAATAATTGTTTTACTCCTTTTCTGTTTTGTCCCCTCTGCTTTTTATCCTAATTTTTCTTTCTACAAATGATGATTAAATGATCCAATCAAACGGCCAAACTTCCAGTCTTTTCAATTATTTTAAAATCGCTGCTATTTTTGCGATTCTCTATTTATTTCTTGTAAGCATTGGTATGATCGGCACAGGATTCAAAGGACTAGGTAGGGGTTTTGCAGAACAACTCATGAGTAGCAATGCAGCACCACTCATCGGATTATTTATCGGCATTCTCGCCACCAGTTTAATCCAGAGTTCTTCTACCACAACATCCATTGTGGTGGGCATGGTTGCTGCAGGAACATTTGGGGAAGACCCTATTCTCGCCGTAGCAACGGCAATCCCTTATATCATGGGGGCGAATATCGGAACCAGTATTACGAATACAATCGTTTCCCTTGGACATATCGCTAATAAAAATGAATTTCGACGTGCATTTGAGGCTTCGATTGTCCATGATTTTTTTAATGCTTTATCCGTATTAATCCTATTCCCGCTTCAACTGTATTTTGGAGTTATCAGCAAGACAGCCAACTGGATGGCCAGCCTCTTTTTGGGCGCAGGAACATTTACATTTAAAAGTCCAGTCAAAATGATGACAAAGCCAGCCGTTGATGCCATTAACAATTTCTTCAAAATGCAGGATATAATCAACCATAACTGGTTGCTCATTTTCGCCGCATTAATCCTATTATTTATCTCTTTACGATATTTAACCGTTTTAATCCGTAGTCTCGTCATGGAAAGATTGGAAGCTTTCTTTGATTCACACATTTTCAAAACATGGCTTCGGGCCATGGCTTTTGGCGTTTTTATCACCATCCTCGTTCAAAGCAGTTCGATTACCACCTCCCTGGTGGTCCCTTTGGCTGGTGCTGGCATTCTTCAATTGAGGCAAATTTTCCCCTATACGCTTGGGGCAAATATTGGTACGACCATCACGGCCTTATTGGCCAGTTTGGTTGCAGGAACCCATGCGCCTCTGGCCGTGGCGTTTGGTCATTTAGCATTCAATATTTATGGGATTCTTCTTATCTGGCCTATAGAAAAAATTCGAAATATCCCGATTAAAATGTCGGAAAAGTTTGCGGCTGTAGCCGTGCGTAATCGGATGATACCGATAGTTTACATTCTTGTGGTTTTCTTCTTAATCCCCTTAACCCTAATTTTCATAGTGAGGTAACAAAATGGCAATAATAAAAGATATCATTAAATTATGGAAAGCTGAAGATCTTCTTTCCCAAGCTTGGGATCGTTCTTTCGAAATGATGGAATTGTCCCGCGAAATATTTAATCAAGCGACAAAATACCTTCGTAAGGGTGAAAATATCGATACACTGAAGGCATTAAAAAAGCGTGATCGTGAAATCAACGCATTCCAACAGGAGGTCCGCCGAAAAGTATTAACCCATTATGCAGTAGAACAGAATACGACCGATATGGCCAATGGAATGATTCTCATTAACATGGTGATAGATATTGAACGAATAGGAGATTATTGTAAAAATATTCTTGATTTGGCAATCAATCACCCAAACCAAATTGTAGCTGAAGATATCAGTGACGATTTGGCATTAATTGAGAATGAAGTTAAAATTCGGTTTGACAAAACAATTGAAGCTATCCATACACAAGATGCTGATATTGCACAATCATTGATGGAAGGATATCGCGAACAAATGACCGGTAAATCAGATGACATTGTTAATAATATTTTAAAGGGTAATACCGATTTTGGTTCAGCCTCGAAAACAGCAGCGGTTGCACTATATGCACGATATTTAAAACGAATTGGCGCTCATTTGAAAAACATCACCACAACCATAGTCAATCCATTCGACTCTATCGGATATAAAAATTAACTATAAAAATATTCATTTTGCATAGAGTGAAGGTTTTAATTCCTTTTCATAAAACTTTCAGTGAAAACATTATCCTTTAAATCTTGATCATAATCTACTTTTAGGACTTTTAATTCTGTACTGTGGGCTTTATTTAAATTTTTCATAATCATTGTTGAAGCGGTCCAATATTCACCATTTTTTACGTGATCCGGAATATCCAATAATTTAAATAAAATTCCTTTATTATTGAAAAACTCCACACGTTTTAATAGAAAGTTCTGTTTATCCACCCATAAAATTCTGGCACTATAAGAAGCACCCTTTTCTTTCGGATTTGCTTTTACCTTATTACAATTCGAACCATGGATAATCCCTTCACCGATGAGTTTATAATCATCCGCATTTATATCCCGGCCTGATAAATCCTCATAACTAAAATCCGTCCCCATGAAACTCCGTCCTTTTTCTTTGGACCGAATGCGTTTTACTTTTCGCAACGCAGGTAAATATAACCACTGGTCATCGGGTTTAAAGCCCACCTTATGCCAGGTGAGAAAGCCAGACCCCTTCACTTCTTTCGGTTGAGAAAATATTAACAGCGATTTCTTATCATATTGACCATCTTCGTATCGCTTCTCAAAACTGGTGAGTTCTCTTGATCTGCGCCGCTCCTTTCCACCCTTCAATGAAATTAAAGTCATTTTGAGTTGGGTTTGAATATCCATGGGTTTTTTAACTTGATCCATTTCTTCTATGATTTCACGACCCGTAGGTTGAGCCATCAGAATACAGCTTAATAGATAAATGATAATTATTATATTTCTGGTCATACCAAAATTTAAGAGATTAAAAATTATAAAACATTCCCACTCTTAAGTGGGAGAAATCTTCCATTAATGAAAATGCATTTTCTTCGTCATTTTTATCACCGATAAAATGGAGAAGACCCATTTCAAATTTCCAGTTAATCCATGGTGAATATCCTAGGGATGTGCTGATCATATATCCTGTTTCATCCAAGTTTACCATGGCTGTTCCTTTGATCTCCAAACGGTCATCCATAAAAACGGTAGATGAATTAATCAGGATGGCCTTTTCTGCAAACAAGGCAAATGGCGTACCCATTCCCGCATGAAATTCACCCACAGGAAAATCAACCAATTCCCTGGAAAGGGAATGATACCAATCATAATTTTCTTTCATCACATTGCTGCCAATGAATTGTGCGGAAATGATAATATCAGCTTCAGTTGTGTATTCCACCTGAAGTACATATTGGCTATAGACTACTTCCTGGTGGAATTCGTATAAGTTATCAGGAATTTTAAATAAGTTTAATTTAAGTAACGGCGTCTTGGTCTTAAAAATAGCTCCTTCTCCCCTGACGGTAAAATCACCTGCGAAAGTTACAAAATCCAATCCCCAGACTGTGGTGGTTCGATATCCTAATTGTGGAATAATTCTGCGTTGACCACTATTATCTATGGTCGGAGTAATGGTTAATACACTCGGCGTGCGATCATTACCAGAAAAAATCGACAATCCAAAATCGCTTTCACCCACCGTTGTTTGGATTCGAATTCCAAATTCTAATTCATCATCCACCGGGTAATCAATCTTTGGTTCTTCGACAATGACGAGAGGAAAATCTTTTTCACCAAATGGCATTCTGTTGGTTTTGTATTTTGGAATAAATACCCCTTCAATCTGATAATTCCCGAAATATAATTTAGTAGCCATAGACATGGTGCCTATTTTTCGTCCAGTTCCAGGTTGAAAGAAGTGGTAATAATCATAAGGATTCAAATTGTCTGTTGGATTATTTCCATCAGCAGCGCCCCAAGCATGAATTTGTTTCCCAATTTTCACTTCCCCCCAATCAGGATAATAGGCCAAATACACTTCCCGAAGATCATAGACTGATTCTGATTTATCATATCTGTGTTCCACAGATGAAACCGTTTTAATATCTATAGCACCCATGGTGTAACCCACATCCAGCGATAAGAGTCGAAAGGGCAGATTAATCTGAGATTGATCTGAAGTACGTGTCATCACCAATGGATTAATTTCGCCCGCGTAGTTGAGTTGAGCATTCATAAATGAAAATGATGATGATAATATTAATAATATTTTTTTCATAATTTAGTTTGAGTAGTGATTAGGCATGCCTAACCGCTACATCATTCAATTCCTTGGTAATCGCTTTAAATTCTTTTCTTGAAATAGATTTTCTTTAATTCCCGTGTCCACTTTCACATCTTCAAAGGCTACTTCCGTCGTTCGGTTCTTTTGCACATCTTCCACAAAAACCCGCTTCATAACGAAATACCCTTTCATTTCTCGGTAGGAAAATTCTTTCTTTTTCTTCAATGCACCACTTTTGTCATAAGATTCTTCTTTCACAGCCATGAGTGAATTTTTATCAATCCATGAAGTGTGTTTTGAATAGGAAGATTTGGCTTCTTTTTTCGGTGTTATTTCCAACACAAAACAATCCACCCCGTTGATGGTTTCATCATCCAAACGTGTGTATACACTTTTGTCCAGATCACGATTGGATAAATCTTCATAACTCAAATCGGAACCCATAAAGGAGTCCCCTTTTTTCTTTGAGGAAATGCGTCGAATCTTTTTAAATGCCGGAAGCCACATGCGCATTTCATCATCTTTGTCATCATGCTCAATTTTAAGGAAGGCCACACCTTTATCATCTTTTGGTTCCAAAAACCAGATGATCTGTTTTTTATTCCCATCAATGTATTTTGACACCATAACATTGGTTCGTGACTTACCTTTTGCATTGGTTAAAACCATTCTTGTCGTATTAGACATATCTTTCGGTGATGGTTTTTCATCCACCATTTTTGCTATCTCAAAACCGGATTGACCAAATCCAAACGATGATAGGAAGCCAACTAATATTATTTTCTTCATCTTCAATTCCCCCGAATTAACCTGTTATATATTTTCTTATTTCTTCTCAGCAATTCCATAATACTTGCTAAAATAGTTAAGGTCCCAACCGAAGTTGATATCATGGCGAATACCATTAATCCACCCATGTGCTGAACCGGTAAAAACTGTGAAAAAAGCAAGGAACCAAAAGCCATGTTGGACAATGCATCCAACACAATGGGATAGCCCACCTCATCAATGACTTCCCTACTTAAAATATCCGAATCTTTTACTGTTTTTACAGATCGTCTGTATTGAGAAATATAATGTATGGCAAAATCTACCCCCACCCCAATGATGACGGATGAAAGCACCGCCGTTACATGGTTCAGGTCAATATTAAATAGACCCATAAAGCCGAAATTTAAGATCACTGCAGAAGACAATGGAATCACTGCCAACAGGCCCCATCCAATCCGGCGAAAGAAGAATCCTGCTATCAATGATACGACAATGATTGAAGCAAAAATACTGCGGAAGGAAGATGAAATAACCATATCCACCATATTTCCCAAAACGGGCAGCATTCCCGTTGTTGTAATTTCCATCTCACCATTGATCTCTTGCTCGATGAATTTCTTCACCTCACCCACATAGATCTCCGCCGCCTGTGTGGACATATTTTTAGATATGACCGTAACCAACCCCACCGTGTAATCATAATTTACCAAGGTGCTAAAATCATCTGGATCACCGGACATAGCATACATCGTGAAGAGATTATTTACTTTGTCTCTTTCATCGGGGATCGTTTCAAAGGCAGGATCATCATCCATTATAGTACGATGCATTTTTTTGATTATGTCGGCAATAGAAATAGAGATCGAAATTTTCGGATGCTCCTCCATATATTCCTGCAGACGAACCATCTTTTTTAATGTTTTGGGATCCTTCAAATCCCCCTCTATCCTGAATGTATAATCCATGGATCCCACCATTTCTTCATCCAGGAAGGTTAAGCTTTTTGGGATAGCATGATCTTGGCTAAAAAACGACTTAATGTTCACCTCAACATTGAGAGAACTCAATCCATAGGCGCCGATGAGGACGACAATCAATCCTGTGGTGAGGATCAACCTCGGCGCTTTCAAGATTTTCTTTCCAATTTTATCAACCACTCGTTCAAGAAGTCCCGGCTGACTGATTGCTTTTGAGTCCATTTTCCAATTGGTTAACATAATTAGAGATGGCAAGAGTGTTGTAGATAATATCCAAGCCCACATGATACCAATGGCGATGGTATACCCATAGCCGGCCATCACTTCGATAGGCGCAAAAAGCAGAGATAAAAATGCAGCTGAAGTGGTAATGCTGGTGAGAAAAATAGGCAACATTAGCGAATGCATACTCATTTCAATCGCTTTGCGTTTATCCTTTGTCTGGCGGATTTTTTTAAAGAATTTTGTTAAAAAATGAACCCCATCCGAATTGGCAATCGTAAGCAAAATAATGGGCATGGATGTATTCATAATCGTAAAAACAAAATTATCAGATTTGGTGAAATTGTAAATCCAGCCCATGGCGCCCATCATAGAACCTAATGACAGAACAATTACAGCGACGACCATGCCCACACCGACGAAACTTCTTAAACTCCATAATAAGATCAACACCATCCCCAGCAACCCAATACGGATGAGCACAACCATATCGACCCGGATTAAATCACCCACCAGTCCAGTCAAATAAGGCGGTCCGCCAAAATGGACTTCATATTCTTTTAAATGGGTATCTGCATAATCATGGAGCAGTTTCACTACGGCCTGGTCATTACTCTCCTCTTTGGGTTTGACCACAATATTAAAGAAATCACCATGTTTACCCAATACCCGTTTTCGAATATCGGGGTTTCCATCGAGGTAATTTTTAATCGAAACAATCTCACCACTATCCAAATCTCGGGATGGAACCAAATCATCCACTTCGAGAAAGTCGTCCACACTTTCCATTCGATTCATATTAGACAAGCTGATTACTTCTTCAATAAGAGGCGATGCTTCCACTACTTCTGTAAAATCCCATAATTCAGCCATGGCCTCCCGGTTATAAGCAGATGTCCCCCGCTCCCCGAAAGCCACAAAAATCATTTCTGTATTGCCGAATTCATCTTTCACTTCTTCCCAGACCCGCCTTGTTTCAATATTCTCTGGAATCATTTTCATCATATCATCTTCAATTTTGAAGAATTGAAGTCCTGACCCCATAAGGATTGAGATCAGTAATGTAATAATTGTCGTTCGCTTCGGATGGTCCAGCGATTGGCTCAGGAACCAATCTTTGATACGTTTTTCACTCACTTTATATTTTATCCTTATAGTATTGATTAACAGCCTTCATCCCTTTTTCATTGAAGATGCCCCGGGCCACGATTTGGACGAATCCATGGATAGTGTCACGAATGGGCAAATCGTTTTTTAAAAAAAATTCCGGCTGAAATGTTGAATTAACAATATTGAAATATACGATCGCTGCCGATTTCATATTGATGTCAGTATGAGCCAACCCCTGGTCCTGCGCGTTTTTAAGTATTATATAAAAATCTTCCTGGTGGCTCAATCTAAAGCACTCAACCTCTTTCCATATCTCAGGATAAAGTGACTTTAATTCCACCAACTTATGAACCGGTGTCCGCCCGGCAAATTTGCAAATTTGCTCCATGATTTTGATATATTGGAGGGCTGGATTGGGCTCTTCAGTCATTACCTTTTTAAAAACGCCATTAATTTGCCCAAGAACAAAATGCATTATGCTATGAATCAAATTCTCCTTGGTGGGGAAGAACTTATATATCGTCTTTTTACTCATAGCCAGGCGCTTGGAGAGGGCATCCACTGTGAAGGCGCGGACGCCCCCATCGGCAACGGATTCGAAACCTTCGCTTAGTATTTGATTAACTTGTGGTTCTTGTCTCATAGATGATGGAAACGATTATCGTATATTTCGTTTCCGAGTATAAAATATCTTTCCCATTCAAGCCAAACCCTTTTTTATGAATTATGACAATAAAACCCATAACTTTGACGGTACAAAATGGAAAAATCATTTAAATCTCCAGTAGTCATCCTCGCAAACGGCGCATTTCCCACTCACCCTATTCCACTCAAAATTTTAGCGGATGCGGGCACGGTGATCTGCACTGACGGTTCCGCAAATACATTGGATAAACTTAACCTCATTCCCCATGTAATCATAGGCGACCTGGATTCCATTGACCCCAATAATGAGTTTCATGGATTGGAAATCCACGACCCAAACCAGGAAAACACAGACCTTGAAAAAGCACTGGATTGGGTGGCAATGAATGGGATTGAAAATGTAATACTCCTTGGTGCGACTGAACTTCGTGAAGATATGACAGTGGCCAATCATTATATCCTTTTTGACTTTTTCGAAAAATTTAATATCGAAATGGTTACTGACTATTTCACCGTCACCAGCCACCGTGGTCAAAGGTCATTTGATTCATTCCCCGGTGAATTGGTTTCATTATTCCCTCAGCGATTCGGTACGGTGGTTTCAACCACCGCCCTCAAATATCCTTTAAATGAAACTGTATTGGATCCCTCAGCGCGAGGAATTTCCAATCAATCTATTGGCGCTACCTTTTCAGTAGTTGCATCCGATCCAATCCTCGTTTTTCGCGGTCACCCCAAAAACTAATTCATGCACTGGCTCGACCTTTCTGTCCTGATACTTTATGTGGGTTTACTCATTGGTTTCGGTTTTTACCGAACCAAACAATCGGGTAAAGATCCGGAGGAATTTCTGCTTGCCGGGCGAAAACTCAGTCTGCCGGGTTTTGTAGTCACATTAGTCGCCACATGGTATGGCGGGATTCTTGGGATCGGCGAAAACACCTATTCTTATGGTATTCAAACCTGGTTTATTTTTGGTTTACCCTATTATATATTCGCAATTCTTTTCGCTTTTCTAATTGCGGGCCGAATCAACGAAACCAAGTTCATTTCAATTCCGGATCAATTTCATGGGCGCTTTGGGAAAACGGCCGGCGTTGTTAGTGCATTATACATTTTATTCTTAGCCAGTCCCGCTCCCTATATTCTCAGTATCGGCATTCTGCTTCAGTTCACCACAGGATTATCCTTTGGACTTTCTTTACTCATGGCCACCGGATTGAGTCTCAGCTACATCTGGATAGGCGGATTTAAAGCGGTGGTTCGAACCGATGGATTGCAATTTGGATTTATGTATGTGGGATTTCTACTTCTGCTCATTTTTTCAATGAAATCCAGCGGCCCCATATCAGAACTAGTATTGCCGGTATCCCATTTAAATATAACCGGCGGTGCATCTATTCAATATATTGTTGTTTGGTTTTTTATTGCTTTGTGGACTTTCGTCGATCCGGGATTTTACCAGCGGTGCGCTGCCGCCAAATCACCCCAGACTGCCAAAAAAGGTATATTAATTTCCATTGGATTCTGGTTCATTTTTGATATGCTAACCTTGTCCACTGGCCTCTACGCCAAAGCACTCCTAACGGCAGGAGACCCACTATTCGCCTATCCCCGTTTAGGCGCCATGGTTTTACCGCCACTGGCGTATGGTATTTTTATCACCGGGTTACTGGCCACCATCATGTCCACCATTGATTCTTTAGGGCTCATTAGCGCCATTACGTTTGGCAGGGATATTTTATGGCGGATCCAATCACCCACATCTACAGATAAACTAAAATGGAATAATGAATCAACCATATTTGTACGTAAAGGGTTGATCATTACCGCTTTTATTGCATTGATCTTAGCATTTTCCATTCCATCGGTTGTAAAACTCTGGTATGGGCTCGGTTCCATTTTAGTTCCGGGATTGGTTCTTCCATTTTTAATATCCTTTAAAAATAACAGGCCAAAAGAGAATATTTTATTAATGATGGTGTCCCCAGTTTTGGTGAGTATTTTTTGGATACTCCTGGGTAAATTACTGAATGGGTATCCCTTTGGACTCGAACCATTTTATCCTGGCATCCTAACATCGGTACTCGTTTATGTAATTAAGGTAAAGAATTGAAAAACACCTTTTCAATACACCCCGCCCCCGCATCATGCGGGGCACTCCTCTCTATAGAGGGGACCATATAGGGGGTTTTTCAATTTTAATTAAGAGAAAATAATGGCAAAAGAAATTGAACGAAAATTTTTAATGGACCTTACCCATTGGCCCCGAGATACTGAAGGCACCCCTTACCGTCAGGGATATTTATCGGTTACCGAAAAAGGAATTGTCCGGGTTCGAATCAAAGGAGATATTGCAACATTGACCGTAAAATCCAGTGGTACTGGTTTATCCCGGGATGAGTTTGAATATGAAATTCCTATAGATGATGCAGAAGCACTTATCAACCTATGCCAGAATGATATAATTGAAAAAACGCGCTACAAAATCATGGCGAAAGGAAAACTGTGGGATGTAGATGAATTCCATGGAGAAAATAGCGGACTTTGGTTAGCCGAGGTGGAATTAGAATCAGAGGACGAATCGGTCACTTTACCAAAATGGGCTATTCAGGAAGTCACTGACGATGAAAAATATTATAATGCTTTTTTATCAAAACATCCGTTTTTAACCTGGTATAATGAATAAACTTTTATTTTTTCTCCTGCCTATTTTTCTGCTTTCACAGGAAGATGGTTGGCAACAAATTCACAATTCACATGAATACTCTATAAGCGGGGTCGCCGCTTTTAAAGAAGGCTATCTTGTCGTCCATGATAATAAAAAGAAAAACCAGCCTCGTGTCAGTTACCTTGATGATGAATTAGTGATTACACAATTGATTTGGCCCGAACCTGAATTACCTTATGACTTGGAAGCTGCAGTTGCACTCCCCGGGAAACTAAACCGATTCATCTTTATGGAAAGTACGGGAAAATGTTATGAAGTATCGGTTGATCAGAATGATTTCCGTATGGATGTCCTTCACACTTTCACCTTACCCAGTTTAAAATCAAAAATGAATTTAGAGGGGCTTACCATTTTCCCTTCAGGCCAAGGACTCGTTTTTATTTACGGCGATCGGGGTTCAGACACACGGATATCAACCTTGTTCACGGCCTTTTTCAACCCAAAGAATAAATTATTTTATGAATTGAATCAATTTGTGTTTGATTTACCCAAACCCAAGAAGTATAAAAGGAATATTGCCGACCTCACACTTAAACTCGATGGCAGCTTGTGGTCTGCCGCAACTTCTGATCCCGGAAACGAGGGTCCTTTTTCAACTTTTATTTATGAATTAGGACAATTCAACCATTCGGGGACTTTTATTCCAACACACCCCAATTTACTGAAACCCATTATGACCTTCCACGGCCAAAAAGTAGAAGCCATGATGTTTCAAAAGGAAACGTTGGTTTTAATGGCAGATAACGAAAATTTTGGTGCTTCCCTTAAATTCATGGATTAACAATGATGCATAAAATCATATTATATCTTTTCTTTGCATCTGCCCTTTTTGGGCAATTCAACCACCAAGATAAATTAGTTATTAAACGAAAATTGGGGCAATCCACTATTACATTTGATTTTGATGGTCGAACAAATGAAACAGGATTTTTTCATAAACACCTGGACATAGGCATCCATTATTCTTTTAAACCAACATGGGCCGTTGGCTTCAAATACAGGGCCCAATATCGAACAAAAGAAAATG
>CATMGX010000009.1:0-29054 GCA_950067765.1 uncultured Fidelibacterota bacterium
AGCAGGGGAAGAAGTTTCAGTAGAAGAATCAACTGAAGAGGTGGCGGTAGAGTCGACTGATGAAGCTCCGGTTGAAGAAGCCACAGCGGCAGAAGAAATCGTTGAAGTAGAAAAGTCAGAATCCAAAGTAGACGAGGCCGTGGAAGAAAATGTTGAAGTAGAAGAAGTCGAAGAAACTACAGAAGAAGCATCTACCGAAGAAGCAATGGAAGATGCTCCGGTTGAAGAAGAAAAAGTAAAAGAGGAAGCAGTTGAAGAAGCGGCATCGGCTGAAGAAACTCCAGAGGTAGAGGAAACCGTGGACGATGCGGTAGAAGAAGTGGCCGTTGAAGAAACCATAGAAGAAGCAGAAAAAGAAGACGCATCTGAAGAGGAAAAGACTGAAGAAGAAGCAGCTGAAAATGATGGAAAAGACGAAAAATCTGAGGAAAAATAACAACCTCAGTTTGAAGGGAGAATGATTATGAAAGAGTTTATAGAAATAATGGTAAAGCAACTGGTGGATAAACCAGATGAAGTAGAAGTGGAAACAGTAGAATCTGAGCAGAGTATCATTTTTGAACTCACCGTTGGTGATGGTGATTATGGTAAAGTAATCGGGAAGCGGGGAAGAAACATTTCTGCTATCCGTACTTTATTATTTGCAGTAAATGCAAAAGAGGGTGGAAAACGTGCCCGACTTGAGGTGATCGATAGAAATGAGTAATAAGCTTTTTGCCATTGCAAAAATTACCCGAGCCTCTGGCTTGAAAGGCGAAGTGGGCGTCCGCCCGCTTGTACGTCAGTTTGATGATTATGTGACGGATAAATCCTTATTTATTGGTTTTGATGAAACCATTGCCAGGGATGTAAAACTTGAAAAAGTAACGGGGTTAAATAAAAAACGACGCTTCCTTTTTGAGGGATTAAAAACAAGGGATGAAGCTGAATCCATGATTGGCCAATTATTATTTGCCTCTGTAGAAGATTCCGATCCGATTAATTTAATTTCAGCTGATTTACTGGGTGCGACGGTGGTAACTGATAATGGTGAAATTATCGGTGAATTGGTGGATATGATCAGCCTACCCGCTAACGATGTTTACGTGATTAAGCGAGGAAAAAAGGAAGTATTAATTCCGGTCGTACCGGAAATTGTTCGTGCGGTGGATATTGAGATGGGATTGGTCACCATCACGCCCATGGACGGCTTATTGGATTGAAACACCAAATAGCCATTATTACACCGGCTCCCGATTTAGTGGAAGCGGTGGTCCAGCATTCTATGTTGAGACAGGCAGTGGCGCGGGAGAAAGTGGATTTCCACTTGGTAAACCTGCGGGAATTTGGTGAAGGAAATTATCGTCAAACCGACGATACACCATTCGGCGGCGGCGCCGGAATGGTCATGATGGCAGGGCCTTTATTTAAGGCCATTGAAGATGCCATTGAAAAAGTGGGTGGATCGGATGATCTTCGGATTATCTATCCCTCACCTCAGGGAAAAACCTGGACGCACGAACTGGCAGTAGAAAACAGTTCTGTGCAAAAGCTTATTGTCATTTGCGGGCATTATAAAGGTATCGATGAAAGGGTTATCGAAAAGTATGTGACCCACGAATATTCCATCGGTGATTTTGTGGTTACCAGTGGAGAAATCCCTGGGATGATATTGATAGACAGTATGGTCAGGCTCATCCCCGGTGTGCTGAATAAAATAGATTCAGCACTGAGTGATACCTTTTCGGCGGATCTTTTAGATGCGCCCCATTATACCCAGCCGAGGGAAATTGACGGTATGACAGTTCCGGAGGTACTCATTTCGGGATACCATAAAAAAATTGAGGAATGGCGTAAGGCGCGCCAGGAAGAAAGGACGAAAGAAAAACGTCCTGATATTTGGAAGCATTATTTACAATTAAATAAATCGGAGAATAACGATGAATAAGATGAAACCGGTTTTCGAAAACCAATTGAAAACAGATTTACCAGAATTTGGTCCCGGCGATACGGTCATATTGGATGTCCGTGTGGTTGAGGGTGGAAAAGAACGTATACAGAAATTTGAAGGATTGGTCATTGGCCGTAAAGGCAGTGATATTTCTGAAACCTTCACGGTTCGAAAAATCTCAGGCGGTATTGGCGTGGAAAGAATATTTCCTGTCCATTCCCCCATGTTAAGCAAAATTGAAGTGAAACGCCGTGGAAAAGTCCGTCGTGCAAAGCTGAATTATTTGCGGAAACTGACCGGTTCTAAAGCCACTCGTATTGCAGAAAAACGATAACCCTGTTTTTCCAAATTAATATGAACCCTCATTGCTTTTTGGTAGTGGGGGTTTTTTAGTTATGACCCAATTCGAAAAAATTATCCTAAGCATCACTGGCGGGAGCCATCTGTCGGTCCACGCCCTTATGTTGGCATTGCCCAGTTTGATTCCGGTCATTCGTAACGAATTTGATGTGGGGCTCAGTACATTGGGATTTATGGTTTCCATTAGCGGTTTCATGTTTGGTTTGGGTGCCATACCGGCAGGTTGGGCAGAGAAGCGGTTCGGCGGCAGACAGTTATTGCTCATTTATCAGGTAGGATCATCCATATCGGCACTTTTAGTGGCCCTTTCAGGCTCATTCCAGATGATGGTAGTTGGCCTCGGATTTATGGGCTTTTTCTGCAGTATTTACCATCCCGCAGGATTGACACTTATTTCTCATCGCGTAAAATCACTCACAAGAGGTATGGCTATTCATGGTATATTTGGATCAACCGGATCGGCGTTGGGACCTATATTAGCCACCACAGCCGCCGCCATTATTTCTTGGCGTTCTGCCTATGCATTTTTGGGTATCTTTAATGGACTCCTTGCTATCAGTACTTTTATTGCCATCCCATATCGGAAGCGCAGTACCATGGATGAGACTGAATTTGAAAACCATGAGGAAGCGACAAACAAACCCGCTCTTATATTATATTTTCTCACCAACGCATTTTTGGGCATGGCCTATTATGGATTTACCACATTCATGCCGGTTCACTTTGCAGAAAATACTTCATCCATTTTGCCAAATTTATCAGCCAATATGAAAGCAGGATTATTCCCATCCATGGTATTTATTGCCGGAATAGGAGGGCAACTGGTCGGTGCCCGTATTGGGGAACGGTTTCATAAACCCACGGCACTCATTTTTATCATTGCAGCGAATATTCCTGTCTTGCTCATTATGGGATATACATCAGACTTACTTCTAATTCTTTCAGGGATTATGCTGGGTATTGCTTATTTCAGCAATCAACCCATTGGGAATACACTTATTGCTGAGTTTACCCATAGCCAGAACAGGGGACTGGGATACGGCATCAGTTTTTTCCTCAGTTTTGGTATTGGTTCATTGGCTGCAGGATTCAGTGGCATCATTGCTGAAAAAATGGGTGTAGCATTTGTATTCCCTGCTATGGGGATTTTACTCATTCCCAGTGTGGTGTTTGCGTTCTTTATGCGTAGGGTTGCGAGAAGCACTTGATTTAGGAATTAAATTAATCTACCTTTTCTATCAATATGGCACAAAATCAACTCAAAGAACTCCCATCCGTATCAGAAGTATTACTTGAATGTAAATCAACTAAATCACTCCATAGTAAATATATGGCCTACATTATAAAATCGAATTTAGAGTCCTATCGCCGTGCCGCAAAAAAGGGTTCGCTTAAGCCGAAACGAGCTCAAATCATCCAAAATATTTTATCCGAAGTTGAACGATTAACTGCGCCATCCATGCAATCGGTCATCAATGGTACGGGGATCGTACTCCATACGGGGCTCGGCCGGGCGCCCATGAAAGAGTCCACTGCTAAGAATGCGGCGAAACGGGTCGCCGGTTATACCAATTTAGAATTTGATTTACCCACGGGCACTCGGGGCCAACGGCAGGATCATGTGAATGGATTATTATCTGCTCTCACTGGGGCACAATCGTCCATGGCTGTGAATAATAATGCGGCGGCGGTTCTTCTAGCTTTGAATGAATTGGGTGAAGGGAAGGAAGTTATCGTCTCTCGAGGGCAACAAGTGGAAATCGGCGGTTCTTTTCGCATTCCGGACGTGATTAAAAAAAGTGGATGTATTTTAAAAGAAGTGGGTTCCACCAATCGTACTCACTTAAAAGATTATGAAAAGGCCATTACGAAAAAAACAGGCATGATCCTTTGGGTCCACACCAGCAATTATGTGGTACGGGGATTTACTCACGATGTCAGTTTATCTGATTTGGTTCAATTGGGCAAAAAGAAGCGGGTTCCTGTTGTGGCGGATTTGGGTAGCGGCGCCCTTGTGGATCTATCAGAAAAAGGCGTTCCCAAAGATATGCTGGTCCAGGATGTGGTAAAGTCCGGTGTTGGATTGGTCACATTCTCAGGCGATAAATTATTGGGCGGTCCCCAGGCAGGGCTCATTGTGGGCACGAAAACATTGGTGAATAAGTTAAAAACAAACCCCATTACTCGTGCTGTTCGTTGCGATAAATGGTCTTTGGCCTTTTTGGAAGAATCTCTGCGCTCTTTTGGTGACCATGGACCGTCGAAAAATAATTTGACCATTTCACTTATGATGGCGTCCAGAAAAGCGCTGACAAAACGGGGTGAAATAATTTTATCCCATTTGCCAAAAAAGGCCATAGATAAATTAGGTATTTCTCTCGTGGAATCAGAAGTAGAAGCAGGAAGTGGTTCATTGCCGGAAGAAAAATTGGACAGTATGGCATTTCGGTTCAAGCCGAATGGAATAAGTGCATCCAAACTGGCGACCCAATTTAGAATAGGTGACACCCCAGTTGTTGGATACATACACGGACATACATTTTACATTGACCTGAAAGCGGTCATTCCGGGACAGGAAAAAGAATTGGTAGGCGCAATCAGTGCTATTTAAAACAAAAGAAAAACATGCAGATCGTCGTCGTTACAGCCGGTCATATTGACCACGGCAAGACGGCCTTGGTCAAGGCCCTCACCGGTACGGATACGGATCGCCTGGCTGAAGAAAAAGCACGGGGGATGACTATCGATCTGGGTTTTGCTTACCTGGATCAATCCATAACAATTATAGACGTTCCCGGACACGAAAAATTCATTCGCAATATGGTGGCGGGTGTATCCACTATCCATATCGCTCTTCTGGTTATTGCCGCCGATGATGGCATCATGCCCCAAACAAAAGAACATCTTCATATACTCAAACTCCTTGGGGTAACGCAGGGGATTATCGCCCTGACCAAAACGGATCTCGCTGACGATAATGACTGGATTGATCTAGTGGAATTGGAAATTCAAGATTTGGTGGCCAATAGTTTTCTCAAAGATTCACCCCTTATTCGTACTTCCGTAGAAACTGGGGAAGGGATTGATGCGCTTAAAAAAGCGATTCTGAGTCAGTCAAAAGATATGGAAACAGAACTGGATCGCGGGTTTTTTTATCTACCCGTAGATCGGGTATTTTCTAAAATGGGTTTTGGTTCGGTGGTGACGGGAACAGTTTTGTCGGGGAAATTAAAGACAGGAAAAGAATTGGAAATCATTCCAGGAAATCAGAAAGTAAAAGTTCGGGGGATGCAAACCCATGGTTCTGAAACATTGTCGGTAAAAATGGGAGATCGGGCCGCTATTAACTTGGCCGGGACGGATTTAGATGATTTATTTCGCGGTACCATTATTGCAGAACCGAATTGGGTGAATTCCACAGAAAAACTCATTGCCCGTGTGACTATGATTGAAGATACACGTTGGAAATTAAAGAATCACCAGCGGGTTCACCTTCATATTGGCACAGCAGAAATGGTAGCAAGAGCGGTGATGCAAGATCCATTGGAAGCGGGCCATTCGGGTAATGTATTATTTCTTCTTGAAAAACCGGCGGCAGCACTCATGAATGAACGGTTCATTATTCGCAGTTTTTCCCCCATGGAAACGATTGGGGGATGTGTGGTGTTAGATTTGAATCCATTACTCATTCGGAAAGATCTCAAATCATGGGCAGCGTCCCTTAAAGAAAATCCATCGGAACGATTTAAACAATTTGTTAATCAAAATTGGAAATCACCGAAGTCACTTGGGAATTGGGCTCGGCATTTTCAGACGATGGAAAGCCAAGTAAAAAACTGGATAAAATCAGAAGAAATCTTAAATGAAAAAGGATTCTTATTTACCTCAGAAAAACGAGGTGAATCCATGGTATGTATTCGGGAAGTTCTCATCCATTTTCACGAGAAGAATCCTTATAAAAAATCCCTATCTCAAGATCGATTGAAGGCGGCGGCTTGTTTTAGTACGAATTGGCTAACATATATTTTGGATCAAATGGGCGATGAATTAATCAATGTAGAGGGAGGCTTTGCCCTCAAAAGTCATTCAGTTGTATTATCAGACTCAGATGCATCATTGGCGAAATCATTGGAAAATTCGGTCAAACAAGCCGGGTACGCGATTCCCGCTGCGAAAGAATTATCTTCGGAAAATCCAAAAAGCACCTTGGAAATTCTCCACATATTAAAGGGTGAAGGAAAAATATTTGAAGTGGGACGAGGCTTGTGGATTCATGGGGATGTTTTGAATAAATTGAAGGATGAATTATCTCTCTTTTTTGCAGCCAAGCCCGAAATGAACGTGCCTGACTTTAAATTATTAACGGGCACAAGCCGTAAATCGGCCATCCCATTATTGGAATATTGCGACAAGCATAGACTGACAGAACGGGTGGGTGATTCCCGCATCAAAGGAGAAAACTGTGGCTAAGGATTCCAGCGGCACACCACTCATGCGTCAATACATGGAGGTGAAAACCCAGTATAGCGATGCCATCGTTCTTTTTCGCATGGGGGATTTTTATGAAACATTTAAGGAAGACGCAAAACTCACGGCTAAAATTTTAGGTATAGTGTTAACCAAACGTTCCAACGGTGCGGCGGCGGATGTGCCATTGGCTGGATTTCCTTATCATGCCCTGGATAATTATTTATATAAACTGGTGAATGCAGGCCATCGCGTGGCCATTTGCGAACAGGTGGAAGATCCGAAGTTTGCGAAGGGTATCGTCAAGAGAGAAGTGATCGAAGTGGTGACGCCCGGAACGATTACGGCCGCTCAGGCTCTGGACCAAAAAGCGAATCAATATTTAGCATCTTTATATTTTGGAAAAACCAATGTGGGTTTCGCCGTGTTGGATCAATCCACAGGAGAATTTTTTGTTGGCGAATGTGCACCCCATCGATTAACGGAATCGTTACGAAAATTTTCACCGCGAGAAGTATTGGTAGGTGAATCGGTGGTTTATTCTACTGCCGACTGGTATCGTACCCTCAAGCCCTTTATGACCAAAGTGGAAGATTGGGTATATAATTATGATCAGGGATATCGTTCCCTCACCGACCACTTTCATGTCAAATCTTTGAAAGGATTCGGCTGTGAATCACTTCCTGATGGCATCACCGCTGGTGGGACACTCTTCCATCATATGATCCAAACCCTTAGCGGTACAATGGATCATGTTTCTGCCATCCATCCTGTTTTGGATGAAGATGTAATGGGATTGGATGGATTTACGGTCCGCAACCTTGAAATATTTAAAAGTCTTGCCACCCAGGGCACCCACGGCACCCTCATTGATGTATTGGACGATACGGTTACAGCAGGTGGGGGACGTTTACTCAAGCAATGGCTGAATAGACCCATCACGGATAAAAAACACTTGAATAAACGACTCGATATTGTGGGTGCTTTTGTTGAGAATACTCGTATTAGAGAGGATGTGAGAGATCGTCTTAAAAATGTATCCGATATTGAACGGATTGTGGGTAGGGTCAATAATGGAAAAGTGACGCCAAAAGAAATCAATGGACTTCGGTTAAGTTTGGAGCAAATCCCTGAGATTATTGGCGCATTGAAAAAGACAGGCGATACCCATTTAAAAGCATTTACCAAACGCTTCGGAAATACGGATAAAATTAAGGATAAAATAACCCAAACACTGGATTTGGATGCTCCATCTCAAATTAAGCAGGGGAATGTTATTTTAAGTGGTATGGATACGGAATTGGATGAACTCCGGAAGTTGCGGTCCGGTGGTAAAGAGTGGATTGCGGAACTCCAATCATCAGAAAGAGAACGTACGGGAATTCCTTCATTAAAAATTGGGTATAACAGGGTCTTTGGTTTTTATTTGGAAATCACCAAAACACATGGGGATAAAGTTCCGGAATCCTATATCCGGAAACAAACGTTGGTGAATTCTGAACGATACATCACACCAGAATTAAAGGAATATGAAGAAAAGATTTTATCGGCAGAAGAAAAAATCGAAGCCATTGAATCAAAACTATTTTATGATCTTTGTCGTGAAATATTATCCGAAGCGGCAATGTTACAGGAAAATGCATCTGTTTTAAGCCGGTTGGATGTGTTGGCCAATTTCGGACAGATTGCTAAAGCGAATAAGTATGTTCGTCCCACATTAGATTCTAAAAGTGTTCTCAAAATAAAAGGCGGTCGCCATCCAGTGGTGGAGCAGCTTTTGCCCGCAACAGAACGGTTTATTCCCAATGATTTGACGATGGATACGACGAAGAATCAAATTCATCTTATTACGGGGCCGAATATGGCGGGAAAATCCACCTATTTACGTCAAATCGGACTAATTGTACTCATGGCCCAGGTTGGTTCTTTTGTTCCTGCCGACAAAGCGAATATCGGCCTTGTAGATAAGCTATTTACCCGGGTGGGGGCCAGCGATAACCTGGCCGGTGGCGAAAGTACATTTTTGGTGGAAATGAATGAAGCAGCGAATATATTAAATAATGCGACTGAAAAGAGCCTCATCCTCTTAGATGAGATTGGTCGAGGTACGGCCACTTATGATGGATTGTCTTTGGCTTGGGCGATTACAGAACATTTGCACAATAATGAATCGGTGGCGGCGCGGACGTTATTTGCCACCCATTATCACGAATTGACGGACTTGGATAAATCGTTAGATCGTTTGGAAAACCATCATATTGCCGTGAAGGAATTCGGAGATAAAATAGTTTTCTTGCGTCAAATTATGTTGGGACCGGGAGATAAGAGTTATGGGATTCATGTAGCGCAGATGGCGGGGTTACCAAAACAGGTTATTTCGAGGGCTTCAGAAATTTTGAATTATCATATTCAAAACCATCCTACTGAATCAAAAGGTGAAATTCCTGAAGCTGACAATCAAATATCCATGTTTGACAAAGCCGAATCCGAGTTGAAGGATGATCTATCCGAATTAGATGTGCTCAATATTTCACCGCTCGATGCGATTCAGCAATTGGATGCCCTGAAAAAAAAGCATGGGCTTTAATAGGTTTATTCACCCCATAAACTCCCCATCGTATGAGGGGGAAACTAAAAGGGGGGAGCAAAATAATATTCGTCATACTGAGCCGAAGGCAAAGTATCTCAAGCAAAAAGTAGCCTTAATCCAAATGCTTGAGATCCTTCGTCCTGATAACTCAGGATTCAGGATGACATTGCTATTGTTCTTGATGTTGTCCTCTGGATTTTCTCAATCCTATTGGGTGAAATATGGCTGGCAAGCTTTTAATAGTGCAGGAGATGCGCGAATCCTCGCGCTGGGTGGAGCCGCTGTTACAGATTTTGGTACATCTGTATCGCCATTGTTTAATCCTGCAGCTAGTGGAAAAGTAGGCATTCACAATCTGAACTACACTCACCAGAGCCGATTGGCAGGAATGATCAACAGTGATCTATTGGGGTTTCCTATTCAGAATTTTTCACGTCCGTTGAATCTCATTATCATTCATGAAGGTATTGACCAAATTCCTGATACCAGAAATATCCTGTTGGATTTTGGATTAGATGGTGTTCCCGGAACCGGGGATATTGGCGAGGGGAATGGCACATTGGATGAAGGTGAACGACTGGACGAGGATAAACTGGCATATTTTTCACAGAGGCAATTGGGGCTTCACCTAAGTACTTCATGGACAAAAGATACATTTGAAGTCGGTATGGCTGTCAAAACACTTTTTCATTCCATTGGCGAGCATTCCGCTTCAGGGATTGGGCTTGATTTTGGAGTGTTGGCCGTTCCCTGGAAAAATGGACGATTGGGACTTACGATTAGAGATATAACTACCAGTTGGCAAGTATGGGAGAATGGAACGGTTGAACGGTTTAAACCCACTGCGATTGGCGGGCTTTCTCACACGCATCGATTTGAGGATTTGCCATTAACTATATCAGGAATGGTGAATATTGTTTGGGAAAGTGGAGGTAAATCAATCGATGATGATATTCATTTGGGTAATCATGGGGCGAATTACCGGCTTGGTCTCAACGGCGTTTATGACAATAAAATTGCATTACGTCTTGGGAGAAATGCCATCGGTTCCACCACAGGAGGTATCGGCCTTAGTTGGGAAAACCTATCTTTAGATTATGCGTTTTTGAACGAACCATCCGGGTCCGGATTGGGAGTCTCTCACATGGTGTCTTTGGCGGTTAATTCGAAATGGATTCGTCAGTATGTAGATAAATTGTAAAACGATATAAAAATGCGATGAACCGAATCCTATATTAATCTTGACGATCATCCACAGCCTTTGATACTTTCCAATTTAAAAATCTTTTAAAAAAGACGTTTAAAAAGGGGATAAGTCGCAGTTTTTTAGGGATATAAATCACTTTTTTATTTCTTTCAATTCCCGTTATAATAGAATCAGTACAGTCGTCAATGGTTATCGATTCGCTGGTATGATCCCTTTTTGACTTTCCCAACTTTTCGCCATTTGATCCAAAGGCATTTTCTCTTAACCCCGTGCCGCGAATCCATCCCATAATGACATCAAGAAATTTTATTTTACCTTTCATCTCAATATCCAAAGATGCCAAAAATCCTCGGAGGGCATGTTTAGAAGCGGCATAACCGGAATGATTAGGAAACCCCATTAATGCTTGGCCAGTTGAACAATTTACAATTAACCCGTTGGATGATTTTAAATGGGACAGGGCTGCGTGGCAACAATGAACGGCGCCCATATAATTTGTTTCCATTAATTGGCGAAAAAATCCAACATCATTTAAAGATTCGAAAGGTGTCCACATGCTGATACCTGCATTCAAAACCAATGCATCTAATTTTCCAAATCGACTAATGGTCTTCTCAACCAATAATTGGCATTGATCTATGTGAGTGATATCCGTTTGAATTGAAATTGCCGTACCCCCTTGGATTTTAATTTCATCAACAACTCGATTCAGCTTTTCTAAATTTCGAGAAGCACATATAATTTGAGCTCCTTTTTTAGCGAGTTTCTTCGATAAAACTTCACCAATACCTGAAGAGGCACCCGTGACAATAAATATTTTTCCAGAAATGTTCATTTGGGATGTTTCTAATCTGCAAATACATTATTCCGAATACCAAAAATATTCTTCGGATCATGTACCTTTTTTATATTTTTAATTAGATCGATACTGGATTGAGAAAGGGTTTTACCCATAAAATCTTTTCTTAATTTACCTACACCATGATGATGGGAAATGGATCCGCCATTTTCCATAATGACTTTTCGAATTTCATGTTCGATGGAACCAAATATATCTTCTGGATTTGGGATTCCTTTAACACTCATGCCCAACATAAAATATATACACACGCCCGTATGATAAATTTGTGGAATGCGATAGGACATATAAGGTTTTCCAGGGAAATTATATTTCTCATGGAGTTCATATAATTTTTCAGTTGCCGCATCGCATGTGGATTTTATTTTACTCCAAGGTACAGATGTTTCCATGGTTTCACCAATCACATGAAAATCCGTAAGAAAATCCCGAATGTATGCAATGGCGAATGTGAGTAAATAGCCCCGTTTTCCATTTTCTTCACCCCCAATGATACCACCACAAGCTAAGGCCAGTTTGGATATATTTTTTTCCTGATATGCCACTTCATCTTTGGTGCCTTCCATTACGAAAGTAGATGCACACATTTGATATGGGTCATACCCTTTAATATTTAAAAGCACAAATTTTTTCATGGAATCAATATACTTATGAATGCCAGTTGTTCTGGATTTTAGTGCTTGCCCAAATCGAAACTGAACATTATCTACCAGACGGACACTTGCGGGGATAAAATTGGTTTTAGAAAGTTCATAGAGGAATTTCAACCCTGTTTCCCAATTGGGGAATACAGCAGAATTATATTTGTGTACTTCAGGCTTTTTATGCATTTTTAAAATTGCCTTTGTAATTAGCCCCAGATTTCCTTCGGACCCAAATAGAATATTTTGAGGTTTTATACCAATGGATGCGCGAATAATTGGGTCCACTTGTTCAATGGTTCCATTGGGTGAAACCATGGTTATGTTTTCAACAATATCTTCAATATTACCGTAACGGTTCTTTTTCATTCCACTGGCATTGGTAGCAATCCACCCGCCAAGGGTCGAAAGTTCAATGCTGTCCGGTTCATGCCCAACCGTAAATCCTTTTTCCCCAAGCAATTCTTCCATTCGGCTCCCCGTGATGCCTGCTTGGACGCACACCCGACGATCTTCTTCATTAATCCATTCGATTTTATCCATACGGCGCATATCAACGGCCACAACCATTCGCGTTTCTGACTCTGGGATAATTAGGGCACTACTCACACTGGTTCCACCCCCAAAAGGGACAAGGCATATATCAAATTGACCGGCCAAATTAATGAGTTGGACTGCTTCTTCTTCGGATTCGATATAAAACACCAGATCAATATTGCGTTTCACTTCAGAATAAAGCACTTTATATACTTCTTCTGAGGTGGTTTGACCATGGCTATGGATTAGTCGATCTTCATCATTAATGCTGTATCTATCTTCAGGGAATGTCGATTTTACTTTATTCATAAACGGCTCATTAATTTGGGCATCCCGAACCGGTTTATTTTCAACTTCTGGAAGCGTATCGTTGGGATCAATTATGATACCCAGCATTTCTTCTATATAGGGAATTAAATCAGGTAGATCCGCACCGCATAATTCATAGCGGTCGCCACCCATTCTAACAGAACCGTCTTTGTTAAGAATAAATTTTGTATCTTTATATCCCCATTTATGTCCCCACGTATTATGGGTGTGGGCAAAGAACTTTTCATGTTTGGTTTTATACAATTTATCCATAGAATGCTTTTCCTTTTTCACGGATTGTGTTTTCCAATTCTGTTGTCATATTCCTGGCAGCTTGATCCAGATTATCTTCACGCGTTTCACCCAAGACGTTTTGCTGGGTAAATTGTTCTGGATAGATCGGATCCAAGATGTGGATTTGAATAGGGGTGGGTCGCATAAAAATTTTATCTTTTGGCCACGCTTTATGAGATCCAACAACCAATGCGGGTAAGATAGGAACATTCAGTTGGATTGCAAACTTTGCTGCTCCGATTTTGAATGGTCCCATTTCTCCAGGGATTCCTCGTGTACCTTCTGGAAACATAATTATATTTCTATTATTGTAATTCATAAATGCATCGCATAACGACAGTGTTTCATCGATTGAAAATTGCCGAACGCCATCCACTTTGCGGTCAATGGGAATTAAATTCATGACAATATTGACCAGAATTCGTTTAATCCGATTATCAAACCAGTAGTCTTTTGCCGCCAGCATGCCAAAATAATTGAAACTTTTATTAACGGACGCAGCCAGTAGGGCTACATCCATATGGCTATTATGGTTACAGGAATAAATGAACGAAGTATTTGGAATATTTTTCCGGCCATAGACTTTGAGTGGGGTGTAACAAAGAAAAACCAATTTACTATAGTAGTAAAACAGCTTTTTCCAAATACGAAAAAAGGCAGGCTGTTTTTTGATTAAATAAGTATATTTTGGATTGTCAAGAACGGAAGTCTGGACCATTTACTTTCGACCGTATTTCATATGAGCCATGGCAAACGTATCCGAAGCAATGGCGGACATTAGGGAAATTTCCAACGCGAGTGTGGATGCACCAATAATTTCTGCCAATTTACGGGCGGAATAATCACCATCATTACATCCCAGGAATTCCAGATTTTGCTGCTGGGGTAGGAGGCGAGTCCCGCCACCGACGGTTCCAACGGTAAGAGAAGGAAGTGTCAATCTGCATTTTATACCGTGATCCACTTGTTCCGTCTGGAAATGTCCCATGGCATTTTCAGCCACACACGCAGTATCCTGTCCAGTGGCCAAATAAATAGCAGTCAGTGCATTAGAAATATGGAGGTGGCAACCTGAGGTGCCGGCCATGGTGGTAATCGTGGGGCCTAACTGTTGGAATCTGTCCACATCCTTGGCGTTTATTCCCAAATATCGTTTCATGACAGCATGGGTTAAGGTAACCTCTGCTAACACAGAATGCCCCCTTCCCATGATCATATTGCGGGAAGATGCTTTCTTATCGCTATTGAAACCGGATTCAAGGATAAACGCATGTCCCGTTTGTTCCTTGATGTAATCACATGCGACCTTGGCAGCCAGAGTAACCATATTTTGTCCGGCGGCATTTCCTGTATCTAAAATCATATCAAGTATGACATAATTCTGGACAGGGTATTGGTCAATCCTTAATAATTTTCCATGCTGTGTGGTGGACTCAGCAACTTTTTTAATATCGTCATAATGTTCTTTTACCCATCGCATAAATTCAAATGATTCATTCAAATCTTCAAAAATAAAAACGGGTGCCCGAGACAGCTCTTGTTTTACATGACGAACTCGAATACCGCCGGATATAGAAGATGCATACATGCCCCGTGTCATGGAAATAGCAAGGGTACCCTCCAATGTACAAATAGGGACAAAAAATTCACCTTTGGCATATTGACCATCCAATTGCATTGGACCAGCAATCGCCATTGGGATTTTCATATATCCGATATGGTTTTCGATGATTCCTTTTAGCTCCTCGGGTGGATTCACAGGTGAATCTTTGTAATTGAACCCGGTATATTCTTTAAGCCAGGCAATTCGCCGCTTTTTATCTTCGGAATTATATCCGTTGGGAATTCTTGATCTTTTGTTATTTTTTTCTTTAGCCATAGCCTCGAATCTACTTGATTTTAATTCAAATTAAATCATAAATAAAATGCAGACAAAATTGTGGACGTTCCCTAATAGTGGAAAATTGTTCCGCGACCCAACGGTTACATTCCAAATCTTCGGAACATCCAATCCGGCGCCCATTTCATGAGGGGGATCATAAAATATTTCATTTGCCAGGGGAAAATAAATACTTTTTTTCTTCGATCTACTGCACGCATAATTTTCTGAACCGCAACATTTGTTTCCATGAGGAATGGCATGGGGAATGCATTGTCTCCCGTCATTTCACTTTTGATAAATCCCGGGCAAACTGCCGTAAAAGAAATGCCATATTTATGAAGGGCGGTTCCCCAACCTTGACTCATATTTCGAACTGCTGCTTTGGAGCCGCTATAGGCGGCATGATGGGCCAATCCCCGAAAACTGGCGATAGAGCTGATTACCGCAATCTTTCCTGTTCTTGTTTCTTTTAAATGGGGAATAAAAGGCATGACTGTATTGGTGACACCCAAAATATTTACGCTGAGTACATGGTTCATTTTTTCTGCACTGCCAGAACTTAATCCATCGGGACTTCCCACACCTGCATTGGCATAAATAGTATCCATTTCTCCCGGTAGAGCAATAAAGTCATCAATGGCCTTTTTACAGTCAGATCCATTTAATACATCCACTGCATATACTTTAGTTTGTCCACCAAATTCTGAACATTGAGTTGCCACTAGATCCAGTCGCTCCTTTCTTCGAGCGACCAATCCAATAAAAAACCCTTGTTTTGCATAGGCATAAGCCAAATATTCGCCAATCCCACTGCTTGCACCTGTAATAAATACTTTTTTCTTCATGGTTGAATTTAGGGGAAAATCAATAAAAAGAACCAACGCATTCATTGGAATACAATATATATAAAGTGTAAATTTACCGGCTCTTCTCAGAGCGAATTATTATGATTCTAAGTATGACAGGATATGGCCGAGGTGTTACCGGAAAAGGTGCTGGTAAAGTTATCGTCTTAATCAGGGCGGTGAATGGCCGGTTTCTTGAAGTTAAAATCCGTGGACTTGATATTGATCCTTCCGATGATAAAAAAATCAGGGATATCATTTCAGAAAATCTCATTAGAGGTACGGTTCATGTAAATTTTGAGATGGAAGGAAATGGTCAATCTCAGACCCTTTCTTTTAACAAAGATCGGTTTGAAGCCATTGAAAGCATTATACTTAATATTCAAAAAGATTATGGCCGTCATTTGGATATGGGTGACATTGTGAATGCCAACGACCTGTTTACGCATGTGGATATAGATTCACCTGAATCAAAACTATTAATCAAAGCAGTAGAAAATGCCTGTGATGAAGTGACACAAATGCGTAAGGCTGAAGGGGAGAAACTCAAAAAAGATTTTGAAGATCGGTTATCCATCATGGAAAAAGTTTTAAATCAAGTCGAAAAAGAATTACCAAAGGAATTTCAAAAACGGGAAAAACGCTACAAATTCCGTATTGCAGAATTATTAGATGGATCCATCGTAGATGAGAATCGCATTGCCCAAGAAATTGCCATGTTAGCTGAAAAAGCAGATGTAACAGAAGAAACGGTTCGATTAAAAAGCCATTTTCAACAATTTAAATCATTATTAAGCGAAAAGGGTTCTGCAGGAAAAAGGTTGAATTTTCTCCTTCAGGAAATAAGTAGAGAGATTAATACTATAGGTTCAAAAAGTTCATCTGACCTTATTGTGAATCATGTGATTACATTAAAGGATGAAGCTGAAAAAATGCGTGAACAGATTCAAAATATATTATAAATAATGAAAAATATCATTATTATTTCAGCACCATCCGGATCAGGTAAAACAACGATTTGCCGGGCGCTTCAACAGCGAGATGAGGCGATTCATTTTTCTGTATCATGTACGACAAGGGAGCAACGCAATGGGGAGGTTGATGGGGTTGATTATACTTTTTTAACGAATGAGGCTTTTAAAAAAGGCATAGAGAATAATGAATTTGTAGAATGGGAACAAATTCATGGAGATTATTATTACGGGACCTTAAAAACCACCATAGAAGCGGCGATTAAAGGAGAGTACTATCTTCTGTTAGAATTGGATGTAAAGGGCGCTATTGTATTGCAAAAATTATACCCAAACAAAACCATATCTATATTTATTGAACCACCCAGTTTGGGCGATTTACGAACAAGACTGGTGAATCGGGGGACCGATTCAGAAGAAAGAATTACAAAACGACTGGAGAGACTCAGTGCAGAATTAGAATACAAGTCTAATTTTACGCACCATATTATTAATGATGATGTGGGTCGTGCCGTCAATGAAATAATGAATATTTTACAACATGAAAACGAGGAAGTATATTATGGCTCTTGAATCAATATCCATTCGAAAGATGGAAAACCAAACACAGGATTTTTATGAAGCAGTTGTGGTTATGTCCAAACGGGCAAAACAAGTGCTGAATAACAGAATCGCGGAAAAAATGATGGTGTCAAATGAGGAAGTTGAAATGGGCGTTTACGACCAGATCTTCGATAAAAATCCAGAAGATTATCAAGAGATTGAAAAAGCCACAACAGTGGCAGTCAAAGAATTCATTAACGGTGAATTAGTTTGGAAAAATTCAGAAGAAGAAGCATAGGTCCCGCCGGATAATTTCAATCCATGGGTCCAGTTTCTTCCGATGCTGTAAACCGTTATTTAAAACAAACCCGTGAATTATTCGGGGATGAATTATTTTTGGAGAAGAAGGCGGTGTCGTCAACGACAGGACCCACACCAATAAATTCTGACTATCCGTCGGATTTAGTTAATTTTTACGAACAAATACATCAATGTCACAATTGTGCATTGGGTAATTCACGAACCCAATTTGTATTTGGCGTTGGTGATCCAAATGCTTCTTTGGTTCTTGTGGGTGAAGCGCCCGGCGAACAAGAAGATTTAAAAGGAGAACCATTTGTCGGCCGTGCTGGCCAATTACTGGATAAAATTCTTGCAGCGATAGATCGGTCTCGCCAAAAAGATGTTTATATTTGCAATGTATTAAAATGCAGACCACCGAACAACAGGGATCCTCTTGCGGAGGAGGTTAGTGAGTGCGAGCCCTATTTAATTCATCAAATTAATTTGATTCAGCCAAAACTCATTGTAGCTTTGGGCAGAGTCGCGGGGAAGACCCTTCTCAATGTGGATAAATCGTTGAAAAGTATGCGCGGTAGTCTGCACGATTATCATGGAACGCCGCTCATTGTGACTTACCATCCGGCTGCGTTATTGAGGAACCCTAATTGGAAACCAGAAACATGGAAAGATTTCAAATGGATTCGGTCCATTATTGATGCATAAATAAAATGGCAAAGAAAAACGAATTAAATTTAACGGCTCAACCCCAAGCTTTGGAGGCTGAACAAGCTGTATTGGGGTCTATGCTTACCACCAAAGAAGCTGTAAGTAAAGCCATGCAATGGGTGTCCGCCAATCAGTTTTATAA
The DNA here is from genome assembly GCA_950067765.1 of uncultured Fidelibacterota bacterium. Taxonomy (GTDB): domain Bacteria; phylum Fidelibacterota; class Marinisomatia; order Marinisomatales; family TCS55; genus TCS55. The sequence goes on from CATMGX010000009.1 coordinate 18,586, forward strand.
AGATGCTCATGTTCGCATTTTTTCTTGTATGATTGATTTGTTTGAAAAGGGTGAGCCTATTGATGCTATATCCGTCGTGGATCGTTTAAAGAAGAAAAAAGAATTAGAAGGAGTTGGGGGTGCATATTATATCACTGGATTGGCGGAATCGGTTCCCACAACAGCCAATGTTGAACATTATGCAAAAATTATATTAGAAAAGCACCTTTTACGAAGATTAATTCAAGTCGCCCATGAAGTATCAAAGGATGCTTTCGAAGACTCTCAAGATGTAGATGATATTTTGGATTCGGCTGAATCCGCCATTTTCAACATTTCGGAAAAAAGATTACGGGGAGGATTCCAGCACATTGATCCAATTCTCCATCAGACTTTTGAAGAATTGGATAAAATTGCATCCAAACCGGGGAGTGTAACGGGGGTTCCTTCAGGACTCATTGATTTAGATGACATAACATCGGGTTTTCATCCCGGAGAATTGATTATCGTCGCAGGCCGTCCCGGTATGGGGAAAACGGCCTTGGCATTATCCATGGGCCGGAATGCAGCTGTTATGGATAAAACAGGTGTGGGAATGTTTAGTCTTGAAATGGCGAATCATCAATTGGCCATGCGATTGTTATGTGCTGAAGGGCGCGTGGATAGTCATTTGGTTCGTACTGGAAAATTACCAAAAGCCCAATGGAAAAATTTAAGTATTGCTGTGGGAAACCTAGCAGAGGCACCCATTTATCTTGATGATACGCCGGGAATGTCTGTATTGGAAGTACGGGCAAAATCTCGGCGATTAAAAGCAGAACATGATATTGGTTTAATTATCGTGGATTATATTCAGCTCATGACGGGTCCAAAAGGGGCTGAAAGCCGGCAGCAGGAAATTTCTCAGATTTCTCGATCATTAAAAGCATTGGCAAAAGAGATTGAAGTACCTGTCCTTGGATTGTCCCAGTTATCCCGTGCCGTTGAAAGTAGAAGCGACCGCCGTCCCCAGTTATCTGATCTTCGTGAATCAGGTGCGATTGAGCAGGACGCTGATGTGGTTATCTTTTTATATCGGCCTTGGGTTTATTCCCACGAAGACGAGGATCGGGGGAAAGCAGAAATTATAGTGGCGAAACAGCGAAACGGACCGATCGGAATTGTGGAGGCCACATTTGTTGATCGGTTTGCTCGTTTTGAAAATATGTCTGCTTTTGCTGATATGGAATCTGAATCTCCATTCTAATGGAAAATCCCCTTTCTAAGTTCGTTCCCTTTCTTGTTGGAGAATTCCCAAGACCATTTCAGGATCTATATAAAAAAGTATCTCAGAACGAACAAATTAATAACGAAAATCTTGAAAAAGAATTATGGCAAGCTTACGAATTTGGTTCCCGTCATCATGAAGGACAAAAAAGACGATCCGGAAAGCCATACTTTGAAAATCATTGCGTGGAAGTTGCTAAGATTTTGGCCGAATGGAAAATGGATCCAATTACAATCATCGGCGGTTTACTCCATGATACCATTGAGGATACGGAAGCTACTTTTGAAGAAATTGAAGAAATATTTGGGAACGATGTCGCCAACTTAGTTAATGGTGTAACCAAACTGGGAGGGATCAGTTTTTCCAGTCGAAAAGCAGAACAAGCAGGTAACTTCATGAAAATGCTCATTTCGGTAGCAAAGGATTTACGTGTGATTATTATCAAATTTGCGGACCGGCTCCATAATATGTCCACTATTGAATATATGCCTCGCATTAAACAGCATCGCATTGCTGTTGAAACGCGTGAAGTGTACGCACCTCTTGCCCATCGGTTGGGCATGGCTAAAGTCAAGTGGAAGCTGGATGATCTTGTATTAAAAACACTGAATCCGGAACCCTTTAAGGAAATTGAAAAAAAATTAAAATCATCTTTAAAAGAACGGGAAAAATATATTAAAAAAATTACAGATTCTCTGGTAAAAGAACTCAGTGATTATAATATTAAACCCCAAGTGTATGGCCGTCCAAAATCACACACATCTATTTATGGAAAAATGGTTAAAAGAGGTAAAGCTTTCGAAGAGATTTATGATATTTTGGCCGTACGTGTTATCGTCGATAAAGTAGAAGAATGTTACCTGACATTGGGTATACTGCATCAAAATTTCAAACCAATCCAAGAACGATTTAAAGATTTTATTGCCACTCCAAAGAGTAATGGATATCAATCCGTTCATACGACGGTTGTAGGACCGGGAGGAAAATTAGTTGAAATTCAAATTCGCACCCAAGACATGGAACAGACAGCGGAAATTGGCGTGGCAGCCCACTGGAAATATAAAGAAGGGTCTCAAAATGCTAAGCAGGTGGATAGCCATGTAAAATGGCTGCGGGAATTATTGGACATTCTTCAAAGCGAAGAAAATGATCCAAAAGAATTTATGCATTTACTAAAAATTGATCTATTTGGAGATGAAATATTTGTATTTACGCCAAAAGGGGATTTAGTACAATTGCCCGTAAAAGCATCCCCGTTAGATTTTGCATATAATGTGCATTCAGAAGTAGGCCATTCTTGCCTTGGGGCGAAAGTCAATCATAAGGTAGTACCCCTGAATAGTGAATTGCACAATGGGGATACAGTTGAAATTATTACCAGTAGTTCCCAGAGTCCCAATTATGGGTGGCTCAAATTTGCAATTACATCGAAAGCACGAAACCATATTAAACGATATTTAAATAAAAAAGAGCGTGACGAAAGTGTAAAAATTGGCGAAGAAATAATCACCAAAAGTCTCCGTCGTTTGAAATTATTAAACCTGAAAGATGAAGTTAAAAATGCATTTTCAAAATTTGGATTCGGAGGAAAAACACAGTTAATAGAAGCTGTGGGTAAAGGGAATATTTCCATTCGGGATATTTTGAATAAAATTTTACCACAAGAAAAACAGGACGAAAAGGACGAATCGGAAGCATCCTCAAGCTTTTTCAGTTTCGCCCGTAAAGAAAGCAGAAGCATTAAATTGGAAGGGATCAGCAACATTATGGCCAATTTTGGTAAATGCTGCAACCCTATTCCCGGGGACGATATGGTTGGCTTTATCACGAGAGGGCGGGGCGTGACCGTTCACAGGTCATCCTGTTCCAGTTTACCCCTTTTAAGCGAGGAATCGGATCGTTTGGTTCCGGTGGAATGGGAGGTGGCCCGAAATGATAATTTCAATGTATGCATTAAAGTGGTTGGACAGGATCGAAAGGGATTGTTAAAGGATTTGACTGAATCTATTTCAAAACTCAATATCAATTTGACATCTGTTGATATTAAAGTAAAAGAAGCGATCGCCACGGCTATTTTCATCCTTCAGGTTAATAATTTAAAACAGCTGGATCGGGTGATTCGTATCATGAGTAAGATTAAAAATATCGATTCCGTCGAACGATCACACCACTGATTGTATTCTATTAAAGTATTCAGATAATATGGGACGAATTTTGGGCATTGATCACGGGAATGTACGGGTTGGCCTTGCCTTATCAGATCCCTTAAAAATCATTGCGAAACCCTATAAAACGATTACATATAATAATGGGAATGATCTTTTCCGACAATTAAATGCCATCATAGCGGATAAATGTGTGGAGCATATAGTTGTGGGTTTTCCAAAGGGAATGAAGGGGCAAACCACCAAACAGACCGAAATCGTCACACAATTCGTTCAGGAATTGAAAGAGGAAATTGATTTATCTGTCTCTTTAGAAGATGAACGATTGAGCTCTGTCAGTGCAGAAAAAGCCCTGATTCTTCAGAATGTAAAAACGGGACATAATAAAGGCCGGATTGATGAAACGGCTGCCGCAATTGTACTTCAGCAATATTTAGACCGATCCCGATGAAGCACAAGGTTTTTAACCGATCGCCATTTCAATTGGCCATTATTTCTGGCATTCTTATTGGATGCGCTTTCCCTCCAATTCCGGGCGTTACCGCTTGGTTTGGTTTTTTACCACTCATTCATATTTGGCAAACACAATCGCCGAAGGAGTCCGCACGATGGTCCTTTTTTGCCGCTGTGATTGCCAACCTGATTTCACTTTATTGGATTGGATTAAACTCTGGTGCCAGTATTCCCATCGTTTTGGTATCGATGATTGCAGCCATTTTATATTTGGGAATATTCTGGGCATCCGTTGGATGGTTGGTTGCCTGGGTAGAAAAAAAGACTTACTACAGTTTAAGTGTGATACCCTTTTTATGGGTGTCGATGGAATGGATTCGCGGTTTTGGTCCCTTGGGATTCCCCTGGGCAAATTTAGCCACGACCCAAACCGTATTTTTACCTGTGATTCAAATGGTTGAGTTTACTGGCACAGAAGGGGTGGGGTTCTGGGTTCTATTAATCAATGTGGTTTTATACATTACACTTCGTGGACAAGCAAACAAACGTAACGCAATTATTTATTTGTCCATTATATTTTTAATTCCTTGGATTTATGGCACCGTTCGGTTGGCCAAATATGAATTTGATGAAGATCAACCCTATCGGAACGTAGCGGTTTTACAGCCCAATGTAAATCCGAATCAAAAATGGGAAACGTCTTATCGGAATCAATTATATCAATTGATGGATTCATTACATACTAAAGCCATGGCCATGGAGCCGGATTTAGTTTTGTGGCCCGAAGCGGCATTGCCTGTGTACATGCGCGTCTCTTCCAAACGGCATCAATATGAACAACAGGTAATGGAAACGGGCATTCCAATACTCATGGGAACGGCTGACTATACAAGAGATTCTAATGGACGGCGAGTATATAATGGTGCGATTTACATGGGAATTAATGGAAACGAAATGTACCATAAAATATTTCTGGTACCTTTCGCAGAATATATTCCTTTGTCGCCAAGGTTTCCCAATTTAAAAAAGTTGAATTTCGGTCAAGCTAATTTTACGCCGGGATCAGCATTTACAACCTTTCCAATTGATTCGATTCAGTTTAGTAATTTGATTTGTTATGAATCGAGCTATCCCATGGCGGCGAGAGGATTTATTCAAAATGGTGCCCAATTTTTAACGATTGAAGCTAATGATGCTTGGTTGCAAAATTCATCTGGAGTGAGACAACATTTTGAACTGGCCCGGTTGCGGGCTGTGGAATCGAGAATTGGTATTGTACGCAGTGCCAATACGGGAATATCAGGAATCATATATCCTTCAGGAAAAGTGACGGAAAAAATACAATACGGTGAACAAACTGTTTTTATGGGAAAGGTTCCCTTGAATCAAGGCATGACATTTTTCACCCGATACGGAAGTGTTTTCGCACGCATGTGCTTTATTTTAACTTTGATACAAATCATATGGTTTATCAGACGCTCAAACCCATCCTAATTAGCCTAATCCTATTCTCCGGTTTTTCCCAATCTCAAGAAAAATCCAAGAAGACTTTAAATCCAGTTATTCAATCAGCTCTGGTTCCTGGGTGGGGACAAAAATCACTACAGTACCCTGATAGGAGCCGATTGTTTACTTACGTGGAGACCGGTTTATTAATATCGATTTTAGGTTCCACAACATATGCGAATATATTAAAGAAAAATTATATCGCTTTTGCAGTGGAACATGCTGCAATCTCATCTGCGGGGAAAAATCATAAATATTGGGTGGATATCGGGAATTTTAAAACAATTGAAGATTATAACGACGAACATTTACGGAATCGTGAAATGGATGATATTTATGATGCAAACTTGCGATGGAGTTGGGATTGGGATGAGGATTCTAATCGGAATGCATTTGAACAAAAACGCATTTTGAGTGATCAAATGAAACAAGTCGCTACTTTTGGTGCGGGAGCCATCGTTCTGAATCATATGGTATCTGCCATTGATGCGTTGTATTTAATGCGGATTGGTAGTAAAAAGAAACTGTCAGTCCAACCATGGGTGCCATCAGAAATGGTTGGGGTTGGATATTCTTTTACCGTTCATTTTTAATTAAAGCATAAAATGTTTGCACATCCTTTAGTCAATCTATGGTTTTTTCTGGGTTTTTCATTCTCCTTGCTCACGTCAATCACCTATGGAGAATGGGGAATTCATTTATTCATTATTTTCGGCATTGCATGGATAAATAAAGCACATATTCCTCAAGTGGGTATTCGCTTAAAACCATTCCTATTCTATTTTCCCGTTATGATATTATTGTATGTCCTTTTTTCACTTTTATTAACAAATAATTCCCTCAGTATCATTCTTATCGAGGCAATGATAGGATTTTTAAAATTGACCATGATGGCGGGAGCGATGATGTTCTTTTTAGAATCAACGCCCAGCCAGAATATTGTAACGCTTTTTAGAAGTATATGGTTAAAATGGCACACATCCTGGAGAGGTGTAGAAGATTTCTTTTTATTTTTGAGCATGACTTTACGATTTTACCCCACATTTCAATCAAACTGGCAATCCTTACGAAATAGTCGAAGAGCATTAGGATTGGAATCTGGCTTTACACGATGGAAACAAGTTCAGATTGCGGCAAAAGAAATGCCCGGATTACTTGTTCATCAACTACGACGGGCAGATGACCTTGCCCTGGCTATGAAACTTCGGGGGTACGGGGAACAGTTTCCAAGGGGGGTCACTTTTCCCATCCCATTCGAAGGAAACCATCTATTTCAAATGGTGATTATTTCTTTATTTTACTGGGGAATCCATTACATTGCCGCGGTTTAAAATTACCCTTCAATATGACGGTACGGGATTTCGTGGGTGGCAGCTGCAAAATAAAGAACGAACAGTTCAAGGTGAAATTGAGGACGCCCTTCAAATTCTGAATAAGAAAAAGTTGATTAGAGTTCATGGTGCTGGGCGGACAGATACAGGTGTCCATGCTATGGGTCAGGTTGCCCATTTTGATTTTAATACTGACTTGGATACATGTGCATTGAAGGATGCGCTTAATGGGAATTTAGCCCGGGATGTACGGGTGATGGACTGTATAGTTGTTTCACCAGAATTCCATGCACGATTTTCTGCACTTCGGCGATACTACCAGTATCGATGTCGAACGAATATTTTTTTACTCGATCGTAACTATACGTGGCTAACTGGGTCTGTGGACTTGACCCTTTTAAATGAAGCTGCAAGTGTCATTATTGGTAATCATGATTTTACATCATTTAGTAAAAATTCAGAAGATTTAGATCATCGTCGGTGTATTATCTATGATTCAGTATGGAAAGAAAATGGTGACGTGGTAAATTATCATGTTTCGGGAAATCGCTTTTTACATCATATGGTTCGCTATTTGGTGGGCACTATGTTAGAAATATCCCGGGGAAAAATTAAAATGGAACAGTTTAAAGAATTGATAAATCATCCAATTGAAAATGTGAATATTTTTAAAGCACCGCCCCAAGGTCTTGTATTAACTCGGGTTGATTATGATGATTAAAAAATACGCGTTAATTTTTATCGTTCTATTGGCGTGTGTTGGGATCCGTGGGCAATCCAATGTTGACAAAAGTCGGAAAAATGCCATTACAGCCGCAATAGAAATTGCCAGTCATGCTGTGGCCAGCATCAATGTAACTCAGGTGCGCCGCTACTCAGTGAATCCCTTTCAACGGGATCCCTGGTTTGAATATTTTTTTCCGCCCCAGATTCGCCAGAGAGAGGTCAAAGGGTCCGGTTCCGGAGTCGTGATCAGTCCTGATGGCTATGTATTAACCAACAACCATGTGGTTGAAAATGCAACAACCATCATTGTAAAACTTCCTGGAGGTGACGAATTCAGTGCAGAGGTTGTGGGTGTGGATATGATTACGGATTTGGCCTTATTAAAGCTGGATGGATCTGATTTCCCTTTTGTTAATATGGGGAATTCCGATGATCTCATCATCGGTGAATGGGCTATCGCTTTGGGAAATCCATTTGGTTTGTTTGACGTGAACCAACAGCCTACTGCGACGGTGGGTATCATCAGCGGAAAGGATCTTGATTTTGGATTACAGAGCGGTAAAGTTTTTCAGGATATGATTCAGACAGATGCAGCCATTAATCCTGGGAATAGCGGTGGTCCTTTGGTTAACGCCAATGGAGAACTCATTGGGATTAATACGTTTATTTTTACGGGATCGAATGTGGGACAAGGATCCATCGGTATTGGATTTGCAATCCCCATCAATCGGGCCCGGCGGATTGCCGAAGAATTGAAAACCAAAGGTCGAATTGAACGCGATTTTTCTACAGGTTTACGCGCCCAGCCCTTAGATCGTAAAACAGCTCTTTATTTGGATATTCCCATTACGGAGGGTGTGATTGTGACACATATTATGAAAAACAGCCCTGCCGAAAAAGCACAATTAGAATATGGTGATGTAATCATTGCGGTTGAAAATGAAAAGGTATTGAGTCTGGAAGATATATTGGAAATTATAGAAATCAATGATTTGAGGCCGGGAGACAAAGTAAAATTACGTATATGGCGGGATGGTAGATACTTTAATAAAACGTTAAAATTGGGAAAACTTTAAGATGATTGCAAAAGAAGGTAGAATCATATTAATTCCACTTTTTTTGGTGACATTTACATTAGGTATTTTTGCCCATGCGTGGGAGAGCACCCCCTTATCCATTCTTTATGGAGTCCTTGGATTCTTCTTTTTATTCTCGCTTAATTTTTTTCGAGACCCCCAACGGGTTATTCCCATGGATGAAAAATTGATTATTTCCCCTGCAGATGGAAAGGTGGTAAGGGTAGATGATATCCATGATCCTAATGTAGGTGAGTCGGCAAAAATAGTATCCATTTTCCTGAATGTGTTTAATGTGCATGCGAATCGTGTGCCCATAGAAGGAATCGTGGAATCTGTGGAAAGAAAATCCGGAAAATTTTTAGCAGCATTTGACCATAAGGCATCAGATGAAAATGAACAGGTAATTACGGTGTTGGTCAATGATTCGGGAAAATATATAATTAAGCAAATTGCTGGTTTGATTGCCCGGAGAATATTATGTTATGCGGAAGTGGGCACAAAAATGCATAAGGGAGGACGCCTTGGGTTTATCCGCTTTGGCAGCAGAACCGATTTAATTATGCCCTCCCATGTGGCCGTTCAAGTCGAATTGGGGCAAAAGGTAATTGGCGGGGAAACTATTATTGGAAAAATTAAATGAGAAGTAGAACGAATAAAACGAAACGATTGAAACGATCGTTCATTCCAAATGTGGCTACCATTTTTAATATGTTTTTGGGGTTCATGGCCATTACGCTTATTCTGAATGGGGAACCGATTAAAGCCGGTTGGGTCATGATGGTGGGTTGTTTATTCGATATTATTGATGGAAAACTGGCACGATTATTGGGTTTATCTTCCCGATTTGGTACGGAATTTGATTCCTTGGCAGATACAATATCATTTTGCGCTGTACCTTCTATACTGATATACAGTGTTTATGTAGAAGGATTACCCTATTTACTGGGTGCCGTCATCAGTTTTATGCCCTTATTATTCGGAACCATCCGATTAGCCAGGTTCAATATTGATACTGGAGAAAACCCAAAACCCTATTTTACAGGACTGACCACCCCATTGGCAGCGATTACCATTATCAGTTTTATGCTTTATAATTACCAGTCCTATGGCGATATGGGTGATCCAAGACTGGCGCTGGTATTGGTGGCCATTTTGAGTTTTCTAATGATTAGTCCAGTCCGATTCTCGAAATTCCCCTTACTCAGTTTTAGGAAGGGCCGATCGAATAATATGCGTTTAGTCGGCCTCATCATTGTTCTCCTGAGTATCATATTTTTTAGGGGCTTGGTTTTGTTTCCACTCATGGCCATTTATATATTCTGGTCTATTACGCAGTGGATGTTAGACCATGACCGTTTCGAAGAGGAGATTGATCCAAAAACACATCAAAGGGAATAGAATGAATAAACGAGCTGTCAGCGTCATTTTAATGATTTTATTTTTTGGTACCCTATTTGGCACCTTGCTGGGGGAATTTTTTGGATGGGTTCTGCCCGACAGTGTTGTGAGAGAATTTTTTCTTAAAAGTGTGGATTTTAATCTGGCGGGATTGGTAGGGAACGAGACAGGTGTGATTACCTTGGATTTAATCATGTTTACCATTCAGTTTGGATTGGCACTTACTTTTAATTTTACCAGTATTTTCGGTTTTGCAGTTGCATATTATTTCCTGAGGTATTTCCGGTAACCATTATCAATAGAATAGTCATAATGGAAATACCATCATTATTACTTATTTTTATGACCCTTAATACTTACCTTAACATTAAATTAGGTCTCGTTAAACGATATTTATTCTGGAGGAGTCATTATGTTACATCATGAAATAGTATTTGCTGGCATGCCAGGCGGATGGGAAATGGTCGTCATTGCCTTGGTGATTTTATTATTATTCGGTGCGAAAAAGCTGCCGGAATTAGCCAAAGGATTGGGGCAAGGTATTCGAGAATTCAAAGGCGCTGTT
>CATMGX010000010.1:0-25826 GCA_950067765.1 uncultured Fidelibacterota bacterium
AAAATGAATCTCTGGAGAAAAGCCTGACTTTATTTGAAGAAGGGGTCAAACTAACGGAAACATTACGAAGCCACCTTGATACAGCGGAACAGCGGATTCAAGTGCTAATGAAAGATGCAGATGGTAAAATGTCTGCAAAGGATTTTGAAGGTTAATGGCTAACAAAGTTCGTAAGCCGAAATCGTTCGGCATCTGGGGAAATACAGATAAGCCCCGATTCTGGGAACTGCTGGATTCCATCATGGCATGGGCAGTTGAAAATAAGCTGACCCCATTCCTGACAACACGCGTTCAAAGTCAATTACCTGAGACATTCAACCATACGTTTCGAATCATTGAATCGGCAGAAGATTTTTATCAAATAGATTTTTTACTCACGCTGGGTGGAGATGGAACCATGCTTTCTGCGGCTCGGGCGGTGGGGCATCGCAAAACGCCGATTTTGGGAATTCACTTAGGTGAACTGGGTTTTATGGCTGAAGTAACCGTGGATGAAATGTTTGATCGACTGAATATGGTTGCATCTGGATCTTATGGTCTCCAACGTCGGATGGTATTGAAAGCAGAAATTATTAATGGAAATGGTCCATCTGTATTCTACGCATTGAATGACTTTGTGATTGACCGTGGCCGCTCACAGCGAATTATTACCATGCGTCTTTTGTCTAATGACCGTTTTGTTTCTGACTATAAAGCGGATGGACTTATCATTGCCACACCCACCGGATCCACAGCCTATTCTTTATCAGTCGGCGGTCCCATTGTAATGCCAAGATTAAAAGCAATTATTGTTTCACCCATCAGTCCACACACCTTAACCCTTAGGCCAATTGTTTTACCCAATGACAGGAATTTAGAAATTAGTTTTCCTGAAGATGAAGTTGAAAAAATAGCCTTTGCTGTAGATGGACAGGTGAGTGAATATCTTCAGCCCAAAGATAAAATATTTATTCAAAGAGCACCATTTGAAATCAGGATGATTGATTTTGAAGATTCGAACTATTTTCAAACACTTCGAAGAAAAATGGGTTGGGGTAAAAGAGGGGAGACCTAATTAAAACTTTTATCTACCCCCGCTTAAAATCAAATACATGCCCATCGGGTTATGAGCCTCACGCAGCTTCTTCTATTTTAAATAACCCTATTGAATAACGCATACATATGCTTACATCAATTAAAATTATTCATTTGGGTAATGAAGCCCAATTTCCCGTCTAATTTGATCCATCGATCTCATTACAGCAATACTTTCGCTATGCGGCATAAGAGGTGACTCAATTAACCTTGATCTAACACAACGAGAAAACTCAATCGCCTGCTCACGTAATCCATGCCCTTTATAGTTATTTGGATATTCAGTTTTAGTACCATCATGAAGCACAACCCGCATTGCAGCTGGATTATAAAAGGTACGATCAATTTCTAACCATCCATTAACACCAGAAACAATAGCTCGGCAGGGTGTAGAGTTCCTTAATGTTGTATTTAAAATGGCTTGAGCACCATTTTTATATTCAAAAATTGCGGATGTTTGTTCATCTACACCTTTATCAGTAAAATTTGATTTTGCCGTAATCTTATCTGGAATTCCAAGGATTAAATGTGCAAACGAAACCACATAAATCCCAAGATCAAGCAATGCGCCACCACCAAGTGTAGGCTCCCAAAGACGAGGCTTATTAGATTCTGATAGACGTTGTCCGTGATCTGCTTGTAGGGTATGAATATTGCCAAGAACACCACTCTCAATAATTTTACGTACTATTTCTATATGAGGTAAGAATCGAGTCCACATTGCTTCAATGAGAGTTAATTGATTTTGAGTTGCCGTATTAACCATTAATTCTACCTCACTAGTATTGATGGCAAATGGTTTTTCGCATAGCACCGGTTTCCCGGCATCTAATGCCAAAATAGTATGTTCTACATGAAAGTTATGTGGGGTCGCAATATAGATACCGTCCAAATTGGGGTCTGTCACCAATTCCGTATAACTGGGATAACCTACACAGTCTGGATATTTAGATGCAAATTGTTGTGCAGTAGAAAGTTTGCGTGAGCCAACTGCAGCCACAGTATGATTATTAAGATAACTTAAATCGTTAGCGAACTTACCCGCTATTCCTCCAGTACCAATGATTCCCCATTTAAAATTATTTTTCATAATAATAATTCAATTTTTAATTTGGCGATGCCGCCGCAGCATGCAATCATTCATCACCACCAACAATCCAGCATCTTCTGCTTTTTGGGCTGCTTCTTCATGAATAACATAATCCTGCAGCCAAAGTGCCTTGGCGCCTATTTCTATGGCTGCATCTGCAATGGGAGGTACGTGTTTAGATTGGCGAAAGACATCCACTATATCCACGGAGACCGGTATATCTTTTAAAGAAGGGTAGCAAGTTTCTCCCGCAATTTCAGTTTGTCCCGGATTTACAGGTATAATGGTATAACCATGTTCTTTCATATACATGGACACATAATGGCTGGGCCGTTCCGGTTTAGGGGACATACCCACCACAGCGATGATTTTTAATTTGAGTATATTTTTTATGGTATTCGGTTCATTCATGATATAGGTGAGTTGTGAAGAACAACTGGTGATTTTTTCGTTCTGAACATTCCAAAATTTACAGTCTAATAAAGAACCGAACCACTTGTCAACCCTATTTCCGAAACATGTTTTTAATCACATAAGAAATGATTGTGGGGTTTTCTTTCAATCGCCGGATCGCATATTCAAACCAGGCTTCCCCAAAGGGGACGTACACTCGAACCTTGTATCCCTTTGTTTTTAGCCTTTCCAAGCGGTCACCCATGGGGACACCATATAGCACTTGAAATTCAAAACGGTCTGATGAAATATTGTCATCTTCAATTAATAACTCTAATCGATCCAAAAGGTCTAAATCATGTGTGGCCAAGCATGGATAGCCGGTGCCATTAAACATCGCACGAGCCATTTCCACATAATTGTCATTAATGGCATTTCGATCTTGAATCGCAATGTCTGATGATTCCCGATAAATGCCCTTACAAATTCGCAGGTTTAAAAGGGGAGCGTTGAGTTTTTGAATATCTTCTAAACTGCGATGGAGGTAGGCTTGGATTACAGTACCCATGCCATTAAAAACGGACAAAGCCTTTTCATACATATTGAATGTGGTGGTGGTATAAGGGGAATTTTCCATATCAATGGTGACCCCCACATGGAATTCTTTCCCCACTTGCGCCAGTTTGAGAATGTTTTTTTCTCCAAGAATTGGATCAATTCCTAAGCCAAGATGGGTCAGTTTCACAGAAATAGTGCTGTCTAATTCCGCCTGAGATATCTGTTGAATGAGGTGAGTATATTGGTTTGTAATTAGGGTGGCTTCTTTTTCTGAGTTGACATTTTCACCGAGGATATCCATGGTAGCGGAAAACCCCTTTTCATTGAGTATTTTTACAACTTTCAATGCAGAATCAATGGATTCCCCCGCAACATAGGAATTGGCAAATGGTCTAAACAGCCACTTGGGGGCAAGGTGCATTAAGGCTGCAATGGATGAATTCAACAAGGACATAAGCCATGAATTTATGGCGATGATTCAAGGTGCGACAATTAGAAATCGATCCTAATAAAAATTAGAACTCCGGAAGGACGTTTTGTTTAACGTATTTACCCAGATAATGAGCAATTAAGGATGATCGCTCCACTTTCTAAAAATAGAAAAAAATCCATGAAGTTTATCTTGACCAAACTTCGTCAAATAGTCTAACTTTGCCGTCTCTAAACGAGTAAAAAAATTAATGTATCGCGACTTCGGAACCATATTTATTTTCATCCTCATGGGTATTGTACTGGTGTATGTACCATTACTAATCCAAAAATTGGTCGCACCTTCCAATCCCAACCCTGACAAACTGGCCACTTATGAATGTGGAGAAGAATCGGAAGGATCTGCCTGGGTGCAGTTCAATATTCGATTTTATGTGGTGGCACTCATTTTTCTGATTTTTGATGTAGAAGTTGTATTTTTATTCCCATGGGCTGTTGTTTTCAATGAACTGGGAATGCTGGCTTTTGTAGAAATGGCCATTTTTCTGGTCGTCCTCATGGTTGGGTTAGCCTATGTCTGGAAAAAATCTGATTTGGACTGGGTAAAATATAATGTGAAATATGGCCGTGGCCGTTATGCCAGCCTCATTGAAAAAACTCCAAAATCACAGGAATCATAATGGGTGTATTAGAAAATAGATTTAAAGATAATATTATTGTGGCCTCCCTGGATAAATTTTTGAGTTGGGCTCGTTCCACATCCCCCTGGTATTTCCAGTTTGGTCTGGCCTGCTGCGCCATTGAAATGATGGCCTCTGCTGCCAGTCGTCATGACCTAGAACGGATTGGCATGATGCCCCGTTCATCACCGCGTCAGGCGGATGTAATGATTGTGGCTGGAACGGTCACCATGAAAATGGCGCTCCGCGTCAAAAAATTATATGAACAAATGGCCGATCCGAAATATGTGATTTCTATGGGGAGCTGTGCTACCAGCGGTGGCCCCTATTGGCAACATGGCTACCATGTGTTGAAGGGTGTGGATTTGGTGGTACCTGTTGATGTGTATGTTCCCGGCTGTCCGCCTCGTCCGGAAGCACTCATTGAAGGCCTTCTTAAATTGCAGGAAAAAATTCAAACTGAGCGACCGCTCACACGTAAAACTGCATGACTCCTGCTGAAATTAAAACGGCGATTGAAAGCCAATTCCCCGGCTCCGTTTTGGAGAACGAGGATTTGGCTGAAAATCAAGTGGAACTCAAAGGAGAACAGTGGCTTGAAATGGCTACTTTCATGAAAAATGATCCAAATCTTTGTTTCGATCAATTGGAATGTATCACCGGTATAGATACTGGGGAAGCAGGCCCCTTGCAAACAAGGTATAATTTTCATTCCATGGAACATCGACATAAAATTGAAGTGGTTATTAGCCACGATCGGGAAAACCCTAAGGTGGCTTCTATCGAACAGCTTTGGCGCATCGGGGATTGGTTCGAACGTGAAACCTATGACATGTTCGGCATTGTGTACGAAGGCCACCGTGATTTACGTAGAATTTTATGTCCAGATGATTGGGAAGGCTGGCCCCTGAGAAAAGATTATGAAGGCCAGGAAGACTACCACGGCATCGTTGTCCCAAAAATCAAGGAAGAAGAAGAATGGGAATAGTCCAGGGCGATCAGATGACGCTGAATATTGGGCCTCAGCATCCCAGTACCCACGGTGTATTGCGCCTGGAAGTGAAAACTGATGGTGAAATTGTTTCGGAGATCAGACCCCACATTGGTTATCTCCATCGCTGTTTTGAAAAACATTCAGAAAATGTTACCTACGAACAGGTGATACCTTTCACAGACCGCTGTGATTATCTTGCGTCAATGAACAGTAATTTTGGTTATGTGGTCGCCATGGAAGATTTGATGGAAATCAAAGTACCGGAACGGGTGGATTATATCCGGGTGATTATGGGCGAACTGAACCGAATTGCCAGTCATTTATTGGCACTAGGTACTTACGGTATGGATGTTGGTGCATTTACCCCTTTCCTGTATATGCTTCGGGATCGGGAACGCATTTTGGATATGTTTGAATACACATGCGGTGCCAGACTCCTTTATAACTATATGTGGGTTGGCGGTGTTTCTCATGATCTTCCAAAAGATTTTGTGAATATATGTACTGGTTTTCTGGACTATTTCGAACCCCAAATCAGTGAGTATAATGAATTACTCACCTACAATAAAATATTTATTGAACGAACAGCTGATGTGGGGGTCCTGCCTGCAGATGTGGCTGTAAGTTTTGGTGTAACGGGACCAAACCTCCGTGGATCCGGGGTTAAATGGGACGTTCGGAGGGACGAACCCTATTCTATTTATGATCGATTTGAATTTGATGTCCCCACAGGCACCGGTGAATTTGGAACGGTTGGTGATTGCTTTGACCGATATTGGGTTCGCATGCTGGAAGTAAAGGAAAGTGTAAAAATATTGCGTCAGGCCTTGAAAGATATTCCCAGTGGTGATGTGCACCAAGCAATCCCGAAAAAAATTCGCCCGCCCAAAGGGTCGATTTATCGCCGTACCGAAAGCCCCCGCGGTGATTTGGGTTATTACATTGTCAGCGATGGAACACCCGTACCATCCAGAGTGAAAATGCGTTCCCCTGCATTTACAGCACTTTCTGTTTTAGATGAAATTTCCCGGGGATGGATGATCTCGGACGTGATTGCGATTTTAGGCAGTTTGGATATTGTATTGGGAGAAATCGACCGATGACCGTTGACATGCTTATGGATTGGTTCGCCACCCTTGGCGATTTCCCTGTTTTAGCATTCATCCTGGCAGTAGTGATTTCAGGTATTCCTTTATTTTTAGTCATGGCACTCAATGCCATGGTTGCGGTTTATGTGGAAAGAAAAGTATCTGCTTTTATGATGGACCGTATTGGTCCCATGGGGCAGGGTCCGGGACTTCACGCCGGAAAATGGGGTTTACTCCAAACGGTAGCAGATGCCATTAAGCTTTTGGTCAAAGAAGACACAGTTCCAGAATCGTCTGATAAAATTTTATTTAAAATGGCACCATTCATTATATTTATTGGTGCTTTTTTAGGATTAGCGGCTGTTCCATTTAGCCAGACCCTCCAGGTTGTGGATTTTAATGTGGGTGTTTTTTATATTATTGCTGTTGGGTCCATTGGTGTCATTGGGATTGTAATGGCAGGATGGGCATCCAACAATAAATGGTCCCTGTATGGTGCCATGCGTTCGGCCGCCCAAATAATCAGTTATGAAATCCCGGCAGGATTATCCATTATTGTGCCCATTATGATGGCCGGCACCCTGAATCTCCAGGAACTAATCCACTATCAATCTGGGACTGTTTGGGGCATTCTTCCCAATTGGATTATATTTAATAATCCATTTTCATTCATAGCCTTTTTCATCTTTTTTATCAGCGCCATTGCGGAAACAAACCGTACGCCTTTTGATATTCCCGAAGCGGAGTCCGAATTAGTGGCCGGTTGGATGACAGAATATTCCGGTTTTCGCTGGGCCATTTTTTTCTTAAGTGAATATGCCAATATGCTCATTGTGAGCGGTTTGGCTGTGGCAGGATTCCTTGGCGGGTGGCGGAGCCCCATTCCTGGATTATTCGACTCCGGTGCCTGGGGATTATTTTGGTTCATGGGAAAAATTGCTTCACTGATTTTTGTTATGATGTGGGTCCGATGGACATTCCCGCGCCTGCGCGTGGACCAGCTCATGCATGTATGTTGGAAAGTATTTATACCCATCGCCATGATAAACATTTTTGGTGTGGGAATTTGGAAATTAATTTTTGGATAAATTATGGCAAAGTATTTCGCAAATATTTATGACACAGTAAATACCCTTTGGAAAGGTATGCGGATTACCTGGCGCCATATGATAAATATTAAACGGGATAATGTGACACTCCAATACCCAGAAGAGCGGTGGCCCCAGCCTGAGAGAAATATCGGTTTTGAGCATGCGGATTACAATGTGATTCGTTCCCGGCTTCATGTGGATATCGACGATTGCATCGGTTGCCTCAAATGCGAGCGTGCTTGTCCGGTGGACTGTATCAAAATAGATACGATTAAAGCGCCAAATCGCGGGGAAGATATTCCGGAAATTAAACATACAGGAACCACATCTAACGATACCCGGAAAGCCTTGGTGGTGAGCCGCTTTACCATTGATTTGTCTGAATGTTGCTATTGCAACCTCTGTGTATATCCATGCCCCGAAGAATGTATTTTTATGGTGGGTGGCCCCAACAACGCGAAACACAATATCGACTATGAATTTTCTGAATTTGACCGAAATGATTTGATTTATCAATTCGCCAAATCGATTACAAAGGAACAAAAAGAATCCTTGCAGCCACCAAAACCGAAGGTAGAAGCCTAATGGCCGAATTCACATTTTGGATCGTTGTGGGTATTACCCTTGGCTCAGCATTTATGGTGGTCCAGAGTAAGAACCTGGTCTATTCTGCTTATGCACTCCTTTTCTCCTTTATAGGTGTAACGGGTTTGTATGTATTCCTCTGGGCGGATTTTATTGCTGTGGTTCAGGTGGTTGTCTATGTTGGCGGAATCCTTATTTTAATTATTTTTGGAATTATGCTTACCAATAAAATCACATCAGTGAATATTAGTCATGCATCTGTTCAAAAGAAAATGGGTGCTGTGGCTGTTTTGGGAATGGCATTCCTGTTAGGATATATGGTTATTAGTACACCCTGGGTAACATTGGCTAATGTGGAACCGGCAGAAACAACCGCAGCAATCGGGCGGTTGCTTATGATGGATTATTTACTTCCTTTTGAAGTGGCTTCGTTACTTTTATTAGGCGCATTAATTGGCGCAACAACCCTTTCAAGAAAAGAAGATTAATGGATAGCTTAACCAATTATTTATTCGTCAGTGTGGTTCTCTTTGCATTGGGGTTATATGGGGTAATCACCCGTCGAAATGGTGTGGCCGTCCTCATGGGCGTTGAACTCATTTTAAATTCAGCCAATATTAATTTTCTCGCTTTTGCTCGTTTTGGCGGTATGAATATGGCAGGGCATGTATTCGCATTATTTGTTATTGTATTAGCCGCAGCAGAGGCAGCGGTAGCTTTGGCGATTATAATCAATATATTTAACAATTTTCATACGATTAATGTGGATGATGTGAGTGAGTTAAAACAATGATAACAGGGAACATTATTACCGATTTTAGTTTGCTCATTTTATTTCTGCCTTTAGTTGCTTTCACCATCAATATATTTTTTGGAAAACGTCTGCCGCGCCAGGGGGATTGGGTCTCCATTGGTGCCATTTTAATTACCCTTATTTTATCCCTGTCCATGCTCTTGAATATGTTCATGAACTGGGATCCTGATTTTTCTCATGAAGCAAAATTTATATGGATGGACTTGGGTGCTTTTAAAATTGAATTGGGTTTCTGGGTGGATAATATCACCATCGTTATGTTGGTTGTCGTTTCCCTGATTTCCAGCATGACCCATATCTTTTCGTTAGAATACTTGAAGGGCGATATTCGCTATAGCCGTTATTATGCTTATCTCGGTTTATTCACCTTTTCTATGAATGGAATTGTATTGGCGAACAACTTAATATCACTTTATATATTTTGGGAATTGGTGGGTGTCAGTTCCTATTTATTGATTGCCCACTGGTTTGAAAAACCATCCGCCGCTGCCGCTGGGAAAAAGGCATTCCTAACGAACAGGGTAGGGGATATCGGTTTCTTTATCGGTATTATGCTCATGTTTACAGCCATTGGTTCTTTCAATATTCAGGAAGTGTTCATAGGTGTAGGCCAAGGGCTTATTGGTGGAACATTGCTCACATTCGCCGGTATTGGACTATTCATGGGTGCTGTAGGGAAATCCTCTCAGTTTCCACTTCATATTTGGTTGCCCGATGCCATGGAAGGCCCCACGCCTGTATCAGCATTAATGCATGCGGCGACCATGGTTGCGGCAGGTGTTTACCTCACCGTTAGATTATTTCCATTATTTTCTCCTGATGCACTCCTTGTTATTGCTTATGTGGGTGGCTTTACTGCATTGTTTGCCGCCTCTATTGCCATCACACAAAATGACATTAAAAAAGTATTGGCTTACTCAACTATTAGTCAATTAGGTTATATGATTTTAGCTGTTGGGGTGGGTAATTATATCGCTGCATTTTTTCATCTATTAACCCATGCCATGTTTAAGGCCTGTTTGTTTTATGGCTCTGGTTCGGTGATTCATGCCATGCATCATTCCCTGCATGCGTTGGATGATCATGATACAGATCCTCAGGATATGCGCAATATGGGTGGTTTTAAATCAAAGATGCCTATTACTTATTTGACCATGATCATTGCCACTTTGGCTATTTCCGGCGTACCATTTTTCTCTGGGTTCTTATCAAAGGATGCAATTTTAGCGGGCAGTTTAGGATTCGCTCAGCATTATCCTCAGCATTTTCTTCTTCCTGTTTTTGGTTTTGGTGCAGCGGCCATTACCGCATTTTATATGTTTAGACTCATTTTTATGACGTTTCATGGTGAAGCTAAAATGCCCAAAGTTTTTAAAGGTATACATGAGTCACCGCGGGTCATGACGTTTCCGCTCATGCTATTGAGTGGTTTAAGCATTTTTATTTTCTACACTTTACCCTATCTCAATCCATTGTCCGATCATGGCTGGTTTACGGAACTGATTCGCGCAGGTGATTCTGTCGTGCCTGGAAACCCGACGGCACATGAAATTGGGGAAGGAGTCCATCATGCCCATTATACAGCCATGGCCTTATCTCTTTTGGTGGCAGGATTAGGTATTGGACTTTCGTATTTGATGTATTTAAAGAAAAAACTTTCAGCCGAAGTTTGGGCAAATAAAATGGGTTTTTTATATAAGCTGTCTTACAATAAATATTATTTTGACGAAAATTATGACCGCTTTCTCTATCAACCATTTTTAAAGCTATCCCGTGCCGTGGCATATGTGGATTGGGATTTGTATGACAAATATTTTATCAATGGTTTTGGGCGTGTCACGAAGTGGCTTTCATTTCACACAGGTAGAATTGATTACGATGGATTAGATCAATCGATTGTGGATGGTATTGGTCGTACCGCACAGGGATTTGGAAAACAATTAAAACAGGTTCAAACCGGCCGATTGCAGAATTATATGTTATTCGCATTGGTTGGTGTCATTATCATTCTGGTTATCCAGACAATTTAAAGATTTCATAAAGGGATAAGTATGAATCATTTACTCAGTTGGATCATTTGGCTTCCGGTACTCGGTATGGTCGCCATTGCCTTTATTCCTCGAGACAAAACGGAACTGATTAAACAGGTATCCGCAGCAACGACAGGAATACAATTGGCATTGGCCATATACTTATGGCGGATCTTTGATGCGTCCACCGGGTCGTTCCAATTCATGGAAACTGCCGAATGGATCCCATCATTCAACATTACATACATTCTGGGTGTAGATGGTCTCAGTCTTCCCCTGGTGATCCTCATGGCACTTATTGGTTTTATCAGTGTGTTTGTCAGTTGGAATATCAATAAAGCAGTCAAAGGGTATTTCTCACTCTTTTTACTGTTAAATACCGGAGTAATGGGTGTTTTTCTATCTCTGGATTTCTTCCTGTTTTACATCTTTTGGGAAGTGATGCTTCTACCTATGTATTTCCTGATAGGAATGTGGGGCGGCCCCCAGCGGGAATATGCTGCTATCAAATTTTTCCTTTATACATTATTTGGTTCAGTTCTCATGCTTATCGCAATTTTAGCCTTGTATTTTACTTGCGGTAATACATTTGACATGCTGCTCCTTATGGATACGGCCCCAACCGCTTTGAATGGTGTATTATGGTGGGGTATGAGTGCCATTAAGGTCATATGGGTATTGTTGTTTATTGGGTTTGCCATTAAGGTGCCCGTATTTCCATTCCACACCTGGCTGCCTTTGGTCCATGTGGAAGCACCCACGGCGATTTCCGTAATTTTGGCCGGTGTTCTTTTAAAACTGGGTGTTTATGGCATGCTAAGAATCAATTATACCATGCTCCCCGACGGCGTATTTTGGTTCGCCGGCGCTTTAGCCATGCTTGGACTCATTAATGTGATTTGGGGTGCCATGTGCGCCTTGGCTCAAAAGGATTTAAAGAAAATGGTAGCCTATTCATCCGTAAATCATATGGGATATGTTCTTCTTGGTATGGCAGCTGTGATAGCCGCTTCCGGAATGAATGGTAATAACCTCATTAGTGCCCAGGCTGGACTGAATGGTGCTGTGTTCCAGATGTTTAACCATGGTACGATTTCAGCCATGTTATTTATATTGGTTGGTGTGATTTATGATCGGGCCCATCATAGGGATATTGAAGGATTTGGCGGGTTGGCATCCCAGATGCCCATTTATACAGGGTTGGTTGCCTTGGCCTTTTTTGCCGGCCTTGGTTTGCCGGGATTTAGTGGTTTTGTCAGCGAATTCATGATTTTAATCGGCGCATTTCCCGTTTTTAAAACAATTGTCATTATTTCTACCATCGGAATTCTACTCAATGCGGCTTATTTCTTATGGGCATTTCAGCGGGTGTTTTTTGGCCCAGCCAATGAGAAATATAAAGATTTACCGGAAATCAATAAACGGGAACTGTTTACAGTGGTACCGTTGGCCGTGATTACCCTGTTTCTGGGGATTTATCCCCGTCCATTTCTGGATATGATTTCTGCAACAATGAATGTTCTGATTGAACAGGTTGTGTCCCTCGGAGGACTGGCCGGTGTTATGTAAGGAACCTGCATGAGCAATCTCAATAGCCTATCTCATTTCTGGCCGGAACTTATTCTGACTGTAACAGTGTTGACTGCCGTAATCGCTGATTTGTTTTACCATAAAGATGAATCTCGAAAGGTGGCCTGGTGGGTATTGGGTGGACTTGCTTTAACTTTATTCGCCATCCAAATGGGCGGGAGTACTGTGACAGATTTGTTTATGGGAACCATTGCGCTGGATCCATTTTCTGAGTATTTTAAAATATTGGTTTTGATTGCGACAGTATTAGTCATTCTCATGAGTTTTAACAGCAAGGAACTCCAAGATTATCGCGTGGGTGAATATTACTCTATATTGGCTATTATGGTCTTTGGATTGTTTTTGATGGCTTCTGCTATCGATATACTGATGGTTTATCTCTCCATAGAAGTGGTCTCAATCATGTCTTTCTTTTTGGCGGGATATTTAAAAAAGAATCCACACAGTAATGAAGCATCTCTCAAGTATGTCATTTATGGTGCTTTTTCTTCCGGGATCATGTTATATGGATTGAGCATTTTGTTTGGATTAACAGGTACAACCAAGTTTGTTGAAATGCAGGCAGCTATTTCAGGGTTGAGTCCAGATTCCAATTTGGCTCTCATTATTTCAGCCGTTTTCATCCTGGCTGGTTTTGGATATAAAATTTCTGCTGTACCGTTCCACTTTTGGACGCCGGATGTTTATGAAGGATCACCCACTACCATCACGGCTTATTTATCCGTTGCACCCAAAGCAGCAGGATTTGCCATTCTGATTCGTTTTTTCAATCAGGTATTTGGAGACAGTTCGGCATTGGTTTCAGAATCATGGCAAGCATTGAATCAAATCCCATGGCCTCAACTCATGGGTGTGTTGGCTGCGGCAACCATGACTGTAGGAAATTTGGTAGCCATTCAACAAAAAAGCGTGAAACGAATGTTGGCTTATTCCAGTATTGCCCATGCGGGATATATGATGATGGCACTCCCCCTCATGTCTGAATCTGGTGTCTATGGCATCATGATGTACCTCCTCATGTATTTGTTTATGAATCTGGGTGCTTTCTTTGTAGTCATTTATATACAAGGAAAGACTGGCGGGGAAGATTTCGAAGACTTTAATGGGATGGGGTGGAAAATGCCATTTGTCGGTGTGGTTATGACTTTATTTATGTTATCCCTTACTGGATTACCCCCCACGGCAGGATTTATTGGAAAGTTTTATTTATTTGCCGCAGTGATTGAAGCGGGACCGCAATATTATTGGTTAGCATTTGTAGGCGTTCTGAATAGTGTTATTTCCCTTTATTATTATTTTCGTGTTGTGAAGCACATGTATTTTATAGGTGAACGGAGTGAAACGGTGGAAATGCCTGAATCAAACTTGGTGACCATTGTACTTTTATTCCTTGCGATTCCAACCTTTATATTCGGATGGTATTTCGCACCAGTCGCAAATTGGGTGAGTAAATCTTTGGTTATTTTTCAAGGGATGTAATTCATTGAAAATGGCCATCAAGAGGGGAATTATTTTTGGCTGATTTAAATATAAAAAAGGGACACAATATCCGAATAACGGGTGTTCCTTCTGACGAAGTTCAAATAGGATTAAAACCCAAGACGGTTGCAATCCAGCCTACAGATTTCCGCACCTTAAGACCAAAAATACTCGTTAAAGAAGGAGACACTGTAAAAATAGGGTATCCCTTATTTCACTGTAAATCCCAGTCGAATATTTTTTTCCCATCCCCTGGTGGTGGCATAGTTACATCAATCCAATTTGGTCCTCGCCGGGTTGTGGAAAAAATTATTATTGAACTCAGCGAAACAGAGGAATCAGACTGCCATGATTCATTTCACGCAGCAGAAATACCTACCCTGAGGAAAGAACAGATTTTATCAGCCTTATTGAAAGGGAACTTGATACCATTCATTCGCCAACGTCCCTTTAATAAAGTGATTAACCCCATGGATACACCCAGGGATATCTTTATTTCCGGATGGAATACCGCACCTCTTTCTGTTAATCTTGATGTTTCCCTTAGACGGCGATTACCCCAATTTCAAGCTGGAATAAATGTTCTAAAAAAATTGACAACCGGTGCAGTTCATTTATCTATCAATGAGAATACTGTTTCGAATACATTGTTAGAAGTGGATGGGGCAGAAGTGCATACCATCAATGGCCCCCATCCAGCGGGAAATGTAGGAATTCAAATTCATCATTTTTCACCATTAGGACTCAATGATTTAATCTGGACGGTGAATGCCCAAGACGTGGTTCGGATAGGGACTTTTTTTCTTACTGGTAAATATGATCCCACCCTTTTTGTGACAACCGGCGGTCCTGGTATAAAAAAGCCAACCCATTTTAAAACACGAATGGGTGTTCAATTAAGTGATTTATTATCCGAAAAGCTAAATGAAGGAAAACAAAGAATCATTTCTGGTGATGTGCTTACGGGGAAAACTGTTGGGAAAAATGGGCATTTAGGCTTTTACGACTCAACAATCTCTGTCATCCCCGAAGGCGGTGATCGTGAATTTATGGGTATGTTAAAACCCGGTTCATCTTCAACCCGTTATAGTTTAACCAACGCATTTACTGGATTTGGGAAAATGCTGTTTTCATTTAATACGCTTCAAAATGGAAGTGAACGCTACATGGTACCTATCAATGCGTGGGAAGATGTTCTGCCAATGGATATTCTTCCCAATGCATTATTTCGGGCGATTCATGTTGAAGATATTGAAGAAATGGAACAACTGGGAATATTAGAATGCGATGAAGAAGATTTCGCCCTTTGTTCTTTTGCATGCCCCAGTAAAATAGATGTAGGTAAAGCCATTCGACATGGATTGGAATTAATGGAGAAAGATGGTTAAATGATAAAATTTCTTCGAAAAATTCTGGATGCAAATGCACACCGATTCGAAAATAACGGTGTTTTAGAAAAATTATATCCTCTTTATGAGGCAGCCGATACCATCCTGTTCAGTACAGATGAAGTCACCAAATCAGGACCCCATATTCGCGATAGTATTGATATAAAACGGGTCATGATCCTTGTGGTGATTGCATTAATACCACTCTATATTTTTGGTGCCATGAATGTGGGTGTCCAAAACGGAATTGCCATGGGAGTTGAAAGAACCAATTGGGAGCAATTTTGGTTTGGCTTTGATAAAATTATACCCATTATATTAGTCGCATTTATTACCGGTGCATTTTGGGAAATCCTTTTTGCTGTGGTACGAAAACACCCCATTAGTGAAGGGTTTTTAGTCACATGTGCCCTGATCCCATTGGTCATGCCTGCTTCTATTCCCTTATGGCAAGTGTCCATTGCAACCTCATTTGGAATCGTGATTGGTAAAGAAATTTTCGGTGGTGTAGGTATGAATATTTTTAATCCGGCATTGGTGGCCCGTGCATTTTTATTTTTTACCTATCCTGGCCGTATTTCGGGAGACAAAGTTTGGGTGATAGGGCCAGACGGTTATTCCGGTGCTACCGCCCTGGCCGTGCCCGCAGCTGAGGTAAATCAACATGCGGTTTCACTCCTAAACGGCGTTACTCAGTTTGATTATTCCTGGTGGAATATGTTGGTTGGCTGGATCCCTGGTTCTATCGGTGAAACAAGTAAATTGTTGATAATCATGGGGGCAATATTTTTGGCTATTACAAAAATTGCCAATTGGCGAGTTATGGCAGGCTCATTAATTGGATTGGGTGTCACAGCATACCTTAGCAATTTGATGGCACCTTTTTCTTCTAATACCATGTTATCTCTTCCGGCTCATTATCATTTAGTGATGGGTGGATTTTTATTTGGAATGGCATTCATGGCGACAGAGCCCGTAACCGGGTGTCATACAAATCAAGGTCGTTGGGTGTATGGGATTCTGTTTGGTATTTTGACAGTTATTGTCCGCGCAATCAATCCAGCCTATCCGGAAGGCACCATGCTGGCGATTCTTTTACTCAATGCATTTGCCCCGTTGATTGACTGGTTTGTTATTCAATCCAATATTAAACGCAGAGTGGCACGCCATGCGCAGTAATGCTTACACATTAATATTTACGTCGACTGTGACAATCGTTCTTGGATTTTTGCTTTCGATGGCAGTGACAATTTTGAAAGATCAACAGGATTTAAATATCGAAATTGATATTAAAAAAAATATTTTGCGATCATTGGATTTTGCGCCATCAAAAGAAAATCCCTGGACGCCAGAAAGAGTTCAAGCGATTTTTGAAGAATATATTTCCAGCTTAGTTATTAATGCCAAGGGTGAAACTATAGAAGGTAAAAAACCGGAAGATATCAATCCTGATGTGGACGGGGATTTCCATCCAATTTATATCAAAACCATGGTTGGTAAAATTGACGGTTATGCCATTCCTATTTCTGGGAAAGGATTGTGGTCAACCCTGTATGGATATTTTGCCGTGGAATCAGATGGGATGACAGTAAAGGGCATCACATTTTATAAACATGGTGAAACAGCGGGTTTGGGAGGTGAGGTAGAAAAACCCTGGTTTCGAAATAATTATAAAGGGAAAAAGTTTGTGGATAATGATGGAAATTTAGTTGGGATCCAAATCATTAAAGGTAGTGTGGATGATACCTCTCCTGACGCATATCACCAGGTGGATGGCATTTCTGGTGCGACCATGACCAGCAAAGGATTAAATAAATTTTTGATGAATGACTTAAAAACGTATGAATCATTTTTTCATCGGATTAGAACGAGCAAAGGTATATAATGGCCTTATTGAGTAAGAAATCTCAACAGGTTCTCAATGATCCTTTAATGAATAATAACCCAATCACATTGCAGGTGTTGGGTATTTGTTCTGCATTGGCCATTACGGTCAAAATGGATACAGCAGTGGTTATGACTCTTGCTGTAATCGCCGTATTGTCTGTTTCTAATACGATTATTGCCATACTGCGAAATTTAATTCCCAGTAAGGTAAGGATAATTGTTCAGTTGGCCATTATTGCATCCTTGGTGATTTTGACAGATCAGATTTTAAAAGCATATATGTATGATATCAGTAAACAGCTATCTGTATTTGTGGGTCTAATTATTACCAACTGTATTGTCATGGGGCGGGCTGAAGCGTTTGCTATGCAGAATACACCAGGAAAATCCTTCTGGGATGGGTTGGGGAATGGTCTGGGTTACGGCATGATTCTTATAGTGGTTTCATTTTTTAGAGAATTATTGGGCAGTGGATCCGTTTTTGGATTTCAAGTCATCCCAGATTCTTTTTATGCTGCTGGTTACGAAAATATGGGTCTCATGGTATTAAGCCCCGGTGCATTTATTATTTTGGGTCTCATTGTTTGGGTCCAACGAATTGTAGCAAAAATAGAGGAAGAATAATATGTTAGAACATTATATCAGCCTCTTAACCAAGGCAGTATTTGTCGAAAACATTCTGTTGGCATATTTCCTTGGGATGTGTTCTTTTCTGGCTATCTCCAAAAAAGTGGATACGTCTATTGGGCTTGGGCTAGCCGTTACGTTTGTGCTTACTATCACGTCACCTGCGAATTGGGCCATCCATCATTTTTTCCTTGAAAAAGGAGCCTTAGCATGGGCGGGGTTTCCCGATGTGGATTTAAGCTTTTTAAACTTTATTGTCTTTATTGCAGTCATTGCAGCAATGGTCCAATTAGTAGAAATGATTTTAGATCGTTTTTCCCCAACCCTGCATTATAACCTGGGTATTTTTTTACCACTCATTGCTGTGAATTGTTCCATTTTGGGTGGTGCATTATTTTTAGTTGAACGGGATTATAATTTTTTGGAGTCAACTGTTTTTGGATTCGGAGCAGGATTGGGCTGGTTTTTAGCCATCATTTCTATGGCTGCCATTCGCTATCGGCTCCGATATTCGAATGTACCTGTCAAACTTAGAGGGTTGGGTATCACCATGCTTTTGACAGGATTGCTTTCAATGGCATTCATGGCATTTTCGGGAATTGATCTCTAATGACATTAACAATCCTGGGTATTTCAGTATTTACGGGTATTATTCTAATATTGGTACTGATCCTTAATTTTGCTGAATCCAAACTGTTACCCAAAGGGGATGTAATAATCAAAATAAATGGTGATGATGACAAAGTGATTACCACCCGCCCAGGGGGGACGCTTTTATCCACATTAGCCAATGAAAATATTTTTCTTCCCTCGGCCTGCGGCGGCGGCGGAACCTGTGCCTTATGTCGATGTCAGGTGCTGGATGGGGGTGGAGAAATACTACCAACTGAGACTGGCTTCATCAATCGAAAAGATGCAAAAGACAACTGGCGTCTTGCGTGCCAAGTAAAAATTAAAGAAAATATGGATATTCATGTACCTGATGAGGTCTTTAATATCCGAAAATGGGATTGCAAGGTTCGCTCCAATAAAAGTGTTGCCACTTTTATCAAAGAATTGATTCTTGAACTCCCGGAGGGTGAAATTCTTGATTTTAAAGCTGGTGGCTATATTCAGATTGATATTCCTGAATATAAAAATTTGAGTTTCAAAAATTTTGATATTGAAGATGATTATCATCTCGACTGGGATAAATATAATATTTGGGATGTCAATGCCAATAATGATGAAGATTGCTTCCGAGCTTATTCTATGGCAAACCATCCTGCTGAGGGGAATATTGTCATGCTCAATGTACGAATTGCCACGCCGCCTCCAGCATTATGGAACGAAGTACCTCCTGGCATCGCTTCTTCCTACATCTTTAATTTAAAACCGGGAGATCATGTGACTATTTCAGGTCCTTTTGGTGAATTTTTTGCGAAGGATTCAGACCGAGAAATGGTTTATATCGGCGGCGGGGCCGGAATGGCGCCCCTGCGTAGTCATTTGTTTGATTTATTGGACACGAAAAATACGGATCGAAAAATAACATTTTTCTATGGTGCCCGCTCTGCTCGTGAAATGTTTTATCACGAAGATTTTCTTAAGCTTGAAAAAGAATACTCGAACTTTAAGTATACCGTAGCCCTATCTGAACCATTGGAAGAAGATAATTGGGAAGGCCCAACCGGGTTTATTCATAATGCAGCCCATCAACTATATTTAAAAGACCATGAAGATCCCACTGAAATTGAATATTATATGTGCGGACCGCCCATGATGGTAGATGCGGTGGATAAGATGCTTTATGATTTGGGCGTTGAAGAGGAAATGATTGATTATGATAAGTTTGGTTAAAACAAACCTGACAACCAAATTGGAAAAAGCCCGACACCTGTTGGGCTTTCTTTTTCTTGCATGGTTCTTGGGATGCGGTCAGCCAAAACAATATTTGGAAATTTATGGGGAAACCATGGGAACTACTTATTTCATTCGAATGGTCCCCGATTCAGATTTATCCATTAAACGAGAAATGCTTAAAGTGGGAATCGATTCCATTCTCAGTGCCGTTGATAGACAAATGTCCACTTATCGTTTAGACAGTGAAATTTCCATTTTTAATTCACTGAATAAGAATGAAGCAATCCATATATCGGATGAATTTGCAATTGTATTGAAACGCGCAATTTATTGGGGAGAAATAACAAAAGGTGCCTTTGACGTATCCGTATTGCCATCCATCTTGTTGTGGAGAAAGGGAAAACCCGATCGGGAATATCCAGACCAATGGGAACCGCCGACCGACTTGGAATCAGTTATGGAAATGGTAAAAGTGGATTTTAAAAAAATTAATTTAAACCGAAATAATTTAATAAAATCATTTTTAGATCAAATGATTGATTTGAATGCCATTGCCAAGGGGTGGGGTGTGGACCAGCTTTTTGAATATATGCGTGATGCAGGTATGAAAAACTTTATGGTTGAAATTGGTGGAGAAGTCAGAACCCTAGGGAAAAATAATAAAGGATCTCACTGGAAGATCGGGATTGATAAGCCCATGATTGGTACTGTTCCGGGAGAACAAATTTATTCGGTGGTTTCTGTTTCAAACCAAGCCATGGCGACCTCAGGTAATTATAGGAATTTTAAAGAATATGACAATGTAACCTATTCCCATATCATTAATCCCCGAACTGGGCGCCCCACCCAGTCCAATATTGCATCGGTCACGGTGGTTGCACCCAATTGTATGGATGCGGATGCATTAGCCACAGCCTTGAATGTGATGGAAGTAGAGGAAGGATTAGAATTGGTTGAATCCTTAGACGGATTTGAAGCATTTTGGATTATAAAGGAAAATAAAGAATTGAGGTCTGTGCCCTCGTCGGGGATGCCAATCGCAAATTAATCCTTCATTCGATCCATTTCTTTTTGGATAATCTGTTCTGCAACACCGGAATTTTTTCCCAAAATGAATACATTCAGTCCAAAGAAAAAGGCCCAAGTGTCCCTACCCATTAAGAGCAAAAAAAGCGACCAATAAATTATTAATCCTCCGGTTTAATCTCTTTCCAGAATTAACCCGGGGTAATCAATCCGGGAAAAAAGGGAATATTGATGTTTACAATTTTATTTCTATTTAATTACAAGTAAGTTTTGTACTTATTATGATTGAGAATTATCTACCAATCCTTATCATTTTTGTTCTGGTTGCGGGCTTTGTTTTTGTCAGTTTGATTCTGACACATCTCCTAGGTCCTCGAATTAAGAATAAAGTCAAAATGATGCCTTACGAGTCAGGTGTAGATCCAGTGGGGGAGACGAGAATTAGGTTTTCCATCCGGTTTTTCCTTATTGCCCTTCTTTTCATTATTTTTGATATTGAAATTGTTTTTCTTTATCCCTGGGCTGTTGTTTTTAAAGATTTTCTTTCAGCAGGTTCTTTTATTTTTTTTGAAATGGTTATATTCCTTGCCATTCTTGCCTTTGGTTTTGCCTATGTGTGGCGAAAAGGTGCGCTTGAATGGGAATAGAACGAAATAAATAAGCTTTGAGAAATTCATGATTCACGATGATATCAAATCAAATATTTTGACCACTAAATTAGAGCAGTTTATAAACTGGGGTAGAAAAAATTCGTTCTGGCCTATGCCTTTTGGCACGGCCTGCTGTGGAATTGAATTTATGGCTGTTCTGGCTGCTCGTACAGACTTGTCCCGATTTGGAGCCGAAGCGATTCGATTTTCACCACGGCAGTCCGATTTACTTATTGTTGCCGGCCGGATTTCCATCAAAATGATGCCGGTTCTGATCCGCATTTATGAACAGATGCCTGAACCGAAATGGGTTATGGCCATGGGTGCCTGCGCTTCCACTGGAGGTGTATTTGATACCTATAGCGTGATCCAGGGTATTGATCAATTTATTCCGGTGGATGTCTATGTCCCCGGTTGTCCGCCGCGGCCGGAGGGTGTTGTTGAAGGATTGATGAAACTCCAGGATTTGGTGGGTAAGGAAAAATTGTCTGACTATGATCCTGTCCAAGCCAAATAAATGCCTCCAGCCACAATCCTATCCCAGGTAAAAGAACAATTCCCAGAAACCGTTCTTGCTGGGACGGAATTCGCTGGCGAACAGATCTTGCATGTAAAAGGCCAGCATATTTTGACAGTACTAACCGCATTAAAAGCGGATGGATACAATTTCTTGGCAGACCTTACTGCTATTGATAATCTAACCCTGGGAGGATTTGAGCGTTTTGTTGTGTCATACCATTTATTATGTCACCAAAGTGCTGAGAGATTAACAGTGAAAGCCTATATCCCAGAAGAAAACCCATCCATGCCTTCTGTTGAATCCTTGTGGAAAACGGCAGACTGGCAAGAGCGGGAAGTATTTGATTTATACGGTATAATATTCGAAGGACATCCCAATTTAATCCGCATCATGAATCCTGATGATTTTGATGGATACCCCTTGAGAAAGGACTATCCAAGATTAGGCCGCAAAGAAAGAGATGATTTTCCTGTGGTTGACAGGGGTATACAAAAAAAGAATCGTCCCCAATGACCCGGGCAATTGAACAACCACTTGAAACGGATAAATTGGTACTCAATTTTGGGCCGCAACATCCTTCAACCCATGGTACACTGAGAATCATCATGGAGTTGGAAGGAGAGACGGTTACAAAAGCAACACCGGAAATTGGCTATCTCCATTCCGGTTTTGAAAAACTGGGAGAAGATCTGGATTTTAATCAGTATATCACTATTACGGACCGAATGAATTATCTGTCACCCTTATGCAATAATGTAGCTTATGCCCTGGCTGCGGAAAAATTAATTGGGCTTGAAGTCTCTCAGCGGACGGAATATATTCGTGTTTTAATGTGTGAATTGAGCAGAATTGCTGACCATTTGTTAAATGTGGGTATGCTGGCCGTGGATTTGGGCGCAATGACTGCATTTCTTTATGGCTTTAGGCTAAGGGAAGATATTTATGACCTTTTTGAAATAGCAACAGGAACTCGACTGACTACCAGTTACACATTGGTGGGTGGTCTGATGAGGGATATACCGGAAGACTATGACAAAGCTGTAATAAAAGTTCTTGATGAAGTGGTTGAAGGTGTTGATGAAATTGAAACTTTATTGACTAAAAATCGAATTTGGCAGGACCGAACTAAAAACATCGGTGTAATCTCAAAGGAAGACGCAATCTCTTACGGTATATCCGGTCCCATGGCAAGAGCTTCTGGTATTGATTGGGATATTCGAGTAAATGAGCAACCCTATTCCAGTTATGGAGATTTTGATTTTGATGTGGCCATTGCCTTAAATGGGGACGTATTTGATCGCTATTTGGTTCGTATGGAGGAAATCTGCCAAAGTGTAAAGATTTGCCGCCAGGCTCTGGAAAAAATGCCTGAAGGTGATGTGATTGTTGATCCTGGTCTAGGGTATAGCCTTCCACCTAAGGATGAAGTTTACAACTCCATCGAAGGCTTGATTTATCATTTTGAAGTGACTATGCCGAACCGGGGTATGACACCGCCGGTGGGTGAGGCATATGTACCGACAGAATCGCCTAATGGTGAACTGGGTTTTTATATTGTGAGTGATGGAAATCGGACACCTTATCGTGTCCGCACCCGGCCGCCTTCCTTCATGAATTATTCCATTTTTTCTAAACTGATTGAGGGACATATGCTTTCCGATGCACCGGCTATTCTTGGCAGCATAAACATTATCGCCGGTGAACTAGACCGATGAACAGCAATGGTACTCCCAAAGAAAAATTCACCTTTTCTGATAGTGAAAAAGTAGAAAAAATCCTGTCTCAATATCCCGATAAAAAGTCGGCTACCCTGCCTTTGCTGCACTTGGCCCAATCAGAGAAAGCCTACATTTCCAGCTCTGTGATAAATACCGTAGCCCATTTGGTGGATTGTCACCCGGCTGTTGTCATGGATTGTGTTTCATTTTATACCATGCTCTATACGAAACCACACGGCCGCCATATTATTCAGGTTTGCCAAACACTTTCATGCAGCCTGAATGGTGCCGACACTTTGGTGGATCATATGACGGGTAAATATGGAATTAAACCTGGTGAAACAACAACGGATGAAAGGTTTACACTCATGAAAGTAGAATGCCTCGGCTCCTGCGGAACAGCACCGGTCGTTCAGGTAAATAAAGTATATCACGAGGATTTATCTAAAGAAAAATTTGATGATTTGCTGGAATCCCTTAAATGAAATCTTTTAAACCAATCCTGACGGAACATATCCACCAGAAAGATTGCCATACACTTTCATTCTACAAAAGTGTCGGGGGATACCGTGCTTTGGAAAAAGTATTAAAAATGAATCCTGAAAATGTGATTCAGGAAGTAAAGGAATCAGATCTTCGTGGGAGGGGTGGAGCTGGATTTTCGACCGGCGTGAAATGGGGATTTATACCAAAGGATACTAATAAACCCACATACCTGATTAATAATGCGGATGAGAGTGAACCGGGAACTTTTAAAGATCGGTTACTCATGGATAAGGCACCCCACCAAATGCTGGAGGGGATGATCATTTCCGCCTATGCCATTGGCTGTCATAAATCCTTTATTTACATCCGTGGGGAATTTTATAAAGAATATAAAATGCTTGAGACGGCAATAGCTGAAGCAGTTGGTAATAACATTCTTGGGAAAAATATCCTCGGTTCGAATTATGATTTAGACGTTGTCATCCATCGTGGAGCCGGCGCATACATTTGTGGGGAAGAAACTGGATTGATCGAATCTCTTGAGGGTAAAAGAGGCTGGCCAAGGACTAAGCCGCCCTTCCCGGCTATCGAAGGGTATCTCCAATGTCCCACCATTGTAAATAACGTGGAGACCCTTTCCTGCATTCCTCATATCATGAATTATGGCGCCGATTGGTTTAAATCTATTGGATCTGAAAAAGGACCGGGACCAAGACTTTTTTGTATTTCAGGATGCGTCAATAATCCTGGTGTTTATGAAGAGCCCATGGGTGTATCACTTAAAGAACTGATTTTTGAGAGGGCAGGCGGAATACGGAACGGCAAACAATTGAAAGCTGTATTCCCTGGCGGTTCCTCGTCTGCGATTCTCACGGCAGATGAAGCCCTGGACGTAAAGATGGATTTTGAGGATTTGGTCGCAAAGAAAAGTATGCTCGGCTCTGCCGGAGTCATCGTTATGGATGAAACAGTTGATATGGTGCAGGCTTGTCTTAACATTGCCCGTTTTTATGCTCATGAATCTTGCGGCCAATGCACTCCCTGTAGAGAAGGAACAGCATGGCTGGTGAAAATGCTGACACGGTTAGTTAATGGCGGGGGGAAGCCACAGGATATTGACATGCTTTTTGAGATTACGGATAACATCGGTGGTCTTATTGATTCTTCTAAGGGGAGTTTCGGTAAGACCATCTGTCCATTTGGTGAAGCGGTGGCTTGGCCCGTAAGAAGCTTCGTGGAAAAATTTAAAGATGAATTCTTGGAATATTTACCTCAGGAAACGGTCGTCGCCTAATGCCCTTATTGAAAATAGACGGCCGGGAAATTGAAGTAACAGGGGGGACCTCCGTATTGCAGGCAGCCCTTGCCAACGATATTGAAATACCTTACTATTGTTATCATCCTGCCTTGGAAGTTGTAGGTAGCTGCCGGATGTGCCTTGTAGAAGTAGAAGGAATGCCCAAACTGCAAGTTTCATGTAATACCTTTGTCGGTGATCTCCCAGCGGAACGTAAAGTTGATAGTAAATATGATATGGTGGTGAATACACAGAATGACCTTGTGATTCAAGAAAGAAAAAACATGCTGGAATTTCTTCTCTTAAATCATCCCCTTGATTGCCCTGTATGTGACCAGGCCGGTGAATGCTACCTGCAAGATTACTCCTTCAAGTATGGAAATGCCCATAGTCGTTTTGAGGAAGAAAAACGGGTTCGTCCAAATGAATATCTCGGCTCCCAAATTGTTATTAACCACAATCGCTGCATTCTATGCAGTCGTTGTGTTCG
>CATMGX010000011.1:0-24977 GCA_950067765.1 uncultured Fidelibacterota bacterium
GCACCCAATTCAATATCCTTGATGGCGCCGATGCCCGAGAGTTGACCATTTACAATATTGCGGTCCTGACAAAATTGAGTGAGGGTTGCCATAATTTCTTCATCCTGTTCCACGTAAATAATGTAGGTGTCTCCGTCTTGTTTATACTGCATAACCCCTCTTAATTTTGAATTGTTTTTTTAATAATATCGAAACTTTTATCCAGAGCGGATTTTAATGCTTTTGCGTCTTGGCCTCCGGCCGTTGCGATATGGGGTTTCCCGCCGCCGCCGCCGCCCATTTCAGCACCTATTTCTTTTGCTAAAACGCCAGCCTTCACACCATCTTTGACCAAATCCGGACTCACCACAATAACCACCATGGGTTTTTCACTATCCGCACCCAGCACACCGATACCACTTTTCAATGAGCTCAATAGAGCATCCCCAAAGCTTTTTAACTCATCCATGGATGATGCATCGGTCATTTCTATTACAATTTGGTGGCTTCCCACACCCTTCGCTTTATCCACCAATGACTTGGCATTAAAAGTTCCGCCCGATTTCTTCTGTTTCTTTAATTCTCTTTCTAATGCTTTCTTTTGGAGTAGCAATTGATCCACCCGTTCAACCACTTCATCTGATCCGCAATTTAATTGAGCTTGAACCGCATGCATTGCATTCGCTTTATCCTGTATATATTCTACTGCTTTTGGGCCTGTAACTGCCACGATTCTGCGGACGCCGGAGGCGAGTGAAGATTCTTCTATTATTTTAAATAAGCCAATATCACCGGTTCGATTTACATGGGTGCCGCCACAAAGTTCTTTTGAGAAATCACCCACAGTTACCACCCGGACTTCATCACCATATTTTTCGCCAAACATGGCGGTAGCACCCTCTTTTTTAGCTTCATCAAATGCTTTAACTGAAATATCTAACTCTTTATTTATCTGTATTTCATTATTTACAATATTCTCAATTTCTCGGATGTGATCAGCGGTCAATTTTTCGAAATGCGTTAAGTCAAACCGAAGATAGTCGGGATGAACCAGCGAACCAGCCTGGTGTACGTGATCGCCTAAGACCATTTTCAATGCCCGATGCATTAGGTGTGTTGCTGTGTGATTTTTTCGAATATTCTGGCGGCGAGCATGGTGAACATCACATTCAACTTTTCCATTGGATTCTTTATCTATACTCCCTGTACAGATATGAATAAACGAATCTCCCTCTTTGGCTACATCTAATACCTCCAGAGACACGCCTTTCCCCTGAATGGTACCTGTATCACCGATCTGTCCACCGGACTCTGCATAAAAAGGCGTTTTGTCCATTACCACTATTATCTGATCATCTTGACAAGCATATCGTCGAATTGTGGATGGAGTCGACAACGTTTCGTATCCTTTAAAGTCTGAATCGCTACCTTTAGAAATTTCAATCCACTTTAACTCACTGGATTCGGCGGTGAATTTACCCGCTGCTTTGGCCCGTTTTTTCTGCTGAGCCATTGCTTCGTTAAAACCATTTTCATCCACATCAAGCCCCTTTTCCCTCGCCATGAGTTGGGTTAAGTCTAATGGAAAACCGTAGGTATCATATAATTTGAATGCTTCTGCCCCAGAAATAGTTTTCCCAGAACTATTTTTCAACACTTTTTCAAAATGGTTAATTCCCCGATCAAGGGTATCGTTGAAGGATGATTCTTCTACCTTAATCACTTTTTCAATATGTGATTGCTTATCCACAATCTCCGGAAAGATTTCTCCCATAACGCCACCGAGGGTACCGACTAAATTATAAATAAATGGTTCATGTTGATCCAGCATTCTACCAAAACGGGCAGCACGGCGTAAAATCCGCCGTAATACGTACCCTCTCCCCTCATTCCCGGGCAACCCTCCATCCGCAATAGAAAAGCTCAACATGCGGATATGATCCGCAATCACTTGGAATGGTACGGGATTATCCGTAAACGATTGGCCCGTTAATTTTTCCGTCTCCTGAATAATAGGTGTAAATAAATCTGTCGCATAATTGTTGTTTTTATTCTGCAGCACTGAAACGATACGCTCAAAACCGGCGCCTGTATCCACATGCTTCGCTGGAAGATCCTCCAGACTTCCATCCTTTAGCCGATTATTTTGAATAAAAACCAGATTCCATAATTCCCAATATTGATCCGAAACATTCACGCCATCCGCAGTTTGCTTCGATGGATCATCCCCGATATAATAGTGAATTTCCGAACAAGGGCCACAGGGGCCCGTTTCTCCCATTTCCCAAAAATTATCCTTTTTATCGCATTTTAATACACGAGCAGGATCAATACCTGTAACTTTAGGCCAAAGATCAAACGCTTCATCATCTTCATGATACACGGTGGCCCACAGTCTGTTTTTATCCAAACCCCACACATCTGTAAACAATTCCCAGGCCCATTGAATGGCTTCCGCTTTGTAATAATCACCGAAAGACCAGTTCCCAAGCATTTCAAAAAAGGTATGGTGGAAATTATCCACACCCACTTCTTCTAAATCGTTATGTTTTCCACTGACGCGAATACATTTTTGGCTATTCACTGCTCGAGGGTGATCCGGTTCTTTCTGGCCAAGAAAGATTGGTTTGAATTGATTCATCCCTGCATTCGTGAATAACAAGGTTGGGTCATCCAGAGGCACGACGGATGAGCTGCGAACAAAGTGATGATCTTTGTCCCTAAAAAAGTTGATAAATGTATTTCGTATATCTTGGCTTTTCATATGACTCAAAATGAAAAAGAAGTTTCTATGGATCGAATATCAATAGTTTCGTTATCTCCGCTGATTTTCCCATCGCCATTCATATCACGGAAAGATCTGCGAAATGTGTAATTCAGCACCAATCCTTGCCCCAGGACGATGCCCAGTTGATAGCCTAAGATCGTGCTTTCTGTATAATCAAATTTAAATGGATTCGGCACATTTCTCTGCTCATAAAATGCCCGGGCGTGCTGAATTTTGCTAATGGCCTTTTTTAGGCGAAAGGATGCTAAAAATGTCTGATTTTTGTCATCAATAAAATCTCCCTCTGGAGTTGACCATATTTCTCCCAGCATATCATGATAGGACGCACTGGCTTCAAGCATGGGCCCCACATTCAGAACCATCCGTGCGAAATATCCTTTTTGTTTCCCAAACCGCCCCAACCCCGACTCTTTTGTTTTTAAAAAAATTTGATTATCCCCTCCGGATGAAAAACGGATTCGTTCAATTTCGTAGAGACGGTTCCAATAATTAAATTCAAACCTTCCTTTGGGCATCATGCGGTATTCAAAATAAAACCGGGCAGGGCCAAATCTCGACGAGACGCCGAATGGAACCAATCCCGTACCGAGAGATAATGATTCACCGGTCCCCGGATGGACTGTCTCCCCTATCATCTGGGCCATTTGGGCATAGAGAAAAATAGAAAAATTATCCTGACTTACCAAGG
Organism: uncultured Fidelibacterota bacterium; assembly: GCA_950067765.1. Classification (GTDB taxonomy): domain Bacteria; phylum Fidelibacterota; class Marinisomatia; order Marinisomatales; family TCS55; genus TCS55. Next base: position 3,456 of record CATMGX010000011.1, read on the forward strand.
GATAGCCAATATCCAATGCAAATGCCATTATATTATCCGAATCCTCACTCAAATTGATTGGATTCCCTTTGCGAAAAATATCCTGATCCAAAATGACAGGCTCTCCAGTCCAACCTGGAATTCGGCTATCCAAAGTATCCGTAATGCCATCTCCATCTATATCCCATTCATCGGGATTATTATCTGCTATGCCGTCACCATCTGTATCCACCCACCAATTTTTATCATTGGGAAAATCATCGACAATATTCGGCCGCCCATCTCCATCACTGTCTTTTAAACCCAAGTATTGATTCCGATCGGATACAATCGAAAAGCCAATGGGCAATCCCATGACTTTCCGTGTAACAATTCTTCCACCAAATAAACCAATGTTTTCCTTGAAGTCATTAGCAAATCCTTCTATATTATTATACTTAGAATTATATTCAAAATTAAATCCGGTTTTTCGTTCCTGAGGATACAGCATGGTGTTGGTATATCCACTGACTAAAATACCATAGCCCAAATCCACCCGATCCAATGCACCAATTTTTCCGTAAATCCGATCACCGGGATATCCATATCGGATATAATATATTTTATCAATGAGTGTGTTTTTGATGGCATTGGTAGAAGAAAAATCCCATTCATCTGAATGAATGTTTCCCTCTGCATCAAAATAAATAACCAGATCCAGGGCCACGCCCCACTTCCCAATGGGGATGACGGGCCGCATGGCAATTTGATTCCACACCTTGCCATCAATAGTAACAGCACCCACAGCCGCTTTATTTTGAATCTGGGAATTCAATGGCATTAGGCAAACCAAAATAATAACGAGAAATATGTTCCGAGGGTTTCTCATACGAGAGGCGAAATTACTCTGACCACCCATTGGAGTTCAATCTCTAATTCCCGTACCGTACATGGTTCTTTCCCCCTAAATTCTTTTGTCCTATGGCTCATATTTCTCAACCCACGATAGAAGATTTAATTTCCTATTCACCAGAGGAAATTAAACTTTATATTTTTTCTTTGCAGGATGCACTTCAATCAAAACTGAATAGCGGATTATCCATGGATGATATCTTGGACTCGGAAGATCCATTTGAATCCTTGGAACCTCTCCTGCCTCAGAAAGTTTATCCTATTTTTGTATTAGCCATGATTAATAACATTCGAACTGATACGGTCATGGATGCGGTGCTGGCCGGATTAAAACAAGGAATCCAGCAATTTCGGAACAGCGGTGATAATAATTCGTAAAAATATGATACGTTTCATCCTGCTACTCTCCCTAACCATTTTACGATCCCAATCTATTTGGATTCAGGACATTGATATTTCGACAAAAAAGAATGGTATCTTTATCAAAGTACGCTCCGATAAACCACTCACCCCAGACCACGTGTCGGGATGGTTTAATGAATCCACATCCTGGTATTATATGACCCTGCATGAAGCAAACGGGGATACAGCCCGATTGGAAAAAGCACGCCTCACCTACCCCGTTAAACAAATTGAATGTGTCCGAGCAGGAGAATCCCTTCAAATTGGATTTCGGTTGGCTACATCAGTAGAACAGTCTGAATTTTATCATTCATCCGATCCGCCTGAACTACTGGCCTCCCTCCGGTTTCCTTTGTCCGAAGTTTTGGCATCTATCGCGCAGGAAAATCCGCCGCCGCCACCTTTGATTGGAAGGGCTAGGGCGAAAAGGCCTTTGTGGATTAAAGGCGCTTATTTCATTGGAGCGGGCCTAACAGGTGCAGGGTTCCTTTCAGGTGACACGCAAAAAGGATGGGAAATCCCCGTGGGAATGGGAATCATTGCCGTCGCCTATGTGGCTGAAAACTTTATTATTGGGAAAAAGAAATGACTGATAATTTACCTTACTTCGCCTGGTATTATGTTGGCGGTATTATACTGATGGCTCTTTTTTATCGCCTACGACTTTATCTGAAAGGGAAAAATCAACAAAAGTGATGAAGCGACTCATTGCAACATTATTGTTTATCGCATCCAGTTGGGCTGGTATACCGCAACAGTCTGCAGCTACGGTTATTTCTGCCTTTTCCGGTCATCCAACTCAAGATCGACACCTGACACCGCATTTACTGGAAATCGCCAAAAATGGGCACAATTTGGGTGCCAATGACCGTGCTAAATTGGAAGCAGTCGGTTTTAATTTTAATTTTCCGCTTGTGTCCAGAAGTGGCGCCTTACGATCGGAAGCAGTGGGATTGGACAAATACTTTGATAATGGAATATTTCGATTCCATTATACCACGACTGGCATAAATGCAGTGAATACAGCCGATGATAATAATGATGGAATTCCAAATTATATTGATTCCGTGGCTGTTGTTTTCAACGTGATTTCCAATGGTATTCACAAAACACAGGAATATTTGATGCCTCCCAGTGATGGTTTTTATAGTGGAAATCGAGATAAAGGCGGATCTGACCATTATGATGTGTATATAAGGAACTTATCCTCTCGGTATTATGGATATACCCAGCCGGAGGAATTTGCCCAGGGTAAAGGCGACAATGAAAGATCCAAAACAGTTATAGAAAAAAATGCGTTTACCAGTTATATGGTCATCAGAAACAATTATAAAAATTTTCCCTTACCTAAATTAGAAAATATTAAAGTAACGGCAGCCCATGAATATTTTCATGCCATTCAATTTGGGTATGATGGATGGGAAATGCCCTGGCTTCTGGAAGCATCTGCTGTATGGATGGAAGAAGAAATGTATGATGATATCAATGATTGCTATCAATATATGTCCGATTGGTTCAATCAACCCCATCGGTCACTGGATGAAGATGGGTATCATTGGTATGGTTCATTCATCTTTTTTGAATATATAGCACAGCATATGGGTGGCGCAGAAACCATCCGGCGGATTTTCGATGAATCGGTTCAATCCAATAGCCGAGAAAGGGACGGTAGCCACGCGGCTTTAAATGCGTCCTTGAAACAACAGGGATTTTCATTTCAGCAGGCATTAAATGGCATGTCAGTTGCGAATAAAATTATGTCATCATTACCCGCTGCAGACAATTTTGCATACGATGAAGCTGAATCCTACCCTGTGGATGGCCCGGCAATATTGAAAAAAGTCAATTTCCAAACCGGGAATCAAGACACTGTTTTTTCCACAAGACTATCTCGATTCGCCAGCCAGTATATTCAAATTATAACCCAAAAACCAGTTCAAGTAGATTTAATCAATACCAGTGGACCTCTTTCCGATCTTCAACTCAACGCTATTCTTAAGAAAAATGATAATTCCTATTTAGTCATTTCCAGTCCATCCATCAATATTGATCCGGCGGAATTAAAATCGATTCACCTATCTGTTGTCAGCCATGATACAGTTGGTGGTGACTGGAATTATCAATTGGCCATTCAGGATGGAAAATCAGGGACCGATGCCAATGTGCCGGTTGAATTCACTATTGGGAACCCATATCCAAACCCATTTAACGGTATCATTCAGTTTTCTCTATATATGATGAAAGAATCGCCAGTTTCCATCAATGTGATTGACTTGAGCGGCAAGCAAATTTCTCGAATTCATAATGGTAATCTATCAATAGGAAATCATAATTTCAGTTGGCAGGGGAAAAATGCATCTGGAAGATCAGTATCCTCCGGTGTGTATTATATTAAAGTGTCCGGAAAATCTACTGAAGAGTGGCGACCAATTACGTTTGTAAAATAACGTTTTTAGAGAAAGTATTTTAACACACCCCTTCGACTTCGTCGATGCCCCTCTCCAGAGGGGACTTTTTAATTTTATATATTAAAGTATTACAGTATTCTATTTCCCCTCTTGAGAGGGGTCGGCTTTAGCCGAGGGGGAGACCGCTTAAATAAGTGAATTATTTTTTCACCCCAGAGGTCATAAATAATAAACTACAACCCGACTAAAATACCTTTCCTATCGTCAGAGAAAAGTGCCGTTCATCTCCCATGTTCCGTTCCAGTTCTGTATAATAATACTGAAACATATTTTCAACACGAAACTGTAAATCCCATCCGCGAATTTGTGACCCCAATCCTGCATTCCAAATGTGAATTGGTACCCGTTTATCCTGACCCGTAAATGGATTCTCCTGGAATAATTTGACGCGTTCAATCCGGGACATATATCGATAATCAATTGAAGCTGTTACGCCCCAAACACGAGTACCGATTGTGGTGACTAATGTGTTCCGAAAACGATAAGCCAAGGTATCAATGGCATTCCCCTGCTTATCAATTTCTTCAGGGTCCAAGTTTGTATAAGCAATTGAGAATAAAAGCATTTGATTAAACAGTGCACCGGATGCGCCCACTTCTAATCCGGTTATTCTCGCATCGGTCAAATTTTCGAAATGAATAATCCCTTTATCATCGGGATTCGCTACAATTAACTGGTCAAAAGTGGATTTAAACGCTACCACATCCATGGTCATGTCAGAAATCCATTTATTCCCCGGCAATTTTACGATCATCCCCACTTCCCCGGCTTGGCTTCTTTCCGCAATTAAATCCGGATTTGGTTCCACTTTAAAAATATTCAATTGGGTTCGGGTGTACATTTCTGCTATTGCAGGAACGCGAAAACCGCTACTTACAGAACTTCGAAATGATAACCAATCAAACATTCGGAAATTCAATGCAATTTGTGGTGCGAGCGACTCATCCAGTTTTTCGTCATCCACGAAATAAGTCTCCATCCTGGCACCTGTATTGAGGGTCAGTTTTTTCCCAATCCGCTGCTGTGCCTGGATATAGGCAGCCATGGACAAACTTGAATGGTCTCCATAAACCCTAGCCCTAATTTTTGCTGTTTGACCCACAACCCCTGCGGTAATCTGGGTGGATTGACCTAATGTTGTGGAAATCAGTATTTCGCCGTAGCCTTTCTGTTCATCAATGCCATTATCATTGGTTGCACTATGACTCTGCCACCATACATCATACATGGAACCCTTGAGTTTGATGACCGTTTTATCCGAAAGAATCATATTAAAAAATCCATTCAAATGTAATTTCGTCCCTTCAGTATAATCATCTTCTTCTCCACTTGGCGAAGAAAAAGGGTTAGCTGAATTTTTCCATTGGGAGGCCAAAGCTGTTTTATCAGCATAATAATTGGCAAATAGGGATGCATTATACCGCTCACCAAAATTGAATTTGACTTTCCCCGTGATGTTATTTGCATCCAGCCATCCCTGTCGCTTATATCCATCAGATTTTGCCTTATGGAATCGAATCCATGCACTATGATTTCCAATGGGTCGGCTGTGGGTGAGGTCCAAATAATTATATAATCCCGGTTGAGACCGCCACTCCCACTGTCTGTATTTAGGTTCACTGTAAACACCGGACTTTAACCGAACCCGGGTTTCAGGTTTTGCCGGTGCATTTTTGGTTAAGATATTTACCACGCCGCCTAAAGCACTGGACCCATACAATGCAGAGCCACCAGATCGAATAATTTCAACATGATCCACTTCACTGACTGGAATCATGGTCCATGTAATATTTCCTGCACCGCTGCCCAAAAGCGGTACGCCATCAATCATTAATAGCGTTCGGTCCCCTGTCCCAAGAGTATAACCGGTGGCACCGCGTATTTTCAACTGACCTCTTACGGTACTTACGCCCGGTTCATATTTCATGGCTTCGGTGAGATTTACCACTGCGCGATCACGGATTTGCCTTGGGCCGATTACTGACATAGAAACGGGTAACTCCATCACATCCTGGGCTTGACGGCTCGCCGTAACCACCACGTGTGGTGCTGAAAGGACATCCTGAGCTAATTGAATATCTATATGGCTTATTTCATCAGAAACGATGATGCCCCGTTCTATATATTTTTTAAATCCGATCATACTGATCACAAGAGTGTATTCACCGGGATTCAATTGATCAATTGTGAATTGACCATCTATGCCTGTGGTTGTACCCATAAAAGTGTTTTGAACCAGAACATTCACACCTAAAAGCGGTTCACCATTATCTGAACGTGTGACACTTCCAGTGATAGAGCTTTGGGCGGAAAGAATGGATAATAATAGATAAATGAGTAATAATTTTATTTTCATTGAGAAAATAATATGGTTTGGTCGATTTCTATTACCTCCTGATCTTCCAATTGGATAACTCTCTGTAGGTGAGGTGTTTTATCCAGGACTACAATGGGCAAATTTCCAGAAGCCATAAATGAATCTATTTTTGCAAAAAATATGCCGGGGTCTATGGTTAATCCTGCACCAGCAATAAAATAAAATCCCGGCTCAAGTTGAAAGAAATATTCAGATTTTTTGGATGGAGAAAGCATAGGCGTGCTATAAGAAACAAGTCCCGCCGCGAGGTTGCCTGGATCTAAACTGTTCAAAACAATCAAGGCTACAGCTTGAATTGAATCGGGCCATTCCCCCTCAATAAATAATTTCCCCTCTACACCGGCTACCGGTTCCAGGCTATCCGGTGATTCACAACTCCAGATGAATCCAAAGACAGAAAATATTATTGTTAATTTGCAAATTAATTTCATTTGAGTAATCCCGGGTAGCCTAAAATTACCACCACATCACCATTATAAATATCCATTCGTTCCCAAATTGGTGCATGTTCCTTAAGCGGTTTTGGTGTATTCACTAAGACTTCTCCTTCAAGCACGGAATGTTGAACGGAATAGGCATCTACTTCAGGAATAAGCCAACGCACAATATCGACCGCCGCAGGATTAATAAAATCTGCTGTAGGTGAAACCATTAGCCCCCGCTGTTCACACATCTGGGTAAAGTATTTATATACAACGGGGTTTTGGGTTCGGACTAAAAATATATCCGCGGGAAGGATGGCGACCTTTAGTTCATTGAGTAAGGGATAAATTCCCTGTTTTTGAATATTTTTGTTCAATATAGTTACGCGGAAATAATTAACTATTTTATGCTCAACCTCATACCCTTCATTGATAGAGAAACCAATGATATTTTTATTTTCATCCAGGATGTGAATCCAAAGATCCGCATCCCGATTGCGGTGGATGAATGCATCCAAACCAATATTATTCCCTAAACCATTTTTGGACACCGTATGGTGTTGGCGAATGATTTCCATCACTTTAGGTGATTTACGTGTTTCTATATCCGGCCAACGCTTTTTAGGCTGGATGATTTCAATATCAAATCCCTGGTTCATGGATTTTAAATGGTCCAATAGCGATTGGGCCTGGGGAAGTGATTTATAGTCGGTCCTAGTCATTCGGTGTAAGGTGTTTCCAGTCGGGAAGTTAATTCATAGCTATCAGAATTTGATACCCCAAGGCATCACAGGGCAAGGAATTAAAATGGATGGGAATTGCAGGAAAATCCCTGCAAAAAAGAATTGGTTTTAGAAACACCCTTTCAGGGACGTATATCCAAAATAGGGGATAATTAAATAGAGGATTGAATCGCGGATGAGGTAAAAAAAGAAAAATGCAAAAACCACTTGCCAGCCCTTCTTTTTCATCAAGAGTTTATAGCCCCCTTCTCTTCTGATATCCCGCCACTCATTGATAAAGTTTGGACGGTAAAATGACATTAATTTTCCGGTTTTATTTTTCCAAATTTTAAGTTTTCGTATTTCTCCCAAATCGTCTCACCGGCCGCCTGCTGAAACCGAAAAGCAAAAGACAGGGCATCATCAAATGAATTCCCTGTGAATTCTTCATGACTGTAATATTCATCAATCCAGCCGATAAATTCTTTCATTCCTGTTTGATTCACCTGGTCAAAAATACCATAAATCATTTCAGCCCTGTTATCATAATACCAGGTGGTGACTTCACCATACCCTAAATCTTTTATCATTTTCTGGTGGGTATCATATACCTGGGTGAGATATGAGAATAAAAATAATTCTTTTTCCTGGGACTCCAAGGTCTTCCAATAGACTGCAATGGCGTTAGGTGCAGGATCTGTTTTCTTTTCCTGAGCGCCAATGAGCATCATCGTACAAAGTAGTGTGAATATGAATTTCATATTAATCTTCCTGATGGTCTCTTTCAAATTCGGTAATGAGTTCTTCTAATTTGCCAATGGCTTCTTTTTCCGAAACTTTACCGCGATTTTCACCCTGATAATACAAATGTCCAGCCCCTTTACCAAAGGCGATTCCGAGATCTGTGTGCGTCGCTTCTCCCGGTCCATTTACGGCGCATCCCATGAGGGCGACGGTCATGGGTGTTTTCACATTCTGGAGTTTTTCTTCCATTTCTCCAGCGATTTTAAATAAGTCCACCTCTAACCGGCCGCAGGTAGGGCAGGCCACAATCGTCACACCTTTGCTGGCCAATCCCAACGATTTCAAGATTTCAAACCCAACGCGGACTTCTTCAACGGGATCATCCGTTAAACTGACGCGAATTGTATCGCCGATTCCTTTTGCCAATAATGTGCCAATACCCACGGATGATTTGATAGATCCGGATTTCGTCGGTCCCGCTTCCGTCACACCTAAGTGTAGCGGATAATCATATTGTTCGGAAAAGAGTTCGTAAGACGCCATCATGAGATTCACATCCGACGCTTTCAGTGAGACGATAATATCATCAAAATCATGTTCCTTACAAATATCAATATGGCGTTTGGCACTTTCGACCATGGCTTCGGCGGTGGGATAGCCATATTTTTCAATCAAATCTTTTTCGAGGCTGCCTGCATTCACGCCGATCCGGATGGGAAGGTTGGCTCCCTTCACTTTTTTCAACACTTCTTTCACCCGTTTTTTCCCACCGATATTCCCAGGATTGATACGAATTTTATCCGCCCCAGCATCCACCGCTTCTAAAGCCATGCGATAGTTAAAATGGATATCCGCCACCAAGGGCACATTCATCCGTTTTTTAATTTCATAAAGTGCATCTGCGGCAGGTTGATCCGGTACTGTAATACGGATAATTTGGCATCCTGCTTCTTCCAGCCGTTCTACTTCTTTTAGTGTTGCTGTAATATCGTGGGTTTTGGTGGTGGTCATGGACTGAACCGATATGGCGTGTTCGCCACCAACGATGAGGTCACCAATTTTAACTTCTCGTGTTTTTCTGCGTTTCATCATGATTTGAAGGGCCGAAAATTACAACGGACTATCCTTGATATGGTTCATCCAAATATTGTTTTGCCAAAATAATGGCATGGGCATGGTTATCCCTTTTAATGCATTTTTGATAAGCCATGACTGCTTCCATCCGCTCATGTTTTTTATCATGGATTTGTCCTTTTAATAAATAGGCATTCGCCAGGATGGCATCCAATTCAGCATCATATAAATCAATGCATTTATTGATAAAGCCCAATGCTTTATCATCATCACCATTTAGAAAATAATAATGGCCCCAAACATAGTTCAAATAGGATGTAAACCACTGTTGATGCCGTCGAGTGAGTTTGGGTAATTGCTGATTGAGACGGTTCAATTCTTTTTTAGCCAATTTTAATTGACCATTCCGCAAGAGACTTTCGGTATAATGAACCTGAAAATCAAAATTGCCGGGATATTTCTCTGCCAACGTTCGGCTCACTTCCAACCCGCGCGCATTATTAATATCGGAAAATTGGTAAATAAATGATAAAACACTCATGGCTTCCGTATCTGCCCACTGACTTTGCGTTGCTGCCACTTCTATCTTGGTAATGCCTTCTTCTCTCGATGCATCCAAACCAAACATTTCTGCCCCCGCTTTCACAAGGATATTGCTCAAGCCTGCATAATATTCTAAAATCCCAATAGGCAAGTAGGCATCCGTGAGATAAGGATCTTTTTCAAGTGCTTTCTGGATAACACGAAATCCACTGTAAGCAGAAATGAGTGTGGGAATCCACTTTTTTTGTCCCAAAAGAATCCGTGCTTTCAATCCCCGGGCCGTGCCGCTATACAGTAGATATTCCGGATGGTCTGGGTGGGCGACCAATAAAGAATCATAAATCGATTCAATTTCACTCAAGTTTGCATTCAGGTTAGCATAAATCTCATTTTGCGGCAGGTGCGCTTCATTCCGGCGCCAGTGAGCCGCCGCCCAGGTGACGTGAACGCCCGGGTGATTGGGGAAATCTTTTCGTGCTTGAGTAAGTATTTGGATACTCTTATCGAATTCATAATTATAAAACGCATCTACGCCGGCGCGGACGGCCTTGTCGCCGGGATGCTGACCCAATAAAATGGATAGAGTAAAAATGAAAATTGGAATGCGTTTCATAGGTCTATAAATTAGGATAATTTATTCCAAACCACCGATGGTTTCATATGTTAAAAATTATTTCAAATATTATTGTAGGGGACGCCGATCGGTGTCCCCTACAAAATGGAAAACCATGAATGACAATATTATATTAATTCGCCACCGCTTTGACGAAGTACATATTGGCTTTCATCCGGGCGCTGGTGACAGAATTTTCCTGGAGCAAGAACATCATTTCAATGGGGTCAAAACAATCCGGCGGATTCATAAATTTTGCTGACATTCCCGGCTCATCATCAATAAAGAAATCCTCAAAGAAATCACAAGCATCTTGATTCATTATTAATGTCAAGTCTGTCCCATTGAACACATAAGGAAAAGCAAGTGTATCAATTTCCCCCTCCACATCCATTATCATGACCAATACATTCTCATCAGTGGTATACCATTCACCATGGTCTTCACCCTGCCCTTCTTCATCGGTAAAATAATGGGTGGCATCACCATTCGCTCTCAAATCCATCTGTATTTGTTCTTCTTTCATTCCCTGAACAATCAAAGGAAAATCTACTGTTACCGAATCGGATGCATTTACACTAAAAGTGGCTGCCTGGAATGTGCCATCGACAATGTAGTAAGTTGAAGAATCCAATACACCGGTAACCATATTTATGGCATAGGCCGTATCGGATGAAATGGTTAAGCTGAAGTTCAGCAAATCCAGAACGTAATCGGAAGTACCCACATATATTCCACCCTCAGACTCACTTAACACTACCATAAGCCCAAGTGTCTTTTCACCGGTCAAGTCATTTTCATCGACAAATCCAGTAAACACAGGATATGTTGGATTTTCATCATCCATTTCCCAAATGGACCTATTTGACAAGACCACTTCTGGTTCATCTTCTTCACCTTCCTCGCCAAGGTTGACAATCATGTAAGATAATTCAGCATTGGGCGTACCATATAAATTAATGGATGATTGTCCTTTGGCAAACATATTGGCCCCTTTTTGGGAAACATTTGAACCGATGATTATTTCACCATCCGCATCGGTCATACCCCACAACCCCACCAATTCTTCCGGGCGATTGGGTTCATCCCCTTTATCTTCGCAGGCTGGGATGAGAAATAAAGACAATGAACAAAATAATATAGATATGGTTTTAAAGTATTTCATGTAGATGATCCTGCTTTGTAGTTCCTAGCGTTTATCGACTTTTAAATATACGGACAAGTGATGTGGGTCAAATAAATGTAAGGGGGAGATTTACCAATCCTTTAAGGATTAGTAAATAATTTGCTACCCCGATATTTTCCCAGCTAAGAGCAACCATCCTCGTGCATCATTGCTGTTGGGGTCTAAGTCCATGGATCGTGTCCATGCTGCTTTGGCCAATACTGATTCTTTCATTTTCCAATAGGTAATTCCCAAACCTAAATAATTATCTGCATCGGATGGTTTGAGTTCGATGGCTTCCTGAAAAGCGGCCAGCGATTCTCGAAACATACCTTTATCACGATAAAAACCACCTAACGTTCGCATGGAACCGGGAAGCCATTGCCCTGAATTTTTATTGACACTTAAGGCTTTGCGAAAGGCAGTTTGACCCAGACCCGATTCACCGATACGATTATATTCTACTGCTAATATATAATAGGCTTGAGGCAAAAGAGATCGGACCTCTTGATTATGGGGATCATAATGGAGTAAATCTTCCCATGAAGAGGCGGCTCTGCCCCATTCACTCCCTTTAAAATAACTGTGTCCCTGTTTAAACCGTGATGCCGTATCTGCAGGATCCAGTCTTATCGCATCGCCATAAGTCAGGGCTGCATATATATGTTTTCCCTGTCCGGAATATAAGTTTCCCAAAGCCACATAAGATTCATGGTGTGTTGGATCTTTTTTAATGCCTTCTTGATAACTGGCTTTTGCTTTAGCTGGGTCTCCCAACCCTTCAAATGCTCTTCCCTTTAAATAAATAAATCCACTTTGTCTGGGAAATAATTCCTGGCCACCCTGCGCCAGTTTGGCCGCATATTCAAAATTGCGATCATCTAAGTTTTTTCGAATGGTTTGCATTCTTTGGGCCGGTCCGCTGGGATCCCGTTCGGCTGACTTGGCTAAAATAACATCGGATAAATTTCTTTTTTCTTTCGTACCAAACAAAGTAGCCATGGCTTCGATTGTTGCCCGATGGTTGGGTTGTACATCCATGGCTTCATCAAAAGAATGGCGTGCTTTTGTCATTTGCCCAAAACGAGAAAAAAACGAACCTAAGTGAAAATGGACATCCGCATTAAAAGGATTCCGGGCCGCCAACTTTAAGTAGATTTCTTTCGCATCTTCAAATCGGCCGTTTCCTTCATAATTCCGTGCCAAATCCACTTGTTTACGGATATCATTCGGTTCGGTGCGGGCAGCATTTTCAAGATCGTTGGTTGAAGGGGCTCTCCTTGTTTCAATGCGTCTCACTTTCTTCTTATCCGTTTCATCGAGATAATGGGTGGCCCGGGCGAGATTACGGGAACTTAGGTCAAATGCTTCAGCAATATTATAAATGTCGTTGGCATATTTTACAGGACTAATGGTTGGAATATCTGAAAGCCGAGGTACTTTGGCTTTGGTAGCGACACCACTGGCAACTTGGTTTCCCCGTTTTTTCAGGATCGACTCAAGCTGTTGTACTTTTTTCTTATTGGAAGAAGAAAGGTTCAGTTTGTAAGCTTTTTGATAATCCTTTAACGCACCGGCATAATCTTTTTTCTTCGCCTTGGAATTCCCTCTTTTTGCATAAGCGGTTGCCTGGGCAGCCTTTTTGCTTGAAGATTTTTTTCCACCCTGTTTTTTCGCTAAAGAAGTGAGCTGCTGGACTTTCTTCTTATAATTTTTGGACGGACTGAGTTTGTATGCTTTTTTATAATCAGAAAGGGCGCCTCGATAGTCCTTTTTCTTCGCTTTGGCATTGCCCCGTTTTGCATATTTGGACGCTTGGGATGCTTTGGCTTTTTTTGATTGTGCCAGTACAATAGAGGTATTATTGGGGACAGGCAGAATCCCGACCAAAACAATGGCCAGGATAAATCGGGTGGTCCAAATATAAATCGATCGCATGATACGGAAACGAATTTACAACAGCCGAATGGTTATGAAGGGTCTATTTTAGCGAAAAGCTGAAAGGGAAACCCATTTTGTCATGACGCGACCGTTTTCGCCCCCTTCAGTCCAGGCAAAGAAGAGTTGATCATCCACCATTTCCATCTGGGGATAACCGGAAACACGCCCCGGTTGAATTTCAGAAACGATTCTCGGTGTTTGAACATTTCCAGATTTAGATACTATTGAGGTAACGATATCTGTTGTTTCTTCTGCGGTTTCAATCCAACTGACCATCACTTCTAATTTGCTAACCCAGGTTAAATCTACACGGCCAATGGGTTTAGATAAATCGACGCGAATAGGTGCATCAAATGTGGCGCCGTCATTATGTGAAAATGCCACATTAACTGTGGGCGTTTCATTGGGTGAAGTATACCAGGCAATGGCCAAATCATTCCCATTGGCAGCCAGCATGGGGCCATTGACGGGGCAGCCGCCAATTAACCAATTGTCCTCATGAACGGTATAGGGTTCAAACCATTCACCATCCGCATAACGAATAATATTAATATCACGGATTTCTTTTTCAGATCGGTCACGATAGGCAATGATTAAACTATTTCCCGTTTGAATAGAACTGGTGGGACAACATTCACACACCCGGTTGTCCAGCATTATTTCTGTACCCAATTGACCATCCACCATGGTGGAACGATATAAGGCCATATCTCCCATAGAATGATTCACAGGATCATAGGCGCCCATGTGGCGGCCATCCAGCCAGACAAATCCAAGGGACGCATCCTGCTGTTGAAAAAATGACAAAAATCCATGCTCCCCTTTTGGATCAATATCGCCATGAGGAATCACCGATTCAGACCATGATTTACCCCGATCTTTGGAATGGGATATTTGAACATTATAATCGTAAGGACCATTTCCGCTTTTTTGAAGCCAATGAGACACCAATTGATCCCCGCCCACTTCATAAATAGATGGAAAGTCGGCCCAGTTCACAAAGTAAGGATCCCCGGCTGTAATGGTTTGGCCTTCTGTCCAGTTTCCTTTTGAAAATTCAGACCATTGTAATGCCCATTGTACCGAATCAACCTTCTCAAACCAGGACATGAGGAGTCCACCATTTTCTGTAGCAGAAACACGAGGATACCGACTGCCATCCATTGTGGACGGAAGAGAGAAATCAGGGGTTGAACACCCAAAAAGGAATAGGGATAGAAAAATATATTTTTTCATTTTTTTTTCAATGTTTTCGTAGAGACGCATCACTATGCGTCTCTACATATTTATTTTATCATTGGGGACGTTCAGGCATCCCCTGCATGTTTAATTATTGACCTTCCGGCATTTTACAGCAGAGTTCCAAATTGGCATATGCATCGGGATCTGCCTTTTTATCATTGACACTATACCCTATAGATATAATGGCTTTTTCGATCGCTGGGAAATCAATAAGCGATGCCTTGTAGGTCACCTTTCCAGATTTGCCTTTCAAGTCGATTTCAACTTTACTTACGCCTTCAAGGTCAGCAACAGCTTCTTCCACGCTCATTGAACACATCATGCACTGCATGGAGTCCAGTTTCAATTCAGCCGTTTTGGTATCGCTGCTGCAGCTGATTAAAAAGCTCATCGCTATTATACTAATGATTGATTTCATTGTATCCTCTTTTTCTGTTTATAGAGATTAATTTTGCACAATTATTATTACGGATATTAATCCCAATTTTGTTAAACTTATTATTCATTTATTAAATTTTGAAAGTCGATTTTTAGACAATAAAAAGACCGAAAAAATAACTATCCCTATTTCTATCCAGAATAAAAATCCATTTTCCATATAAAATGAAAAATAAGGCTCGGATATCATTTCCCAAACTGATCCTTGCCCATTTTCCGGATGAATCTGAAACAAGAAATAATCTTTTTGACTCAAGGGATAAAACCATTGTATCCCTACAGTTCGTGCCGTAAGCCAATCGGTGAATAAATGCGAGAGAGAGCCAAACAAAACACCCAATGCTATAGGTTTTATTTTCTCACTATTTGTCATTCTATCCACAAAGATCATGACACCAAATAATGTGATCCATAAAATTGGAGTATGAAGCATGGAATGATGCCCTGCCACCGTTTCTGAAAATATCCCATCCGCATCGGGAAAGATGGCAGCAATTATCAAAACAGGCATGAACGGGAATACCGTCCATATCGATGGTTTAATTGCTTTGCTTAGCAAATATCCGGATGCTAAATGGGAAGGTAAAAACACAATTAATCCTTAGTCAAAAATCATTTAAAAACTGGCATAAATGATTTAATGGGTGATTTAATGTTGAGATTCGTCATGTTCTATCTCCTCGCTCTTTTCATCCAATTTTAATTTAAAAAGAGAAAATGATTTGCGAATACTCAAGGAAAGTCCCCACACATCGGTTTTACTCGTTACTTCTATTTCTTCCTGGCTCGTTACACTTGCATTGAAATATACCGGAGTCCGCGCCGAAACAGTCAACAAATATCCGTTTGTTGCGAAGGTTAGTCCGCCCCCAAGCTGCAACACACTTCCGCCAGAATTGGGTGCCTCTTCTCCATCCCAAATAGCTGGGTTTCGATATTGTCCCAGCATTTGAAAAAATGGAATCCCGCCCCAAAATGATTTGGTCTGGAAATATAACAGAGCCGCTCCAGAGAATTGTACTCCCGGCTTGAATCCATATTGATTCGTTTCCAATGGTACATCCACTTTCAACACGCCGCCTGGGAATATGGAACCGTCAGTCCTTCTGAAATACTGAAATTCCCCATGACCTTTGAACACGCCTTCGCTCAAATTGAAATGCGTGTGTGGTTCCCCTGCTTTACCAAGTTTAAATGGATTCTCTGTCAGAGAATTGTTTGAGGGAATAACCAACCCGCCCCCGATAAAAACCCGCTGACCGGGACCGAAAGTTGTATTCTCCATCAAATATCTGAGAGTAAATCGTGTATCGCCGATCCCTATTTTGTTTTCATCGCGGTGATGAATATTCGCGTCACGATAAAAATCCATGGATCTGTTTCCTGCCATGACATCCACGCTCAGGTTCCATTTATCAGAAATCCCGTAGGTTGCATTAATATCTGCCAAACTCGAATTCAGATTTCCTTCATGGTCGCCACCGTATGCTTTCAGTTCGCTATGCCACCATTCAATATTCTGAACCATCATATTCGCGCCAACAATAAGTTTTCCCTTATCTAAACCGACACCTGAATTGGCCGTCCCGACCGGGAGGCTGGGGTTCGTTCAGAGGGGTCATTGGCCCCAAAGCGGTGGCTGGAGCAGGAGCATAATTCCCAACACAAGGATTGCCCGAATATTGAGAATTCTAAATAGGAATTGCGATAGAGTACTCAACTTAAACTTTTGCATATGTTTTTATCTTCGATTCAGTTATTAATTCATTTCACCGGCTTACTGGCTGATTGTGTATGGACAACTTTCCAAGCACTATCAACCCATCTCAGTAAATAAGTCCCATGCCCCTTATTATGGATTTTCCGACCGCTGGATGTGGTCAATTTGATTTCTGTATCCACAAGGGCCCAGGCAAAATTGTCTTCAAAGTGGGTTTGAATATTGTCAAAAACTAAATCCAATCCAAGTGCTGCTTCCGGCTCAACATGATGGACGATTAAATCCTCTAAACCCACATTTTGACCGCCCCCTTCAAAATACCGGGCACCATCCCAATCCAGAAAATGTTTACGGAAAGCGTTTCCATCTCCATTCTCCCAACCGAGGCGGATATCTTCAATGATGTTCTCAATCAATGCTGCATTGTGATCAGCAACTTTATTTTCACATCCAAACAGGGTTAATACAAAAATCAAAACAAGTTTATTCATTCCAAACTCCTTCATTTTTTATTTTCCTCAACCAAATTCATTCCACATTTTGAACACCGTCCCCTATAGGACAGGGATACTTCAGGATGCATGGGACAAACGAATAGTGATTGGGATTCCTTTTTAACCGGCAATTTTGGCATAACCGTTGAAGCAACCGTCCCCTTCGGGTTTGGGTACCACCCCGGATCTTCACCGTCAGCCAGGTTGTCGCGAATTTTCAGGATGGTAAACATGCCGCCCATAGCCACGGTTCCAAAGGGTCCCTCACCGCCCATCATCGGCAGTGTATTGGGTGGTCCTTCCATATTCATTTCAGCCATTTCATGCATTCCTTTTTCGCCCATGGCCATATAATTCGGCAATAATTTTCTTATTTTTTCTTCCACACCATCCTGATTCACACCCAAAACGTTGGGAATATCATGCCCCATGGCATTCATTGGATGATGACGCCGATGGCAATGGAGGGCCCAGTCTCCAGGATTGGCTATAAACTCAAAGTCTCTCGTTTGGCCTGGCGCAACCAAAACAGTCGTCTCCGGCCATTGTGCTAACTCAGGTATATCCCCGCCATCCGTGGCCACAACTTTGAAAGAATGTCCATGCAGGTGGATAGGATGGGATTCTTGGGCAACATTGGCGATTCGAATTCGAATGCGCTCACCTGTTTTACCCACCAATGGCGCTGTTCCCGGAAAAACGCGGCCGTTGAAAGTAAAAATATTGAAATCGGTCATCACATTTGCGTCAGGCGTACTTGTTCCCGGATCCACAAACCACTCATTCAGAAAAATAGCATAATCACGATCAATATGATTTTCCCGTTTTCGCGGGTGGATGATAAAAAAGCCCATGGATCCCAATCCAATCTGGGTCATTTCATCCCCATGGGAATGATACATTTGAGTACCATGCTGCTTCAGGTCAAATTCGTAGATGAATGTTTCCCCCGGTTGAATGCCCGGTTGGGTCAGACCGGAAACACCATCCATACCGCTGGGAAGGATAACACCGTGCCAGTGGACTGCCGTAGATTCCGGGAGCTTATTGGTGACGTAAATTCGTACTCTGTCTCCCTCTACTGCTTCAATGGTCGGGCCGGGTGTTTGACCATTATACCCCCACGCCTTTATGACCATACCCGGAGCCATTTCCCATTCAATTTCTTCCACAACCAAGCGAAATTCCTTGACCCCATCCACCATCTTCCAAGGCAGGGTAGAACCATTGGGAGTAATGACCGGTGTATAAGACGCATCTTTTGGCAGGGAACCGCCAAATAACTGGGTGTTTATCACCGATAGAACGACTGTAAGCACCATTCCTGCGACCCTGTTGATTTGAAGTCCTGCTGATTGATTGTTCATAATTTTCTCCATTTTAATCATATTTAATATTCGACCTATTTTAATTCTTCATGCTTTCTTGCAAATCATATTCCTCTCCAGAAAGGGGAAATTCCAATCCCCCACCTATTGCAAAATCCAGTCTAGATCTTGTTATCCAATAGGTCTTTAGCGCCTCTATGCAATCCCGGTTGGCATTGATTTCATCCTGTTTGGATTCCAAAAGCGTATACACGCCCTGTAGCATGTAATTGTAGTGTTTTTGCGCAGATTCAACAATCAGCTGATTGACCGGAATGATTGTTTTTTGAAAATAATCGACTGTTTTTCTGTTGACCATCATATCTTTGTACAGGATTACCACCTCCGTATGGATTTCCTGCCCGAGGGCTTTCAATTGCTTTTGTTTTTGACGCAGTTCCGCTTTTTTTTTGGCTGCCTCTGCCTGTCCCAAATCGAAAATGGGCACGGCTATTTTCAGTTCCGGACCTGACGACAGTACCTGTTCTTTCTCCTGCCCAAATCCTAATTCTCCTTCTGCGATCTGATTGAATCGCGCCCAGGGCAGCACTTCTTCCAGGGCCTTGATTTCGACTTTCAATGCCTGGAGATCCATTCGATTCTCAGTTGCACGTGAGACCAATTCCAACAGAACGGGTTCATCTTCGGAGAATTGAGGAAGGATCCCTTTGATCTTCCAGGATTGTGCGGAAGTCAATCCCATTTTTTGGTTTAATACATCCTGTTCAATTTCAACCTGAATTTCATTCTGAATCAGCGCGAGTTTGACCTCATGATAGTTTGCCTGATGCCGGGACAAATCCAGCACGCTGATATTACCGGCATTGTATTGTCTTTGTGCCAATTCTTTTGCCGCTTCAGACGCTTCCACGACAGACTGTAGCAGTGTAAGCAGTTGTTTATCACCTTGGAGCGTATAATAGGATTCCCGAACATCGGCAATTAGTGAGAAAACTTCATGCTCGACACGATGCTTGACCGCCTGATACTGGGCCTCTCCAAGTTTGACGCGCAGCGGGCGGAGGAAAAATCCCATGAAATCCTGTTCTATACCCAATTCTGTTTTTACCTCCCCTCCACCGGAAAGGACTTGGGCTTTTAACTTCGGGTTTGTGAGTAATCCGGCCTGAAGCCAGTCTGCCTGGGCAATACCCAATTCCTCAAAAACAGCCTGTAGACCTGGATTATTCAGCACCGCAATTTGTATGGCTGCATCAACGGTGAGCGGTTCAGCTAATAAGAAATTAATTGTATCCTGCAGGGCCTGATTTTTGTCAGCATCTTTTTCCACCAAATATTGAGTCTTGAGTGCAAGCTCATCTTTAAAATCGTTCCAAACGCCCAACCGCGGGACAGTGGAACAACCTATCAATAACATGGATGCCAATACTGTGTGTTTTTTATTAAAAATGTAATGAGTGAAAAGTTTCATAATTATCCTGATTGTTGAATGGAATCAACAGATCCGAGATGTACGGATCCCTAAAAATGGACGCAATCGTCCTAGGTCAAGATAATATTATAAGCGGAGCGGGACGGAAAATTTCGCCTGGGAATCAGACGGTTGGCTTTGAAAAGCCGTTTTCTCGGAAAGTTGACATTTGGGTGCATCTGTTTTCATGGCGCAGATTGGTTTATCCATGTCAACTTGGGCGGATTTACGTTCTGTTTTGGGCCCGGAAACGATAGGAACAAATTGATTATGATCACATTTTTGTTTCCGTATAGCGCTTTTATTTGAGGCTTCTCCTGTCTTGGCTTTCTCACAACAAGATTTTACTTTCACCTCGCAACAAGGCATATCGCAATCAATATGCATTATAGGCGCTGCCATGGCAAAAGCCATAATCAAAACTAATCCGATGGATGTAATGCGTTTAAGCATGCCTGAATTTACCCCTTTTCATCCTATTAGTTCCAAAATACTTCATAAACGGTTTTCCACTCCTCAATACGGCCAGAAGTATTCACGATAGCAATGCCTCCAATCTCATAGGTTTTTTGAATATCTAAACTGGCAATAATGTCCATCCTCTCTTTTTTGGGCATTATTTTATATATCAAACTGACATGGGGCTTGAATGCTTCTTTGGTCGGAAATGCATTCTGAAATAATTGGTGTAGCTGATTTAATAGTTCATTCTTTTCTAATTCAATGAATACCGTTTTCCAAATGTTGCTGGATTGATTGAGTTTGATAGTTTTTACCTGGAAAGGATTTATATCAATTTCTTGAATAATATCTTTGGCTAATTCCAGATCAAATACAGGACTGAAAAGCGTACAATGGGGCTGAAAGGATTGCGAATTACATACTTTAGATAATTCTTCTATCTTATTATATATTAGCTTATGATCATTTTTTGATGGCAAAAGCCAGATGGAATATTTGGGGTGACCCGTTATTCTCAAAATTAATCACCTCATCTTGAATAGGACGTCACGTCCTGTTCTGAGGATTTGGAAAATAGAAAGATAAGTTGTTAATAATTAAAATGGTGGATTAAGTTAAAAGTTAGAGCGTAAACAACTTGGTGAATTTCAGGGCAATCATGCCATTATCCTTTTCATCCCCTTTTAAATCTGAAATATTGGAATAGACTAAAAAGAGATCGCTCAAGGGGGCATGGATTATATTCATCCGGAAATTACTTACCAATTTTTCATCGGCAGCATTGTACTGAAAATAAAGTTTATTCAACAACTTTACCGAATGATTATATTTTATTTTCAATGTATAAATATCCGCATTTACGGTGGCATCGGGAAACTTTACGACATTTTTATTTAAACCAAAATCGACACTAAATCGATATCCCCGTTTAATCGAAGCAGAAATCCCCACTGAATTCCGCGTCCCATGAAAATAACTCCCGAAGTTTGCATTTCCGTTGATGGTGATAAATTTCGTTCGATCACC
>CATMGX010000012.1:0-24939 GCA_950067765.1 uncultured Fidelibacterota bacterium
GGTTCCTAAGACCAGCGTGTCTACCAATTCCACCACCGCGGCAATGATGCTTTTTCACTGTTGAAAAAGCTGGGGAAATTACTATTTCATGTTAGAAATTTGAAACAGATAAAGTAAATTAATTCCCTAAAGCATTTTGGAGATCAGCCTTCAGATCTACAATATCCTCAATCCCAATCGATAACCGAATTAAAGTTTCCGTAATACCCATTTCCAGTTTAACATCCTCCGGTATAGCTGCGTGGGTCATATTATATGGAACACAAACCAGACTTTCTACCCCGCCCAAACTTTCTGCAAGGGTAAACAATTCTAGCCGTTCCAGAAAACGGTCTCTCGCATCTATTGATCCAATATCAATAGAAATCATGTGCCCGAAAATTACATCACCACTCGGGGATCGCTGTTGTTTCACAGCAATTTCATGTTGAGGATGACTATTAAGTCCAGGGTAAAGAACATCATCTAATCCTTTTTGCTTACAGAGCCATGTAGCTAATTCAACTGCATTGTCCGTCGATTTTTGATATCGGAGTCCCAATGTTTTTGTGGATCGTAATAAGATCCAGTTATCAAATGGACTGGGTACTCCTCCCGTCGCTTTCAGCAAAAATCGGAGTCGTTCATCCAAATCATCATCATTGGTGGCGAGTACACCCCCCAAAATATCTGAATGGCCAGAAAGAGATTTTGTTGAGCTTTGCATCACCACATCCACACCCAAATCCAATGGCCGCTGCCCGTAAGGACTCATAAACGAATTATCCACACTCAAATATACACCGGCCTTTTTGCAAATGGCTGATGTAGCCTCAAGGTTGCATAATTCCAAAAGTGGATTGGTAGGCGTTTCCACATGAACCAGTTTGGTGTTGGGGCGAATATGTTTCTCCACATTCGCAGGATCTCGGGTGTCAACCCATTCAAATTCCATCCCCTGACGCTGAAGTACATTCATTGACATTCTATATGTTCCACCATAAGTATTTCTTGAAATGAGGATATGGTCTCCTGCATCAAAAAGTTGAAAAAGGGCGGTGGTGGCGGCCATTCCTGTACTGTAACAAATGGCATGCTTTGCATTATCCAGAGCCGCAAGATTTTTTTCCAACCGCTGACGTGTGGGATTTGAAACACGAGAATAATCAAATCCTCGGTTTTTACCAACAGCATCCTGTTTAAATGTAGATGTTAAATGGATTGGCGGCGAAACAGAACCGAATTCTTTGTCCGCTTCATTCCCTACATGGATTGCCTTTGTTGAAAATTTCCAATTTTTCTTATTCGCCATTTTAAATTCCTTTTTTTATTCCGAGGAATGTCCCTATACCTGGGCGTATCCCTGATTTAAATATTGCTGTAATTTTTTGTATTTCACTTCTACTTGTTTCCCGCTGGGACTTACCATTTTCACTTTTTCGTTTCGACCTATTTTTTCATCTGCATGCACGGGCTGTTTGGGAACGCCGGAAGATGCGGCAGCCTGTTCCTGCATAGATGGACCAGAAAACCCCATCCCAGTAGTTTCATCGTGCTGGGTTTGAACATTCCGAGCACGGCTCACAGGCATTTCTGGTGCTGCTTCCATTCCCCGGATTTGGGTTCTATATAACCGTTGAACTGTTTCTTCAGTTGTGTCAACCATCATCTGCTGAAACATCTGAAATCCTTCCGATTTATATTCTAATAGCGGATTTTTCTGACCATAGGCTCGAAGGTTTATCCCCTCCCGTAGCTGATCCATGGCGTATAAATGATCCTTCCATTTTTCATCAATGGTCCGGAGCATTACAAATTTTTCAAACCCGCGCATTACATCATCCGGCAGTAAGGACTCCCGCGTTTGATATACTTCTTTTGCTTGGTCTAAAATAAAATTTCTTGCATCTTCTATGGAAACCTCATCGCTTTCTGCAGATTCTTTAACCGATTCATAGTCAACATCCACCAAAAGATGGGACGAAAGATTTTGTCTCAGATTTTCCCAATCCCAATTCTGGGGACCGGTATCCTCCATCCGGTTGAGTTCATCATCCACATATTCGTCAACCATGTCTAATACTGCATCAGAAATATCTTCATCGTTTAATGCTTGATTCCTGATATCATACACCACCTGCCGCTGTTGGTTCATTACATCATCATATTCTAGCAAATGTTTGCGAATACCAAAGTTCCTTTGTTCTACTTTTTTCTGGGCATTTTCAATCGCACGAGTTACCATTTTAGCGGTGATTACCTCTCCCTCTTCTGCGCCAAGCCGATCCATAATACTGGCAATCCGTTCGCTATTGAAAAGACGCATCAAATCATCTTCCAAAGATAAATAAAACACACTGGACCCCGGGTCACCCTGCCGGCCGGAACGGCCCCGCAGCTGCAGATCAATCCGTCGAGATTCGTGGCGTTCAGTTCCAATTATGTGGAGACCGCCAGCTTCAATGACCCCTTCGCCCAGTTTAATATCTGTCCCACGGCCGGCCATGTTGGTGGCAATGGTTACCGCACCAGTTTGTCCTGCACGCGCCACAATTTCTGCTTCACTCTGGTGCTGTTTTGCATTCAGAACATTATGGGGGATACCCCGTCGCTTCAACAAGCGTGAAAGTAATTCGGATGCTTCAACCGTAATCGTCCCAACGAGAGACGGCTGACCCTTATGATGACATGATGCAATTTCTTCAACAACTGCATTATATTTTTCCCGCGTTGTTTTATAAATTAAATCTTCATTATCATCTCGAATAATAGGGCGGTTGGTTGGAATCACAACAACATTTAAATTATAAATAGACCCGAATTCTTCTGCTTCTGTTTCGGCTGTACCGGTCATACCCGCTAGTTTATCATACATTCTAAAATAATTTTGGATTGTAATGGTAGCAAGGGTCTGGGTTTCCCGTTCAACGGTTACATTTTCCTTTGCTTCTAATGCCTGATGTAGCCCATCGCTATATCGACGGCCGGCAAGAATACGACCGGTAAATTCATCTACGATCTGGACGCGGCCATTTTGCACCACATATTCCACATCTTTGTCATACAGCGTATAAGCCCGAAGTAATTGGGTCATGTTATGGATTCGCCCGGACCGATCCGCATGGAGTTGATGTGCGTTTTCTTTTTCCTGATCTTTTTCCAATTTTGATAAAGATTCATTTTCATCAATATCGTGGAGCATTTCACCCAAATCCGGAATGACGAAAGTTTCAGGGGAATCCGGCGCTAAAGCATTACGCCCTTTTTCGGTAATGTCAATAACATGTGTTTTTTCATCAATACTAAAAAATAGATCATCATCTACTTCATGTAGTTTTTTATCCCGCATAAATTCTGATTCCACCTGATGAGCCAATTTCTTGGTGCCACCCTCCTGAAAAATTTTCATCACCTTTGGATGTTTTGGCTGTCCTCGTAATGCCTGGAGAAATTTATACCCCGCATCCCTATCCTTCTCTTCTTTCAAAAGAGTTTTACCTTCAGATACGATTGTGGAGACAAGTGCATTTTGTTGTCTCACCAGGTCTTGAACGAGCGGCCGTAAGTCCTTGAATGATGTATCTACCGGTGCATCCACGGCTCCGGAGATAATAAGCGGCGTACGTGCTTCATCAATCAAAACCGAGTCTACTTCATCTACAATGGCGTAGGCGTGATCCCGTTGGACTTGATCCTCCTTCTGCAAAGACATATTATCCCTGAGATAATCAAATCCAAATTCATTGTTAGTGCCGTAAGTAATATCACGATTATAGTTTTCACGCCGTTGTTCCGGCGTCATATTATTTAAAATAAATCCAACAGATAGGCCCAACCGTTTATACACCTCACCCATCCATTCCGCATCACGCTGAGCCAAATAATCATTCACTGTAATTAAATGAACCCCCCTGCCAGTGAGCGCATTAAGGTAAATGGGGAAAGCAGCAACTAACGTTTTTCCTTCTCCTGTTTTCATTTCAGTCACATTTCCCCGATGCAGAATGATACCGCCCATAATCTGAACATCAAATGGCACCATTTCCCAACTCAATTCCCGACCAACCACTTTCCAACTGGTTCCGCACATACGCCGACATGTTTCTTTAACCATGGCAAATGCTTCCGGAAGAATTTCTTCCAACTTATCATGTTCAGCTAAAAGGATAAATTTATGCGCTTCATTTTTATCATTTATTTCTTTGGCTGCTTTCTCCTCAGCAATAATTCTGATTTCACGGATAGACGCTTTTAATTCTTGCGTTCGTTCCCTCAATTCATCATCAGATTTTAAGGTCAAACTTTCAGCGAATTGATTGACTTCATCCACCAATGGCAGCAATGGTTTCATTTCCCGATCGGATCGGCTTCCAAATACTTTTTTAATTAAATTTTGTATCATAAATTTTAATCCTTGGTGTCTTTCCCCATTGATTTATATACGTTATCCAACACACCATTCACAAAGCCAGAACTCTCTTCTGTACTATATTTTTTTGCAATTTCAATGGCTTCACTGATGGAAACTTTTGGTGGAACATCCTCAATGAAATAAATTTCACTGATTGCTTCGACTAATAGCAGGCGATCTAATATGGCCACTCGGCTAAATTCCCAATTATTAAGTCTGGTTTTAATTTCTTCCTCACACCAATCTTTATGATCCATCGCGACATCAAACAATTTAGAAATAAACAATTGCGTATTTTTATCATAAGATTGTCGATTTAAGGTATCTTTTAGAACCTTGGCCCGATCTTCTCCTGTCAATTCGTAGGCATATAGCGCCTGAAGAACCGCTTCACGTCCCTGACGTCTTGGATGGGTTTTACTCATTTGATTAAATACTTTTATATAATATTAACTTCGTGAACCCAACCATATGGATCATCAATTTCTTCCCGTTGAATGCCGAGTAACGTTTTTCTTAATTCCGTTGCAGCATCTCCCATATTTCCGTCATTAATTGTATGGGTTTCACCTTGGAATGTCACCTGCCCTACCGGTGTGACCACTACTGCTGTTCCGGTACAGAATACCTCATCTGCAGAAAAAATATCTTTCAAAAGCAAATCTCCCTCTTCTACATTTAATCCTAATTGATCTTGGGCTAATTGAATGATTGATTTTCGTGTCACACCAGGCAGAATAGAACCGGATAATTTGGGTGTCACCAATTGATTCCCCTTCCGCATAAAAATATTGGCTGACCCAACTTCTTCCACCAATCGTTCATCATCTGCTTTCAGATATAATACTTCATCAAATCCCTGAGCTTTTGCTTCAATGACAGGTCTAAGAGATGCCGAATAATTTCCAATGGCTTTTACATTGCCAATCCCTTTGGGTGCGGCCCGGTGGTAAAATTCAGAAGCGATTAAGTTTAATGGTTTAATATTTCCCTTAAAGTAAGAACCAACAGGGGCCGTGTAAATCATAAATGTATATTCACTGGAAGGCGCCACACCCAGGATCGGTGCCGTTCCCCACACAATAGGGCGGATATATAATCCTCCTTTTCCGTGAGGCGGAATAAAATCCATATTATCATGAACTACTTTTTCAACCGCATTCACGAAATAATCTGTCTGCAATTCAGGCATACATAATCTTTTGCTGGAGCCGGCAATCCGTTTTCCATTCATATCCGGGCGAAAAAGAACAATTCTATTTTTGGCAGAATGATATGCTTTCATTCCTTCAAAAACACCTTGCCCATAATTCAGAACACCTGCCGCAGGTGAAATTTCTATATTCCCATAGGGAATTAATCCCCCAGAGGTCCAATCACCATCAATCAGACATGTGCTTTTCCACATACTACGGGTGGGGTAAACCCCAAATCCTAATGCATCCCAATCAATATTTTGTTTTTTCATATTCGCTACTTTCCTTCGAGTAATGCCCTGGCAATAATCATTTCCTGGATTTCGGAAGTACCTTCATAAATCTGGGTTATTTTAGCATCTCGCATGAGCCGCTCCACACCTGTTTCTGTCATATAACCGGTGCCTCCAAAAATCTGCACGCATTGGGTAGATGCATCCATGGCCACTTTTGATGCAAAGTTTTTTGCCATGGCTGCTTCTTTCACAAATGGTTTTTCCTCGTCCTTTAATTTTGCCGCTCGATGAATTAACAAACGGACCGCATCCACATGAATCGCCATCTGGGCTAACTTGGTTTGGATTGCACCAAATTGTCCAATTGCTTTTCCAAACTGTTTCCGTTCCTTTGCATATTCCACAGATCTTGCTAATGATTCTGCTGCAATTCCTAATGCCTGGGTAGCAATCCCAACCCTGCCCCCATCTAAGGTACCCAAAGCAATCTTAAACCCTTCTCCTTCTTCTCCTATCCGATTTTCTACGGGTACTTTACAATCATCAAAATACAATTCGCATGTATCTGAACCACGAATCCCAAGCTTGTCCTCTTTTTTCCCTGTAGAAAGTCCATCAAAACTTTTTTCAACAACAAAAGTGGTAATACCTTTGTATCCTACATTCTTTACCGTCATACACATGAGAATAACAATATCAGAGCTAATCCCATTGGTCACCCAATTTTTGGTGCCGTTGATGATATAATTGTCACCGTCACGTTTGGCGAATGTTCGCATATTACTGGCGTCGGAACCGGATTGGGGTTCCGATAATGAAAAAGCTCCTAGTAATTTTCCACTAGTCAATTTCGTTAAATATTTTTGTTTTTGGTCTTCATTACCATATTTATATAAAAGCTGGCAAACGAGAGAATTGTTGACGGACATCACCACTGCGGCAGATGCATCAGCCTTGGCGATTTCTTCCAGGGCTAAACAGTAAGATATGGTATCCATTCCTGCACCGCCATATTTTTCAGGAATCATCATGCCCAAGAAACCCAATTCCCCCATCATTTTAATTTGATCTTTTGGAAATTCTGCTTTTTCATCCCGTTCAATCACGCCGGGACGTAAATGATCCATGGCGAAATCTCGGGCTGTTTTCTGAATCAGCTCTTGCTCTTCTGTTAAATTAAAATCCATTGTCTATCTTGTAATAATTAACGCTGACGCCTCCCCACCACCGATGCAAAGGGTGGCTAAACCGGTGTGGACATTTCTGCTTTTCATGGCGTGGATTAAGGTAGTCAAAATGCGCGCACCACTTCCTCCAATGGCATGTCCAATGGCAATGGCGCCCCCATTTACATTTACTTTATCATGGTTTAAATTAAAATCATCTATTGCTGCCATAGCTACGGGAGCAAATGCTTCGTTGATTTCCCATAAATCTATTGCTTCCGCTTGTAGGCCCGCTTTGTCTAATACTTTTGAAATGGCTTTGCTGGGGGCAGTGGTAAACCATTCCGGTGCATGAGCGGCGGACGCTTGAGCGCAAATCGTTGCCAATGGTGTAAGCCCCAACTCGTTTGCTTTTTCGCCGGACATAATCATAATCGCTGCTGCACCATCATTAATTTTGGATGCATTGGCTGCGGTTATAGTCCCCTCTTTTTCGAATGCTGGTCGGAGAGATTCCATCTTTTCAAAATTGGCTCGGCCCGGTTCTTCATCCTTATCCACGATTATGGGACCTCCTTTT
This sequence comes from uncultured Fidelibacterota bacterium, assembly GCA_950067765.1. Lineage (GTDB taxonomy): Bacteria > Fidelibacterota > Marinisomatia > Marinisomatales > TCS55 > TCS55. Next base: position 7,569 of record CATMGX010000012.1, read on the forward strand.
CTCTGAGGAACGGAGACAGGTACAATTTCATCAGAAAATGATCCATTTTCTTGGGCGGATTGAGCTTGAGTGTAGGATGTTTTTGCAAATGCATCCTGATCTTCCCGACTGTAATTCTTTTCACTAGCACACAATTCCGCACAATTACCCATGTGCTTATCGTTGTATGCATCCCAAAGTCCATCTTTAATCATGGAATCGAGTACTTGACCATGCCCCAGCCGATGACCATCCCGACCATTCGGAAGTAAGTAGGGCGCCTGAGTCATATTTTCCATCCCTCCGGCAATAATGATTTCTGCATCTCCGGTTTGAATGACCTGTGTCGCCAACATGACTGCCTTTAATCCGGAACCGCACATTTTATTGATGGTGAGGCATTCCACTGAATCGGGCAGGCCGGCACCTAATGCTGCTTGTCTTGCCGGCGCCTGGCCTTGTCCTGCAGAAAGCACATTGCCCATAATCACCTCATCAATGGAATTCAAATCAACTTTGGTTTCTTCCAAAACAGCCTTGATAGCAGTAGACCCTAATTTGGATGCTGATACGGAAGACAGGTTTCCTTGAAATGCACCTACAGGTGTTCGCTTGGCGGATATGATAACAACATCTCTTAATTCAGGCATAAGTCATCTTTCGTGTTTTGGGTAAAGTGATATAATCAGCGAATGCTGAGAGGACGGGCGAGCCGATAAATTGAATGTGCTTAATCAATGAACAATATTTCTTATTTTTATTTCAGATTATTTTGGTGGGCACACACCAAAAATCAATCATCAAAAGTGCCAAGAAGTTAATACAATTCGTCTGTGATTATTAAAGGATTTGCTTCGTTTAGTAAACAGAAAATGTAAAATTTTATTGAAAGTTAATTTTCCTTATGATCGTAGGCCTTTATGATATCTCTGACTAATTTATGTCGAACCACATCCGATGCATCCAATTTGCAAAACCCAAGTCCATCAATTCCTTGCAAAAGATCAATCACTTGCAGTAGACCCGATTTTGATTTTGAAGGTAAATCAATCTGGGTGATATCCCCTGTAATAATGGCTCTGGAATTCACGCCCAATCGTGTGAGAAACATTTTCATTTGCATGGTGGTGGCATTCTGGGCTTCATCCAAAATCATAAATGCATTATTGAGGGTTCGCCCCCGCATATAAGCGAGAGGAATAATCTCTATTGTATTATTCGCCAATAATGGTTTCAATCTTGTGGTAGGCATCATATCCCCCAATGCGTCATAAAGTGGCGTTAAATATGGATCCACTTTTTCCTTGAGATCTCCCGGAAGGAAACCCAAATTTTCACCTGCTTCCACCGCAGGGCGGCAGAGAATGATGCGATCTATTTCACGATTATCCAAAGCGGCCACAGCAAATGCCACTGCTAAGTAAGTTTTCCCTGTCCCAGCAGGGCCGACGGAGAAAACGATATCATTTTTTCGGACTGTTTTAATATAAGCATTCTGTCCATCAGTTCGACCGGAAATGGCACCCTTGCGTCCATAATGAACCACCGTATCCAATTGCTGCGATTCATGTCCATTTTGCACTGCGGTGATACGAATCAATGTTTTTACATCATCTTGAGTGAGTGACCCTTTTCGATTAAGCGTCGATCCCATTTCATGGAATACTTCATGAATGACAGGGACTTCCTTTTTATCACCATCAATTTTGATGATGTTTCCCCTCACAATGATTTTACTGGCAAAGGAATCTTCCACCAGTTTTAAGTTGGCATCCGCAGGGCCAAATAACATGCCCAGATCCATACCTTTCATTTCAATTGTCTTTTCCATTTACCTGATATAATTGATTAACTTATAGGAGGAATTTAACCAATTTCAGGAGTAATTCATCCGCCTTGATCTGGGGTGATGATTCACATGAAAAAACAAATCTTCATTATCATAGTTGGGATATGCCTATTGGGGTCGGGGTGTACCATAAAGTCTGATACTTTCAATCCGTTTATTTCTTCGGAAAAAAATATCCAATTTTTGGTTGACAAAGGCCAGTCCCATTGGGAAAAACGTGTGAACCCGAAAGATGCAAGAATGGCGCGATTGTTCTTATCCAAAGCCTATGATCAGGATCCAAACAATGGGGACGTATCTCAACTTTATGCCAGGGCATGCCATTATATTGGATATTATGTCGAAACGGAACCTGCTCAGTCAGACTCATTATTTATGGAAGGGATGAAATCTGCCTGGGATTTTATCATTGCCACCGATACTTATCAGGAAGGCTTTGCACTGACGAATGGCGATTCCACGGCTAAAATGATAGGTGGAATTGAAAATACGCCTCAAGAAATGATTTCAATTTTGTATTGGTGGGTGGCCAATTATTCCCGATATCTAGCGACAAAATCGGTCATGGAACGATTGAGCCAGAGAGATTTTATTGAAACAGCACTCCATCGTATTTTAGCGTTAAATCCACAATTCTTTTATCATGGGGCAAACCGGATATTTGGCGGCATCTATGCCAGACTGCCCGGTGTAGATCTTATTCATTCTATCAATAATTTCGAGTATTCTATTTCCGGCAGTCCAAATTATTTGGGTACTTATGTGATTCGCGCCCAATATCTCCATACAAAAAACAGCAACCGTGAACTTTTTGTGAAAGATTTACAGTTTGTCCTCCAGGCTGACCCCACACTCTTACCGGATGTATCCCCAGAAAATTTAAATGAGCAAGAAAAAGCAAAAAAACTCCTTGCCATGGAATCATCTTTATTCGAATAAAAACCTTTCCGGTTTTTTCTGGCAGATATCCTCCTTCTTAACTCAAATTAACCTATGGTTTTGAATATCATACTCTGGGGTTTAACCGCTTTAATCGGCATTCTGTTGTTGATTCTTTTCATTCCATTTCGACTTGCTGTATCGGGGAATATCAAATGGATCGAGCAACAAAAATCAGGGAGTACCCAAATCCAATTTGGTGGATTGAACCACGGAATATCTGTTTCTCCATTTCCATCGATACACATTGGCGTTGGCCGTTTTGATCATCCGCTTTTTAGCTTTTCTCTCCCCAAAAATAGTAAATCTAAAGAAAATAATAAAACGTCAAAACAGAAGAATAAGTCAACAATCCCATATCTAAGAATCGGAAAAGCGACCATTGGGAAAATTCATTTTGATCAATTTTCTTTAAATGGTGACCTTGGCTTACCGAATCCCATGCATACGGGGTTAATCTATGGATGGAGTCAATCCCTTGGGGGGTTAATCAAGAGTAAAAAATTAGATATTACAATTAATCCGCAATTCAATAATCGATTTGAAACGGATATGAAGGGGCATTTTCGATTGAAATTTATACCTGGAAAAGTTTTGTGGCAGGCTATAAAAACTTATTTTAAATTCAGGAAGTGAAAGGAATGATATGAATATTGCAGAATTAATAAAAAATACGCTTAAAGAAGCACAGGAATTAATGACCTCAAAAACCGTGGTTGGAGAGCCCATCAAAACGGATACCCACACGGTAATTCCCGTTTCAAAAGTAATGTTTGGATTTGGCGGTGGTGGTGCAGAAGGAGATGAAAAAGGCAAAAAAGGAAATGGCCAAGGTGTAGGCGGCGGGTGGTCGATTGAACCGGTTGCTTTTGTGGTTGTGGGCGAAGATGGTGCCAAACTCATGACCATCGGGGATAAAGAAAGTTTAACAGGAAAATTGATGGATTTAGCACCATCAGTCATTGATTCGGTGAAAGAATTTGTCGGCAAAAATGATTCAACTGAAGAGGAAGCTGAATGAGGCCTCGAGCAGTCAAAGATATTATGACCAAAAGACTAGTTACTTTCCGACCAGAAACCAATGTGTTGGAAGCCATTAATATACTACTAAAAAATAAAATATCCGGCGCCCCTGTTTTGGATGAAAATGGAAATATCATTGGTGTTCTTTCCGAAATAGACTGCATGGAAACATTGATTCAGGATTCCTATTACCATGAGTCAAGGGGATCGGTTAGTGAATATATGTCCGAGAAGGTAACAACAGTTGATGCTCAAATGGGAATTGTAGACTTGGCTGAGTTTTTTGTGCAAAAACACTTTCGACGACTACCCGTAGTTGACCATGGTAAGTTAGTGGGACAAGTCAGCCGACGAGACGTACTAAAAGCTATCCAGTAAAATAATTTATCCTGTCAGAAATGAAACAAAGTAGGAGAATTTGAAAGTGAAAAAAAATTATTTATTCATTGTTCTTTGCTGTGTCGGAATAACATCGGCAGAATCACTTGATACAACTGTTAAAGATGTGATGAAATGGCGGAATATTGGTCCATTTCGTGGTGGCCGGTCATTGACTGCTGTCGGCATTCCCAATGATCCCCTCACATATTATTTTGGTTCAGTTGGGGGTGGAATATGGAAAACGACTGACGGTGGTATCGTTTGGAAAAATGTATCTGACGGGTTCCTTAAAACCGGTTCAGTCGGTGCATTGGCTGTGGCTGAATCTGACCCTAATATTATTTACGCAGGTATGGGTGAAGCTTGTATCCGCCCGGTTATGACTTCTCATGGCGATGGCATTTATAAATCCATGGATGCAGGCGATACCTGGTCACATATCGGGTTAGAAAAATCACGAACGATTTCCCAAGTCATTGTTCATCCAAAAAATGCAGAATTAGTATATGTAGCCGTTCAGGGGGACCAGTATACAGCCAGTAAAGACCGTGGGATTTATCGTTCGAGTGATGGTGGAAAACATTGGGAAAAAGTATTATTTGTTAATGATCATTCTGGCGTGAGCGGTCTAAGTATGGATAGAACGAATCCCCGTATTCTATTCGCATCTTTTTGGGATCACCAACGACAGCCCTGGCAAATGCGAAGCGGTGGTGACGGCAGCGGTATTTATAAATCAACTGATGGCGGTGATACATGGGATAAACTAACCAAAGGCCTTCCGGAGAATATGGGTAAAACTGATGTCAGTGTTTCTGCTGCAAATCCCAAGCGAGTCTATGTGATTGCAGAAGCTGAAAAGGGTGGTCTCTTTCGTTCTGATGATGGGGGGAAAAACTTCAAACGTGTCAATAGTAATCGTGTTCTTATCGCACGCAGCTGGTATTATATTCATGTGTTTGCGGATCCACAAGATGAGAATACCGTTTATGTTCTCAATGCGCCCTTCATGAAATCCACCGATGGCGGCAAGTCTTTTCAAAAGATTAATGTACCGCACGGTGATAATCATGGCCTTTGGATTAATCCCCATAATAATAAAAATATGATTAACGCCAATGATGGCGGCGCCAATATTTCATTCAACGGTGGCAATTCATGGTCATCTCAAAAAAATCAACCTACTGCACAATTTTATCGCGTGATTACGGATAATCGATTTCCATACTACGTTTATGGTGGTCAACAGGATAATTCTAGTGTCGCAATCCCCAGTGCAACCAGTGGACGGGGTATCGATTGGTCCGATTGGTATCGGGTAGCTGGGTGTGAAAGTGCTTACTTGGCTTTCGATCCTGATAATCCCATTGATGTCTATGGCGGGTGTTATCAGGGTTTGATAGAAAAATTCAATGTGATCACTAAAAAAAGTCGCAGTATCATGGCCTATGAATATCTTGGTTTAGGTTCTGTGGCAAAAGATCAAAAATTTAGATTTAATTGGAACGCACCTATCGTGGCTTCACCCCATGACCCAAATACGATTTACCATGCGGGGAATGTTGTATTTAAAACTCAGAATGGTGGAGACTCCTGGGATATTATCAGCCCAGATTTGACACGAAATGAAATTCAAAAACAGGATTTGGGAAGTATTCCTTTCACTAATGAGGCTGCTGGCGGCGAAGTGTACAACACCATCATGTATTTGGTTGAATCACCTCATGAACCTGGCATCCTTTGGTCTGGTTCAGATGATGGTTTAATTCATATGACAAAAGATGGCGGTAAAAACTGGAAAAATATTACACCAAAAGGCATGGATGAAGGTATTGTGAATGCAATAGAACTATCCCCCCATCATCTCGGCACTGCCTATGTGGCATTTACCCGTTACAAATTTGGTGACCTGTCTCCATATATTTATAAGACAACCAATTATGGCAAAAGCTGGATCCTAAAAACAAAGGGAATTGAAAAAGATGCTTTTGTTCGTGTTGTTCGAGAGGATCCGATAAAAAGTAATCTCCTATATGCGGGTACAGAGACAGGACTTTATTTGTCATCCAACGGTGGAAAAAACTGGGAAAAATTTCAATTAAACCTTCCCATAGTTCCCATTACCGATCTCACCATTCGTAACAATGATTTGATAGCATCAACTCAGGGAAGAGCATTTTGGATTTTGGATGATTTAACTTTTATTCATCAATTCAATGAAAAAGATATTAAAAAGGATTTTCATTTATATACACCTCGGACAACTTTTAGGACATCCGGTGGAAGTAAAAAATCTCCTTTGATCGGTCAAAATCCTCCAACAGGTACTGTGGTTATTTATCATATTGCTGATGAAATAGAAAAAGACAGTGAAGTTAAATTGGAAATTTTGGACGATAATGATTCTATTATACGTACCATTACAAACAAAAAAGGATCTTCAGCCAAAACGTTTGGGGAAAATTATCAATCGACTAAAATCCCAGCCAAAAAAGGCGTAAATCGATTTGTATGGAATTTTCGAGTTGATGATATAAGCCTGGTGCCTGATGTATCATTTTATGGTGGTTATGCTGGATATCGTATCGGGCCGGGTCAGTATTATGTTCGTTTAACGATGGGTGAAGTATCCATGACGCAGCCATTTAAAGTTGAACCGGATCCAAAGGTTGATATTCGTGACCGTGATTTTAATAGTCATCAAACATTAATGGCGGACTTGTATGGTCAAATCAACAACCTACACAGTTCCATTGTAAAAGCACGCAGCATTCGTAACCAGATCCAAAAAATGAATGGACGCTTAAAAGAGAAAAATAATGTTGAAGATCTAATGAAAGCTGGAGAGGCAGCCATCGATGCGATCGATATGTGGGAAGGGAATGTGGTTCAAACTAAAATGGAAACTTTCCAAGATGTGGTTAATTTTCTCAACCGTCTAAATTCACATATGTTAAGTTTGCTCAGCACGATTGATGGTTCTGATCCTCCCTTAACTCAAGGTCAGCGGGAACGTTTTGTTGATCTTTCTGAAGACTGGCAAACCTATAAGAAAAATTTGAATCAAATTATGGATAACGAAGTTGGAGAATTTAATCGGCTTTATAAAGAAGAGGGATTCCCAGCTATTATTATTCCGGAATAGCTACACTATGGTTTCCCCTCCTAAAAAAAGGAGGGAATTAAATTGCTTTTATAACGTGTGTTTTTATAGAATTCAAATGCTTTACTATTAGTCCCGTAGCATCAATACTGGTCCAATCTGCTGAGTCCATATGGTCAGATACCACTTTCAAAAACACCATTCGATAGGGCGAAACTTTCTTTGTCATCACTTCATAAATAACACTTGCTTCCATATCTACCAATCCGTCAAACTGCTTACCATAATCTGTAACACCCTTTGAAACAGTAGTAAGTTCAATTTCATTGAATGAGTGATTTTCTAATCGATCGGGGAATACCAACTCATGAGATTCATCATCTGTTATTGAACGAATCAGATATATTTCACCTAAAATCGTATTTTTAGGATTGCCCCCAGCTATTCCTATATTAATGACGAAAATTTGACCAAAACCTTTCAAAAATGGGATTATTCCATTCAATCGATTTTTTGTTTTTTCTTTACCAACACCTGTTATAAAAAGCATCATTTTATTGTTTTGATATAAGTGAGTCTTTGAATTTTTAACTAATCCAAATCTATCAATGATGGGAACTGCTTCGGCTTTTAAAGCCGTGAGAAATACAAAGTTCAATTTAATAAATGGATATAATTCGTCTGGTTCAACCAAATAAAAAATACTTATAGACTGCCTGGTTGACTTTCCATGTGCATTTCAGCCCTTGAGGAAATACAACAAAATCACCGGGCCCAAAGGAAACAGTTTCGCCGCTTTCTGTGGTGACTTCCACTTGTCCTTCCATAATATAACAAGATTCTTTTTCGCTGTATTCCCAGGGAAATTCAGATTTATCACATGACCATGTCGACCATGAGCGAATCCCTTTTTCCTGGATCTCATTTTCTGAAAGTTGTTTAACAATAATTTCAGACATGGTTTTTATCCTTCAAATAGCTGCGCATTTGGTTCACCATTTCAACGCTGTGGGTCCGGGCATTGGTCTCCAAATCAACCAAATCACAGATGCTGAGCGATTCGGCCATATTCAGGGTATCTTCATACCCGTGCATTACGTCTTTAGAACCGGTAAATATTAACACTTTTTGATGAATGTTGCCTAATCGATCCCAAATTTTATATTTTGCAAATTGGAGTGCCGATCGACGCATTCGAGACGGGTTGGCCTCATCCAAAGACCGAACATATTTTAGATATTGGTCTGGATCTGAATCTGTATCCAAATAATGTTTTTTCATATACCATTTAACCAATGGTTTAATAATATGGTATAAAAATGGCGGCGTTATGCGAGCGATCAAAATCCAAAACCAGGGTGCATTGAACTCTGCATTGGGTCCAACCAGGATAGAATAGGATGGATCAATTTTATTTCGACTCATGGCATCGAGAATTACCGTCGCACCCAAAGAACTGCCAAACATGATATATGGTTTACCCAACAGGTTATGGTGCGCTACAATAGGATCCAAATCCGAACCAAGCGATCCAATACTCAATTCCTGTTTACCATGATGAATCGCCGACCATTTTTCTCGTGTCTCCACATAGTAAACTTCAAAATCAATCGTCATTTCCTTTAAAACTATTTCCCAACTATAAATTAATGATCCCCAACCGGCGAAAAAAATTACCGGTGGATATGGTGACCGCTTGGGAGGTTTAAAATGAATTTCAAACAGTTCCACGCCTTTAGCGCCAGGTACGAATGTTGATTCCCAGGAAACATTGTCTGCACAAAATTGAGAATAGTCCATTAACCAATTACCGTTCGAATGGCATGTTTCAAAATGGTATATCGTGCCGGAGGATGGCCCACAATTTCTCCGTCAGTTTCGATAACCACATCATGATTGGTTTGTAATTCTAACCATTCACACTCAAAATACCGAGTGCCCTCTTTATCCAATGCGTTCCCATTATATAAAGACGGAATTAACCCAAGGAGTTTCATCCGAGATTCCACATCCACTATCGCCACACTAAGTATCCCATCACCCCGATTTACACATTGGTTGTAATACATATCTCCTGCTATATATGGATTTTTATACACGGTCAAATTACTTATAGATATATCTGATTCAGTTTCTCCCTCCACAACTAAATTGACAATCATGGGATCCCAGGTTATAATAGTTTGAACCCCGGCTATTACAGCAGCCACATCCACGCTAACCCGTTTCATCGCTTTCGTCAAACCGCTGACGTTATTAAATCGATCTCCAGCTTGACTGATTACACCAATATTGGAATTATTCACAAAAAACCGTGTAGCCGAATTGCCATTAAAATTAATATAGTCCAAGCGAACCAAATCTATGGGAATGATTTTATCTCCTTGGATTTTTTCTATCCACGGTATTTTTTCAAAGGTCTTATCAAAATCATTACTGCTGCCTGCACCCAACACCACCAATTCCAAGTCTCCCCTGAACCCTGCTGATGTAGAAATCATCCCTTGGATAATTTCGTTGAGCGTACCGTCTCCCCCGAAAGAGACAATTCGTTTTGTGCCATTTTTAATAGTATTTTTGGTGAGGTCGGTGGCGTGGTTGGACGCTTCAGTAAAATGAACGGTATAATCAATACTTGCTGAATCCAGTTCAGTCTGGAATTTTTCCCAGCGCTTTTCGGCCTGACCGCTTCCAGCAGTCAAGTTACAAATGATGGCGATTTCCTTCATAAGAATCGAAGGAAATATACAATTTGATTAATTAAAATAAGAGAATTTTATATAACTTTATTCCGGATGCACCATGGGCACGAACCGGACAGGCAATACAGTCTCTTTGCTAACCGTTCCTGAATTACTTTTTTTCACGACCACTAATTCCTGCCATTTGTTTCCAACTGGTAAAACCATTATGCCTCCTGGTTTGAGTTGATCTATTAATGCTGGTGGAATTTCTGGTGGCGCCGCTGTACCGATGATGCGGTCAAAGGGCGCTTTTTCGGGCCAGCCTGCATAGCCATCGCCCCAGCGAACGTTAATATTTTTATATCCCAATTTTTGTAAGGTCCGGTCTGCCCTGTCTGCAAGCGCTTTTATAATTTCGATGGAATATACCTGTTTAACTAAGGGGCTGAGTACCGCTGCCTGGTATCCCGACCCGGTGCCAATTTCCAATACGGTATGACTCGAATCAATCTCAAGAATTTCCGTCATAAATGCCACAATATAGGGTTGGGAAATTGTTTGGCCTTCACCAATAGGAAGTGGATTATCATCATAGGCATATTTGGCCACTTCCGGCGGAACAAACTGATGGCGGGGAGTTGTGCTTAATACTTTTAGCACATTTTGATCTGTGACACCTCGGACGATAATTTGTTCGTTAATCATTTTTTCTGCTTGAATAATCCAATCGGGTTTTTGGGAAAAAACCACTGTTATCATCAGTAAGAATTTCATCATCAATCTGGAGCGGACCATAATTTTTCTCCTGGTTAATGGGGTCATGAGGAATCATGTGATTCCCGGACAGTGAGTATTCAAGATGCATTGTGTGCAATTATTTATTAGCACTGGTTTTCGTAAAATTACATGGCTCGGAGTGTATTTATCAATACCCAACACTAAAAATTAAAAAGGTAACGATTGGAAGGAATTCATTCTTCCAAAGGACCAATCGCTTTATTTCTTTTTATTGACAATTCTGATATTCAGTTCTGCCAATTGATCGTCCGAAACGGAGCTGGGTGCTTCATCCATAAGGGATGTGGCAGAAGTCGTTTTGGGAAAAGCAATCACGTCACGAATATTGTTTGTCCCAGCCAATAGCATTACGAGGCGATCAAAACCAAACGCGATACCACCATGGGGTGGTGTGCCATATTTCAATGCTTCAACCAAAAATCCGAAACGTGCGGTGGCTTCTGCTTCGTCCATGCCCAATAGTTCAAATATCTTGGCCTGGAATTCCGGCTTATGATTCCGGATAGAACCGCCTGCAATTTCGTAGCCATTCATGGTGAGGTCATAGCCACGAGACTTAAGTGACCCGGGGTCTGTTTCCAAATCTTTTATGTCGGAAGAAGATGGCGCTGTAAAGGGATGATGCCGTGCAACAAAACGATTCGAAGAATCGTCAAATTCAAACATGGGGAAGTCCGTCACCCAGACTGGCTTGAATTCACCCGTATCAGACAGGCCTTCTAATTTACCAATCTCAACCCGTAAGGCACCAAGGGCTGTTTGGGTTATTTCTTTCTCATCACCAATGATAAAGATAATATCCCCATCATTCATGCCCGTATTGGCGATCAATTCTTTTTGCAGTTCTTCACCAAAGAACTTTGATATTCCGCCCGTAAGTTGACCTTCCTCGGCCTTCATCCACGTCAACCCTTTGGCTTTATATTTTTTCACCAAGTCAGTGAATCCATCAATATTTTTTCGGGAATATTTAACACCACCAGAGACCACCAACCCTTTTACGATTTCCGCGGACTTAAATGCGTTGAAGTCCGATTGGTCCGTGAATGGTTTTACATCTTGGAGGAAGAGGTCAAAACGGGTGTCCGGCTTATCGGAACCGTATGTATCCATGGCCTCATCCCAAGTAAGGCGCGGGAATGATTTGGGCAATTCTGCGCCAATCACTTCTTTAAATATGTTGCAAGTCAAACCTTCCATCTGGGCATAGATCATTTCTTCATCCACAAAAGACATTTCAATATCGATTTGTGTGAATTCCGGCTGACGATCCGCCCGAAGGTCTTCATCCCGAAAACATTTCACAATCTGAAAATATCGATCATACCCGGCAATCATGAGTATCTGTTTATAGATTTGGGGTGATTGGGGCAGTGCATAAAATTTACTGGGATGAATTCGGCTGGGTACAAGATAATCTCTCGCCCCTTCCGGTGTGGATTTCATCAGCACCGGCGTTTCCACTTCCATAAAATCCTGATTAGACAAATATGAGCGTACTGCCTGATAGGTTTTGTGGCGGATCTTCATATTATTTTGAAGTTCATCGGTCCGCAATTCTATATAACGATATTTTAGGCGCAAATCTTCTTCAGCGCTGTTGCGATCACTAATGATAAAAGGCAAAGGCGCCGCTTCGTTCAGCATATCCATTGCGGAGCCGATCACTTCGATCTCCCCCGTAGCCATGTCCGGATTGACCGCACCCTCATTACGGTTTTGGACTGTGCCGCTTATGGAAAGAACATCTTCCATTGAGAGCTTTTTCACTACTTCAAAATCACCGGGATAATCTTCTGAATTGAAAACGATCTGTGTTTTGCCATAGCGGTCCCGCAAATCCACAAAAACCACCTGGCCGTGGAGGCGGACTGTATTCACCCAACCGTTTAAAACAACAGATTTGCCAATATGCTTGGCATTCAATTCACCGCAAGTATGTGTTCGTTTATTCATCAATAATGAGTCGGAAATTTATAAATAAAAAACTCCGCTTTAGCGGAGTTTCTTATTTCAATTATCTATTTTATAAAAATTTTATCGTTTTGAAACCCGGAGTCTATTTACTGCTCTAAAAAGTGCCGCCTCTGCCCTTTTTGAATCCATATCCTTCGATTCCGAAACGCGACCTTTAGCCCTTGTTAAGGATGCTTCTGCACGACCGGAATCAATTTCATCTGCTTTTTCTACAGTCTCCACCAATAATTGAACTTTTTCTTTCGTGATTTCGGCAAACCCGCCACTGGTGGCATAGAATGAATCTTTACCTCCTTGGGTGACTTTGATCTCCCCTACATCTAATCCAATCACCGCTTCACGGTGGCCGGACATTACACCAAAAGAACCATCGATCCCGGGGCAGCGAACGTAGGACACTTCTCCTGCTTCAAGGATCCGTGTCGGTGTTACAATTTCTAACGTGAAAAGGCTCATTTATTTAGGCCGCTTCTTTTTTGGCCTTTTCAATGGCTTCATCAATGGTACCCACATAAGCGAAGGCATTTTCCGGTACCTCATCTACATCCCCATTCAAGATAGCTTCAAAACCAGAAATGGTTTCTTCCAACTCAACATATCTCCCGGGTGTACCGGTAAACTGCTCTGCCACAAAAAATGGTTGTGAGAAAAATTTCTGGATTTTACGGGAACGGGATACCACTTGTTTATCCTCATCAGATAATTCATCCATACCGAGAATTGCAATAATATCTTGAAGATCTTTGTATTTCTGGAGGACTCCTTGAACTTGTCTCGTCACATTATAATGGCGGTCTCCAATGACGCGAGGATCTAGGATTCTGGAGGTAGAGGCCAATGGATCCACTGCAGGATAAATACCCAATTCCGCAATTTTACGTTCCAATACAGATGTTGCATCCAAGTGAGCAAATGCGGTTGCAGGGGCGGGGTCAGTCAAGTCATCTGCAGGTACATAAACAGCCTGTACAGAGGTAATAGATCCTTTTTTCGTGGATGTAATACGTTCCTGCAATTCACCCATTTCGGTCGAAAGGGTCGGTTGATAACCCACCGCAGAAGGCATACGTCCTAAAAGAGCGGATACTTCTGAACCAGCCTGGGTAAATCGGAAAATATTGTCAATAAAAAGTAAAACATCTTTTCCTTCGTCATCGCGGAAGTATTCCGCCATGGCCAGACCACTTAGGGCCACACGAAGTCGAGCCCCAGGCGGTTCATTCATTTGACCAAATACCATGGTGGTTTTATCAATCACACCAGACTCGGTCATTTCATTATACAGATCGTTTCCTTCCCGGGTTCGTTCACCCACACCGGCAAACACAGAATATCCACCATGCTCTGTAGCAATATTACGAATCAATTCCTGAATCAATACCGTTTTCCCCACGCCGGCACCACCGAATAATCCCGTTTTACCCCCTTTGGTATACGGCTCCATCAGATCTACCACCTTAATTCCGGTGACTAACATTTCTGTGGATGTTGTTAAATCTTCATGCTTGGGAGCAGAACGATGAATGGGGTTTCTTTTTTTGACTTCGAATGCTTCTTTTCCATCAATTGTATTTCCCAGAACATCAAACAAACGTCCTAATGTTTCCTGACCTACTGGTACAGAAATTGGAATGCCAGAGTCAACCACAGGAATACCCCGGGTTAAACCATCGGTGGAATCCATGGCAATGGTACGAACAATACTATCACCAAGATGTTGGGCCACCTCCAGTACCAACGTACCTTCTTCACCACGATCCACTTCAAGGGCATTTAATATTTCAGGCAGGCGACCGTCTTCAAAAACGACATCGACTACTGCACCCATAATTTGAGAAATTTTACCTGTAATTTTGGACATTTTGGTTTTCCCTTATCCTTTTAGCGCTTCTGCACCGCTAACGATTTCCAGCATTTCTGTCGTAATCGTTGCTTGCCGTACTTTGTTAAATTCTAATGTTAAATCTTTAATCATATCTTCTGAGTTAGTGGTGGCATTTTCCATCGCCACCATACGTGCAGCTTGTTCACTGGCGTATGATTCCAATAAATATTTCCACATCTGAACATTGAGATGTCTCGGGACTAATGATTTCACAATTTCATCTTTTGATGGTTCATACAATCTATCAATAACGGTTTTGTCATCTGCTTCATATTCCAATGGAAGCAGTTGTTCCGTCAGCACCATTTGAGATGCCACATTGACAAATTTATTGTAAACCACAAAAATTTCATCCACATTTTCATTTAGGAAATGACTGACGATTCCATTCCCGATTTTAATGGCATGGTTGAAATTGAGATCACCCCAGAAATCCACATGTGACTCAATAATAGTGTATCTGCGGGATTTAAAATGGTCTCCGGCTTTTTTCCCAATGCAGAATACATCCACATTTTCTTTACCTAATTCATCAATTTCATTTTGAGATTTCCGAAGGACACTACTGTTGAATGACCCCGCCAATCCTTTATCGGATGTAACTACTACATAAGCAACTCGTTTTACTTCCCGTACATTGAGTAAGGGTAATAGACCACGATCCACATCCGGGAGTAAATTTTGAATTATTTCCGTTAACCGACTGGAATATGGTCTTGCCTGCTCCATGTTTTCCTGGGCACGGCGCATTTTGGCCGCCGCAACCATTTTCATAGCTTTGGTTACCTTTTGGATGCTTTTGACGGATTTAATCCGATCGCGAATATCCTTTAGATTGGCCATTGGCTATGCAGTAAATCCTTTTGTGAAATCTCCAATTGATTTTTCCAGCCGTTTCTCCATTTCATCACTAATGACACCTTCAGCCGCAAGCTCTTTCAAATCGTCTCCACTATTGGCTTCGAGGTAATCAAAAAGCCCGGATTCATATTCAGCAACTTTATCTACATCGACGCCATCGATATATCCTTTGGAAGCAGCAAAAATCACTGCCACCTGTTTTTCCACATTCACCGGGGTATATTGGTCTTGCTTTAAAATTTCAACCATCCGCTCACCACGGGTCAATTGGGCTTGGGTATTTTTATCTAGATCTGAACCGAATTTCGCAAATGCTTCCAGTTCTCGATACTGAGCTAAGTCCAAACGCAGTGTGCCAGCCACTTTTTTCATGGCTTTGATTTGAGCATTCCCTCCCACACGAGAAACGGAAATTCCTACATCAATGGCAGGACGGACACCGGAGTTGAACAAATTCTTCTCCAAGTAAATCTGGCCATCTGTAATGGAAATCACATTCGTTGGAATGTAGGCGGATACATCACCTTCCTGCGTTTCAATGATGGGTAATGCTGTCAAGGATCCACCACCCAAATCATCCGCAAGTTTAGATGCTCTTTCCAATAACCGACTGTGAAGGTAGAACACATCTCCTGGGAATGCTTCACGTCCTGGTGGACGACGAAGTACCAGTGACATTTGACGGTAAGCCACAGCCTGTTTTGATAAATCATCATAGACAATGAGTGCATGCTGACCATTGTCTCTGAAATGTTCACCCATGGCGCAACCAGAATAAGGTGCAATATATTGAAGCGGCGCCGCATCCGATGCACTGGCTGCCACAACAGTGGTGTATTCCATGGCACCATTGGCTTCCAATTCTGCCACAATGGTTGCAACGGTGGATGCTTTTTGACCAATGGCCACATAAATACAGTATACCGGTTCATCACCTTCATGGGTATTTTTTTGATTAATAATCGCATCGATGGCAACAGCCGTCTTTCCCGTCTGTCTATCACCAATAATTAATTCTCGCTGTCCCCGTCCAATGGGAATCATACTGTCCACCGCTTTAATCCCCGTTTGGAGCGGTTGGTTCACCGGCGAACGTGCCATCACTCCCAATGCTTTCCGTTCGATGGGCAAATGATCATTTGTATTGATAGGACCTTTGCCATCAATGGCCTGGCCCAGTGGATTCACCACACGACCGAGCATGGCTTTTCCAACAGGCACTTCCACAACACGACCCGTTCGTTTTGCCAGATCACCTTCTTTAACAAGACGTGATTCACCAAATAACACCAAACCTACATTGTCTGTTTCCAGGTTTAATGCCATTCCAAAAACGCCATTTGGCAATTCCACAAGTTCAGAACTCATAACGTTTTCTAACCCGCTTACACGAGCCACACCATCACCAACTTCTAAAACTTCACCAACTTCTGATACATCTACTGAGAGATCAAATTTGGCAATTTGTTCTCTTAACAGGGCAGTGATATTATCCGTTTTAATATCCATGGTTTCCTTTTTTATACTTTTAATAATGAATGACGCATATTTTCCAATTGATTCTGGATGGATGCGTCCATGAATGTATTTCCAACACGTAGTTTGATTCCGCCAATCAGGGATGGATCAACATTAATCGTCAGTTCAGTTGATTTACCCAAGGCCGTTTCCAATGATGCTTTCAGTTCTGCCTCACTAATGTCAGACATTTTACTTGTTACGTGAGCGGTGACCGTGACAAAATTCATTACCTTAGCAAATTTAACCTGATATGCTTTGCCAATTTCTATGAACAGTTTTACTATATTTTTCCCTGCGATTAATCCTAAAAAGTCAGATACAATTGGGTGACATTTGTCCCCAAAAGCTGATTTGACTGCTTCTGCTTTTTG
>CATMGX010000013.1:0-22298 GCA_950067765.1 uncultured Fidelibacterota bacterium
TTTTATAACACCAAACCGTGTTTCCACTTCATGCACCCGGTCATAAATTGTTTCCAGTTTAGTGCTTTTATCAACAATAAATTCCGGGGTGGTTACTTTACCGCAATCATGTAGCCACGCAGCAATTTTCAGCTCATACATCTCCTTGTCAGTAAAGGCAATATCAGCAAAAGGGCCATCTTTCGTTTCCTGCACTGCATTTGCCAATAGCATCGTAATCTCTGGTACCCGAGCACAGTGGCCGCCGGTATAGGGAGATTTAGCATCGATAGCAGATGCGATAAGTTTAATAAAGGATTCAAACAAATTTTCTAAATCCTTAATCAGATTTTTATTGGTGATGGCCACCGCTGCCTGACTGGCTAATGCTTCCACCATCTTTTGAATATCAGAAGTAAAAGGAATAATTGTATTTGATTTGGTTCTCTGGGCATTCAAAAGCTGAAGAACACCTATTATTTCATCTTCATGATTTTTAAGGGGTACTGTTAAAAAAGATTGCGAATGATATCCAGTTTTTTCGTCAAACATTTTTGTTCCGGAAAAATCAAATCCTTTCGCCTGGTAAGCATCTTTAATATTCACTGTTTCGCCCGTTAGTCCTACATATGCTGCAATCATGGAATTATTGGGCTCCCCGTTATCTGTGTATAATTTCACCGGATAAAATGGGATATCTTTCCCCGATGTTCCTCCCATATGAAAATCCAGAGAATCCGTCATCAATATTTCAAACCGTAATCGTTTATCATCCGTCATCATGTATAAGGTACCGCCATCCGAATTGGCGATCCGCTTGGCCTCCAAAAGAATCATCTCCAGCAGTTTATTCATATCCTTTTCTTTGGATAGGGCCAGACCGATTTTCGCTAAATTACTAATTTGCTTTTCTAAATCCGTAATATAGGCATTAACGGTAGCAGGCGCTTTTGCGAGATACTTGGCTACTTGAGTCATTGAGTATTTGGGTTGTTTTGCCATGATACTTTATTGTTTGGTAACAAGTGAAAACTTACAGAAATCCTTGAGATTGAACAACTATATAGATGAGGGATTTATTTAATGAATTCTCTAATTTTATGGATGACTGATAACCATAAATTGCTTGATCATACCTCCGTAGGAAAACTCACTGTTAATGAACTGTTTGAAACAGGACAAACAACACTGGATTCCAAAGACAAAAAAACAATTCATCGGTTTTTAGAGATAGGGCATTTCCCGATAGTCAATAAGTTGATTTATAAAGAAGGAAAAGTTGATGAGTGGTTTAGCCTCCTTCATCAACTCATACTTCAATCAAATTTTAATATATATGCTTTGCTTAAACAGCGCACGGAACGATATGGAGATAAATCACTATTTCAGACCATTTCAGCCAATAAAATTGCACCCACCTCTTACGTTAATGTGTGGAAAACAGTCCAATCCATTGGTTCATATTTTCAAGAAAATTTGGGGGGAAATGATACCATCGGTCTCCTTTCACCAAATCATCTCAATGGCATTATACTTGATTTGGCTTGTCTCGCTTATCATATTCGAATCGTTCCCATCCCAATGAATTTATCACCAGACCATTTGAATTATGTTTTGGATCATGCTGAAATAACGCATTTGTTTTTAGGAAGTGACAGGGCCCGAGAGTCGCTAAAGGATGCAAAACGCAGTCCTTCTGAATTCTATGCCGTCCAAATTGATAACAAGGAGGAATGGAATGGATTTCTCGTGAAATGCCGCCAATCCATAATCATCAATCCACCAACTAAAAACCTACAATCCTTGGCCACAGTCATGTACACCTCTGGCACTACGGATAATCCGAAAGGTATTATTTTTAATCAGGAAAATATCATTACAAAACGGTTTGCCCGGGCATTGGCTCTTCCCGAGATTGGCTCAAACGACTCATTCCTTTGCTATCTTCCCCTCTATCATACATTCGGACGCTGGTTTGAAATGATGGGTTCTATCTTCTGGGGCGCCACTTATACATTCACCCAATCCTCATCTTTTAAAAATTTACTTCATGATTTGAAAGTGTCAAAACCATCTGTATTTATATCAATCCCCAAACGATGGATTCAAATTCAGGAGCAGGTGGCTGCATCTATCCCCATTGAAAAATCGGAAGAAAGAGCTATTCAAAAAGTGTCCCGGACAATTACAGGTGGAAACTTAAAATGGGGCCTTTCAGCCGCAGGATTTCTCGACCCTGATATATTTAAATTTTTCCACCAAAATGATATCACTTTATTAAGCGGTTATGGCATGACTGAGGGGACTGGTGGAATAACCATGACACCCCCAGAGGATTATGTGCCAAATTCCGTTGGGAAATCTCTACCTGGGATTGATCTGAAATTGGCAGAGGATAATGAATTACTTATGCGGGGCCCCTATGTTTCTCCCGGTTATTATAAGGATGAAATAAAAGGATCATATACGGATGGTTGGTTTCATACCGGTGATATTTTCAAATATAAGAAAGGGCATTACTTCATTATTGACCGTATAAAAGAAATTTATAAAAACAGCCGCGGCCAAACCATTTCACCTCAAAAAATAGAAAACCTATTCCAGGATTTTGAAGCAATCCGATCCGTCTTTTTAGTGGGTGATGGAAAAGAATTCAATACAATTCTCCTGTATCCGGAACCGGAAAATAATGCAGTAGATCAAAATACAATGTCTTCTGAAGAGGTTCGAATCTATTTTAGTTCTTTGGTTTTTTCTGTAAATACATTTTTACCTCCCTATGAGCGAATCGTGAATTATGCCATCATCCCCAGAGATTTTGATCATGGCCACGACGAGCTCACACTAAAGAATACCTACAAACGAAAAAATGTATTAGAAAATTTTGCTGATATTATTGAACCGATGTATGAAAAGAATTATATCAGCCTCATCCGTGGAGATTATGAAATACAAATTCCGAACTGGCTCCTACGGGAAAAACGTCTGACCCGGGGAGATATTCGTTGGGATGGAAAAACAATCCGCGAATATGAATTACAAGAAAGCTTACCACTTAAATGGACCAAATCAGCATTAATAATTGGAGATTATGTTTACCATATAAATGGCACCACATTCAATGTTGAAAAACTCCTCAGAGATCCCGGTTTATGGTTGGGAAATAAGTCATTAGTAGACTTTGTGGGAGAAGTTGCATTTCGGGTGATTTCTTTTGAACCATACCATACTCTATCGTTAAATCACGCTCGGATTCCTTTTCAGACATTCAAATATTCACTAAAAGATGCGCCCAAATATCCAGAGGGAGATTTATCCTTATCTACCCTTCATTTGGCTGTACACAACCTTTTACAGAAGGACCGTCAACACGTTAAATCTGCATTAAATTATTTTAAACAAAAATTGGATTCCCCAAAATATCAATCCATAATCCAGGACCAGTTATTACGGCTTCAAGTCCACCCTGATTCCGGCATTTGGATAAAATCTTTTGAAATGCTTATGCCTCATCTTTCGGGAGAAATGTTTATTAACTTATATCGGAAATCCATTCAAGCAAATCAATGTGATTCCTTAACCACTTTGGATCCGGGCCTGATACAGGAAAACCATTTTCAATCTATATTAGAATTATTGACTGAGTTCAGACATTCAAAAAAAATACGGATAAAAGATGAAAAAGTCGGTGAAATGTTAATCAATTTGATTGCGAATTTAGGCATTGCTCATCCAAAATATTTTACGAAATCACGAGGAGAATTAACCCTCTGGATATTGGTCTCCCAAAAAAAATCGCTGGCAAAACTGGCTCGAAAAAATCGATCCAAGTTAGAGAATGGATTTCGCAAGTGGATCCAAACACATTCATCAGCCAAAGCATTTAACTGGCAAAATATTCTTCAATTTGATGAAAATGTATCAAAGGAATTAAAGAATAGAATTGAACACGTTATCATTAACTCGACATTGATTTGTGAATCCACTTTCATTTTTTCTAAAGGTCGCCAAATACAATTAAATGAAATCGCACCTGAGGGTGTATGGATTTCTTTTCTCGGACAGGGACATGGGAAAAACGTGATAAGGATTTTGGTTCAGTTAAAAGATAGACAAGCATTTAATTTTGTCATCAACATTAATGATACCTTAGACCAGGGGAAATTTACCCAAGAAACGAATTGGCTCATTTCCATGGGAGCCTCCATCAAAGACAAACAATTAGTGGAAGAATTCGGATCTTTCTGGCCTGATCATCAGGTTTATACTGAAGAATATATTTTGGGCGAGACTGTTTTACAGTATCTTAATCGTAACGAAAAAGAAATTTCTTCTGGAAAGTATATCGATCGATGGCAAATGCGATGGCTACACTTTATTTGGAACGGGGCTACGGCTTATTTGGATTTCTGGAAACGTACCGGATGTACACGCATCATTAAAAATGCATCCCCGAAAAATGTTATTATTCCTGAATTTGATTATTATACGGGCACAAGACTTGTATCAATCTCTGGACGTAAAAAGACTAATAATATTGAAGATGTCTTTTCGTCTTTTTATCAACATTTTATCTTAGAAACTGAAGCCATATTCCCCGGCTTGAAAAAAATGGCTGATTGGGAAATACTATATACAGCTGTGTTAGAGGTTTTTGGAATAAAAACAGGATCAAAAATCCTCAATACCATAAAAAAGAAAGACAATCATTCCCCAAAACGTGTTAAGCAATTCTTAGACGAAGTCAACTCAACCGGCTTACTGAGGAAACTGGTTGTTTTTGCTTCTTTGCGATATGAGCGTTGGTTGGATCTCAACCCGGAGGCGTCACACAAAGCCCGAGGTATCATTATCCAGGATTTATACAAGGATTACAAACTTCAGTCTCTTATTGAGCAATATCCCGAAACGCGGATTCGGTTTTTCCTCATGACAGCCTTCAAGGATGCAAATCCAAATTTATTGAATCGGCTAACAGATCTCATGATACAAATGCGTTCGGGGTCCATCTCAGAAGAAAGTCTTGAATCTTACCTCCATACAATTCACGATGAAATTGATTTGACGGATCCAGAAAAATATTTCTTAACACGCCTCGTCTTTGAACATGTGGATGCGGCAGATTATGCAGAACTTATTTCACGAGATGTGGGGTCAATGGGTCAATTGGATTTAGCCGTAATCATTGAAGGAAAGTCAGGTCAATCCTTTAAAATTCGTCCACCAAATCACCCGAAAGAAGTGGCAAGATTTCATCGTCTGTTATTGGAAGCTAAACTTGAAGTGCAATTTGAAATGCAACACGAGTTTCTGCTCGTTTACGACAAAAAAGGCGCATTAGCTGGAGGCTTATTCTGGAAGAAAACAGGTCGGAAAATCGCGCATTTGGAAAAGATTGTCGTTGCCACACAATATCAAAAAAGTCACTTAAGTATTCGACTAACAGAAGAACTTTTTAGTCGATTACGATTGAAAAAATTTGAATATTTAACAGTAGGGTTTTTCCAGTCCGGCCTTTTTTATCGATTGGGGTTTGAAATCAATCAAAAGTTCGGCGGATTAGTAAAGCAACTTTAATAAAGCATTCTGTAAATAACCACACCTGTAACAGAGACATAAAGCCAAATGGGCAATGTAATTCTGGCAATCTTTCGGTGCTTGCCAATGTTATCCGTCCACCCGCGATAAAGGGTTATGAGAGCAAGGGGTATGATTATTACCGCCAGAATGATATGGGTGATAAGAATAAAATAATAAATTTCCGAAAAATCGCCTGTATATTGTTTAGGCCCTGCCTTAAACCAATGGTATATCACATAACTAACCAAAAAGGTACTGGAAGTACCGAAAGCGGTCAGCATTATAGTTTTATGCTGCTGCCGTTTTTTCTGCCGAATTAAGGTATAGCCATAAATCAATAATATCGTTGTAATCACATTGAGTATGGCATTGAATAAAGGAAGTTTTGATACATCTAAAGATTCCCCTATTCCCTCGGGCCTTGGGCCCAAAATTAAGAAAGCGACGGCGGCTGTAATTATTACGGAAACAATATAAATAATTCGAAGCCAGAAGTTATCCTGGTTCACCATTATTTTTCCGCCAATAATATGTTGATATCTTTTTTAAGATTCTTCATATCATCTGTCTGTATACCACTATAATATCCCCGGATTTGTCCTTTTTGATCTACCAGTGCAAATCGCTCGCTGTGAAAAATTATATCCTCAAAGTCTCCCATTTTAAATCCATTTTTAATCAATTCTTTCACATCTTTTTCTGGTCCGGTTAAAAAATGCCATCTATCAGTATTAGCATCGTAGCGAGAAGCATATTCAGTCAACACTTCTGGTGTATCATATTCCGGATAAACTGATATTGACACAATTCTAACATCATTATTATTCCGAAATTCTTTATGTATTATATTCATGTTTCCTGTCATGACGGGACATGCCATCGTGCAAGTTGTAAAAATAAAATCAGCTACCCAAACCTTGCCGTCCAAATTCCTGCGATTGATTTCATCACCATGACTATCGATGAAACTAAATGCCGGAATTTTTCCAATGACCGGTAATCTCATTGTGGTTTTGGATTCTTTTATAAAATAGGTTGCCGTAAGAATTACAGCCACAATGCCATAAATAATAAACCGCGTCTTTTGAGACATAATTAGACTCCTAAATCTATAATGATAATGATGAGTAACGCCGGCAGGTAAAATACCGATGCTTTTAATAAAAATAGTGCGCTTTTTCTAGATTTGTCTTTAGCCAAAGGGATCGCAGATAGAAAAAAGGCACACGAAATGATGGTTACACCCACTAGGTAGATCATGCCCAGAGATCCTTCCACCACAGGTAAAAGCGAAATGGGTATCATGAGCAATAGATGCCAGAATATCTGGCGCATGGTCCGTGAACCGTCTGGTTCGATGACGGGAAGCATTTTGAAATTGGCTGCGGAATAATCATCCTTGCACATCCAGGCAATTGCATAAAAATGCGGATGCTGCCAAAGATACATAATGCCAAACAGGATCAAAGCCATGGTACCAATTTCTCCTGTGGCAGCCGTCCAGCCACCAATGATGGGTAATGCACCAGGGATAGATCCAATGGATGTATTTAACCAGGTAATTCTTTTTAATGGTGTATAAACCATGATATATAAAAATGCCGTTAATAGAGATAAAATTCCTGTCAGGATATTCACCTGACACACCAGCAGTAAACTCCCTGCCATAACCATAAATAAACCATAAAGAATCACATGAATGGGCGATATCAGTCCCGCCGGCAAGGGTCTATTTTTAGTTCGTTCCATAAGCTTATCCGGTTCACGTTCTAAATAATGATTTAGCGCTCCTGAACCGGCGGCAGTCAAGGAAGTTCCTAACAAAGTAAATACTAATTTATCCCAGGAACCAATTCCCATATTTCCCAGGTAGTATCCTAAAAGTGTGGCCACAAGGACAAGCGAAAGAATATTAAGCTTGCTCAATTCTAAATAAATACTGATGAGTGATTTCGCTTGTTGCTTCTGAAATTTCAACCGTTTCTCCAATCCGTCCATTTTATTGGATGTGTCCGCAGGATAAATAAGGTGCATGCACCCAATAGTGCCGCGCCCGTAACCACATGGAAGCTGGCGATATAAGGTGACCTTTCTGAAAGAACCGTTATTGCGCCCAAACTAAATTGTAGAATAACAATCCCAATGATGGAGACCAGGGCAGCAAAAACCAGTTTATTTTCTTTAGCAAATGAACCATATTTATATCCAAAGAATCCAATCGATCCCGTCACAATTATGGCACCTAACCGGTGAATAAAATGAATAATCACCTGCCCCCGTGAAACTGGATCAATATCCAAATCAAATAATGTTGAATTAATATTGTGAATCATGGTTTCCGAAAAGGTGGGAATCCATAAACCACCCATTGTTGGGAAATCCGGGATAGCCATCCCGGAAGCGGTGTGGCGCATGAGGGCGCCCAAAATCAATTGAACATAAACCAACCCACACATGATGACTGCACCCCGTTTCACTCCGGACGACCCGGATATTTCAGTCCGTTTCGATCTTTCAATTGATAACCCATAAGCCAAAACAATCGTGATCATAAAAAAAGTTTGTGCCAAAATACCATGAATGATTGAAACAGGTGGCGGCAGAAAAAATAAAACAGTAATCCCGCCGAATAATCCTTGTAGGATCACCATTCCCAAAGCAAAAAATCCTATTTTTTTTAACCATTGTGGTTCTTGAGAAAATCCAAGCCATATGGCTTGGACCATGGTAAAAAAGCCCACAATTGTAGCAACCATTCGATGTCCATGTTCATAAAATATACCACCAACCATTTCGGATATTGGATATGCAAACATTTGTTTTCCATAGGTGGTTGGCCAATCGGGAACAGATAGTCCAACTTCGTGACTTTTAACCAATGCACCTGCAAAAATGAGAAACAGTGTTGAGAAAACAGTGAGTTTTGACAGTCGTCTTAACCAGATGTGGTATGGAGATTTCATTTTTAATTATTGCCCCCGAAAATAGGCGCTGAATTTACAGTTTACTGAAAGTTATTTTTGGGGTTAATCCTAATAAAAAAGCCCCTATCTATTCCTTTGAACAAATAGGGGCTTCATTAAAGGTTTACTGGATCCGGGTTTACCAGTCGTCGTCATCGCCCCAATCGTCATCATCGCCCTCTTCTTCAAGGTATGCTGCCTCTTCATCGAGCCAAGCTGCATATCCTTCATCATCGTGAACAGTCAAAAATCCTTTCATACGATAGTGGCCTAACCCACATAACTGAGCGCAGGCAATTTCAAATCCTTTGCCTTCTCTCGCTGATCCTTTTGTTGTTTCCAAGAATTCTTCGGTGGTCATGGTGGCTTCAAACCAAACAGGAATTTCCATACCGGGCACCGCATCCTGTTTCACACGAAATTCCGGTAGACCGAAACTGTGAAGCACATCTTTGGATGATAGGGAAATATTAATTGGTGTATTGACCGGAATATGCAATTGATTAACAGTAAATATATCATCCTTTGCAAATTCATCACTACGGTCCAGACCAATAGGGTTTTCAGCTTCGTCGACTAAATCTACAGAGGATTTCCCAAAAACACCATCGGGTCCAGGATAGTGAATATTCCATGCGAATTGCTGGGCAACCACCCGAATCTGTACAGTATCAGGTCCTTTAGGTACATCATTTATACGGCTGGCCCAAATAGGGAAAGCAAAACCGAATAACAACCCAACTTCAATCACGGCAATCACTATTTCTAAGTATGAAGAAAAATGACTTTTGACACCATGATAATCAGCCTTTGGATTTTTAGAAGCCCGAAACCGAATCAGGGTGTATATAAAAAAGACTCCCCAACCAACAAATAATACAGCCATTAACCAGTGAACAATCGAAATAATATTATCAATAGCGGGGCCTTGCGTTGATGCATTGACTAAGGGAAGTCCGAAATATTGAAGTAGTTCTAACACCGAAAATTACCTCTGAATTAATTTTTTTCTTTTTAATGATTTAGCATATCGCCTAGCACGCCTGTTTAGCACATATATGGACGAACCAAACCCACCCAAAACCGTTCCCGTCACCCCAAGCATGGCAATAATGGCTTTATTCATTCCCTGTGTAGCGGCGGCATTGGGGTTCCCAAAGCAGGTAGCACAGGCATAACTCACTTCGGGTAGAAGTGCCAACCCTAAAACCAATGTAATAAGGATACCTTTTTTCATCAGGAAAACGTTTTGAATTTTTTTAACACTTGAATACCATAAATCACAAGTCCTGATCCCGCTAAAAAAGAAACGATCGCTAATAAAATGGACCGATCCCATTCCCATAAACCAAACCAAATTGTGATGGCAATGGAGAGAATGATGAAAATGATGTGAAAAGTCTTTATTGACATTTTATATCTTTGTCTGTGCTAACATATTACCCAAGGGCAAAAACATGAGGATTAGGAACATTGCTACTGTCACGATTAGCGTCCAATAAATGGTAATTTTTTCATCAATCAAATGCATAAAATAACTCGCCACTAAAGCACCCTTAATGCTGGCAACCCCCAGAGCTAATGCAACGGATGCACCTACCCCTAAATCCAGGTAAGAAATAGCAACAGTTACAATGGTAAAAAAAGCCAATACAACAAAGACAATAACATACGTTTTGACGTGATGTTTAATTTCTTCAGGCGTTAAATCAGCCATGATAATTCCTCATAATAAGTAGAGTACCGGGAATAAGAAAATCCATACTAAATCTACAAAATGCCAATACAATCCGACAATTTCAATCCGATTGGTAAAACGATCAGGATCACTTTCCCACATTTTAGCGCCTGGCATCCAGAAAAAGAAAATAACAATCATACCACCAATAATATGGATGACATGAAGGCCGGTTAATGTAAAATAAATGCCAAGAAAATTATTAGTGGATGGGAATAATCCATGATCAAACTTGGCTGTATATTCAAAATATTTAACCACTAAAAATGATGCAGCCAAGAGTAGGGTTAAACCCGCATAGAGTTTGAATTTATCAAATTCTTTTAACTTGAGTGAGGCCCAACTCATCACCATGGTCACTGATGAAGTAATAAGAAACAACGTATTGAGTGTGGCCAATGGCACATTCAGAATATCAGCACCCGTTGGCCAGGATTCGGCACCTGTCCGCAAAAAAACATAGGCAGAAAACAATCCGCCAAACAGCATGACTTCTGATGCCAAAAATAACCAGATGCCTAACTTTCCGTTGTAAAGACCGGTATCCGGTCTGTCTTTAACGGTATATGGGATATCCATAAATCTTAACCCTTCTCACTTTGAGGTGTAAAATCTTTATCAGCGCCGGGTACACTGTATTCGTAAGGACCGCGGTAAACAGTTGGTACCGTTTCAAAATTTCCATGGCCCAAAGGCGGAGATGTGGTGTCTGTCCAATCAATCGTTGTGGCACCCCAGGGATTCGTTTCACCGGTTTTCTTACCGCGTAAACTGATAATCATATTCACAATGAAAAAGATTTGAGCCAGGCCGAGAAGCCATGCGGAAATAGACATAACTTCATTCAAATAAAGGACATCGGCTGCATGGGCATAAATTTCACCGCCGTCCCAGAGACGTCGGGATACGCCTGCTAATCCCTGGACAAACATGGGCATAAAAACGCCATTCATAAAAATGAATGAAAAGAAAAAATGTAGTTTCCCCAACGTTTCATTGGTCCGTTTTCCCGTTATTTTCGGAAACCAATAATAAATTCCTGCAAACAAGGCAAAAATCGTTCCCGGTGCAACAATATAGTGGAAATGGCCAATAACATAATAAGTATCATGAAGATGAATATCAGCAGCAGCTAATCCCAATGGCAACCCCGTCAACCCTCCAATTCCGAACATGGGAATAAATCCAAGGGCGAACAGCATGGGTGTATTAAACCGAATTGAGCCACCCCACAAGGACAAGAACAATGTGGTAAGGATGACCACAGACGGTATTGAAATAATCATGGTTGTTGTCTGGAAAAAGGCACCGATTGACGTTCCCATCCCCGTGATATACATGTGGTGCGCCCAAACAATAAAAGACATAAAACCGAGGAAAACCATGGCATAAACCATGGCTTTGTAACCCCGAATTGGTTTCCGTGTATTATTGGCAATCACTTCTGTAATGATACCAAAAGCAGGTAAGATCAATACATATACTTCCGGATGGGCAAGAAACCAGAAGAGATGCTGCCATAATAATGGACTCCCGCCGCCAGTATAGTTCTGCACTACTCCAGATACGACCAACCCGCTGGGCATAAAGAAACTTGTCCCAACCAATCTATCCATCAATTGTAATACGCTGGCCGCTTCTAATGGCGGAAATGCCAAAAGTAACAGGAAAGCAGTTATGAACTGGGTCCATACAAAAATGGGTAATCGCATCCACGTCATGCCTTTGGCTCGGAGTTGAATAACGGTAACTAAAATGTTCACTGATCCTAATAAAGAGGATGTAATCAAAAACACCATTCCAAGTAACCAAACTGTTTGTCCCATGGTGGCCGTAACTGACAATGGCGGATAGGATGTCCAACCGGAATTTGCGGCACCGCCTGGTACAAAGAATCCAACGATCATTACAATACTACCAACAAAATACATCCAGTAAGATGCGGCATTCAGTTTGGGGAAAGCCATATCAATGGTCCCAATTTGCAATGGAAGGAAATAGTTTCCGAATGCACCAAAAGCCAATGGCACCACACCCAAAAATATCATAATGGTTCCGTGCATGGCACCCAATGAATTATACATTTCAGGAGGAATAATTCCACCTTCACCTAACAAATTACCCACAATAGGAACGGGATTCCCCGGATAGGCCAATTGATACCGCATGATCATCATCAGTGTAAATCCAACCAGGAGCCACACCAGTGATGTGAATCCATATTGGAGACCGATAATTTTATGGTCTGTGGAGAAGATGTACTTCGTCCAAATACTATCTTTATGGTGGTCAGTGCTCATTCATGATCCATGATTAATCTAAAATTACTAGGTGTTCTGTAAAATGAATTCAAAAACAGTCGGAGAATTTAATGCTCTACATTGAATATGAACAAATATTAAAGTCATAAGTTTTTATTATTACTGTAATTGTTTTAAGTTTTACAATTCATATTTTTTCCTCTCATCTATTGTTAGTCCCTTGTTTTAGGAACTTCCTTTACTCTAAATTTGAGGGCTATTTTAGATATTATAATCATATTAATTAGGAGAATGAAAATGCGAAAAATATTAACCTTTTCTATAATTGGCAGTTTGGCTGTTACCACATTATTTGCTGGGGATGTTTCCGGTCGTGTAAAATATGTAGGTAAAGCACCCAAATCGAAACGCCTCCGTATGGATGCTGATCCTGTGTGTGCAGCATCCCATAAGGAAGCAGCTATTTCTGAATCATTTATTGTAGATGCGGATGGTAACTTGGCAAATGTTCTTGTGTACTTAAAAGGTGTGAGTTTTAGCGGAAAGGCTACATCTACTGCTGCGATCATCGATCAAAATGGCTGTATGTATTCCCCCCATGTAATGGGTGTTATGGCTGGCCAACCGGTTAAAATTCTTAACAGTGATGCTACCATGCACAATATCCATGCCTTACCAAAAGTCAATAGAGAATTCAACAAAGGCATGCCAAAATCACTTAAAGAAATTTCAACAGTCTTCGATAAGCCTGAAGATGTTTTTGTGATCAAATGTGATGTCCACCCTTGGATGAAAAGCTATACACAAGTATTTGATCATCCTTACTTTGCTGTCACAGGAGCAGATGGTACATTTAATATTCCAAATGTCCCAGATGGTACGTATGAAATTGTTGCTTGGCAAGAAAAGTTCAAGAAAAAAGTACTTACCCAAAGTGTTACTATCAAAGGTGGATCAGCATCCGTTGACTTCAATTTCAAACGGCCGAAAAAGAAGAAAAAATAATTTTAATCTATTCTTTTGAAAAAGCCTCCCCAAAGGGAGGCTTTTTTATTTATATAAATTGCGAGGTTTCTTCAGGAATCACAATCAAAACCGTATAATTCCTCTTCCACTTTGTCCACTCATCATATCTTCATAGGCAATATTAACTTGTTCTAAACTATATCGTTTGGAAATCATTTTTTCGATAGGCAATTTTCCACCTAAATATAGATGGGCATATTTTAAGAAATCCCGGTTGGCATCTGAGGTTCCATAGTAAGATCCTTTTACCGTTTTTTCCTGGCGGGTCAACATGGCACCGGATAAATTTGTTTTTGAACCCATGGGCGAGATGCCGGATAGGACTAAAGTGCCTCCTGGCCGAACAACTTCCATTGCCATTTCTTGAAGTTGGGTAAGTCCTACTGCTTCAAAAGCAAAATCCACTCCCCTGTTTTCTGTTAATGAGTAAATACGATTAATAGAATCATCATTGGAAATTATAAAATCTGTTGCTCCCAACAGTTTAGCCATTGAAGATTTCTCGGGGACAATATCGATTGATATAATTTTTTCTGCACCGGCATATGCGGCACCCATGATGGTACTAAGCCCCACCCCACCTGCACCAAACACAGCGACAGAATCACCTTTTTTAACCTGTGCTGTATTCAAAACGGAACCGACCCCTGTTGTAACGGCACATCCAATTAATGCACCAACCTCGTCGGGAATTTCATCGGGCATTTTTATACAGGATTCTTCCGGGACAACCGCATATTCTGAAAGGCAGGATAGCGCACAATAATGAAAAATATCACTGCTATTCATCGATAACCGGGACGTTCCATCCATCAAATTACCTTTCCAAATATGGCCGGTAAATGCTTCACACAGACCAGGCCTTTCTTTTCTGCAATAAAAACATATTCCACAATTGGGTGCCCAATTCAATACAATCTTATCACCCTTTTTCACCCGTGAAACATTTTGACCTAAATCCGCCACATATCCGCACCCTTCGTGGCCTGGGACTACCGGTAGTGGATGTTGCGTATCTCCTGTACGTAAATGCCAATCACTATGACATACCCCTACAGCACTCATTTTAATAAGCACTTCGTTCGCTTTGGGTGGATCTATATCCAACTCCATGATTTTAAATGGGGTATTTATGTCGAATAAAACTGCAGCTTTGGTCTTCATGGCTTTACCAAATATAAATAAAAAAACCTCGGAAATTTCCGAGGTTTTTAAAACTGAATTGTTAATAGATGATTTCGTTTAGTCATTTTTAATTCTCCTTTTTTTTGTTAAGTAATCGCAAGCCAACGCCAGATGTTAACATGATTTGCCACTGATTAATATTCGAATCCTGAAAAAGCGTAACTGTGGCAAATTCAGGTTGAACATTTTGTTATGTACGCCCACCAATTAGAGGTTTAAACCAAATGAACCAAGAATTATTATGCAATGCCATAGTTATCACCAAATTCATTGTTGAGAAGGAATGATAGTAAGGCGTAATTCTATAAAAAACCTTTTAAAACATCGTGTTGTTGTTTTTAGATTTCTCCGGCACAACCTGCCCCACATTCCAATGTTCGACAAACTTTCCGTCGTTCATTCGGAAAATATTGATGACAGCGTTACCAAGGACGTCCGGTGTCCTTTTGGCGTGAAGATGTATCCAAACTAAATTGCCATCGGCTCCGGTGCGTTTAATTTCTATTGCAAAATCCGGATAGTTTTCAAATCTGGTTGCGAATAAGTTTAAAACGGCATCTCTCCCATCTGGAACATGTGGGCTGTGCTGAATATAGGTCTCGGCGAAACATTCACGGCGCGCAGCTTCAAGATCGTGCTGGTTTTCGAGAAGATCCATGCAATATATAGCTTTTTCAAGATTTGTCTCTTCCAGCGCTGTTTGCGGATCTTTGTCTCCTTGGCATGCCCCAAGCGCTAATGTGGCCAAAAATCCAACTAAACCATATTTGAAAGTTTTGTATCGAACACTCATGTATTTTTTTTCCTATTTGAGAATATTGTTACAGGAAAGTGGCTTGCCATAAGAAATAATCTCACATTTTTTTGTACATCATATCTACTTGATCCAAAGGCCGTTCCCATTATACCAAATCAATAGTGCACCTGCAATTAGAATTGATTTTGTTGATTTCATTTTTAACCTTTTTTTGATATTTTTGATTCCAAATTAATTTTTTTACCAGTCGTCGTCGCCCCAATCATCATCATCTTCAATCACGAAACCGTATCCTTCTCTCGCCAAGTGGGCTTTTACAATTTTAGATACATCAGTGGGACCGGAAACTGCCCAGGTAAAGTCCCGAATTGCTTCCAATAATTTTTCCGGTTCGCTATGCAGTTTGGCTACATTCTTTCCCCAGACCTCTTTTACAGAAGCCACCGGTTCATCAACAGGAATATAAGGTGCAGGCATTTTTGTGCCGGGCATGATTACTTGGGGATCCTTGAACCATTCAATAAGCCATTCAGGACGGAGTCGTTCTTTCGTCAATGCCAAGTTTGGCCCCCAAGTGACAGCAGCTTGTCGGGGTTTTTGGTTCCCATAAAAGTGACAATTCTGACATCCACCCATATCTGCAATTACATCTCCAGCCTTGTATGATGTAGACTGTTTATTTACCATATGTGGATTCTCATAGGGTAAGGTTTGACCATCTTTCAATTGGAAATATTTAATGATGGTATTCCAATCATCATCGGACATCATTTTAAATGTGGGCATTCGGACAGCCAAATTGGGTCGAATCATGGTTGGATTCTTAAAAAACTTTAATAGCCAATCCGGTTGCACTTTTCGCCCCTCCGTATCCAACATTGGCGGCGAAAAGGATAATACAATGCCACGATCTTCTGCGTTTGTTTCATCTGCAATGTCGCCAATCCAGGATGCGATTGTCGGTTGAATCGCGCCGCCATCACCATCAATAGCGTGACACCCTTGACAGTTATATTGCCGAATCAATTTTTCACCAGCTTCGATGGCAATATTCCGTTCATTTCTCGCCGGGAGTTTAGTCGTGGGAATTTCATCTTTCACCCAACCCATGATGACAGTTGTTACAGCGTCCAATTCCTGATCGTTCAATCCATAATGAGGCATCCGCAATTTATCCAATGGATTTTTTACTTTAATTTTATAGGAATGATCCTCCTGAGGTATCATATCAAAAATGCGGGGATTATCTACTTTTTGGTTAAACCAATCCCATTTAGTATGAGGAATTTCATCATGAAAATAGCCAAAATCTAATTTAGTAATCAGCTTGCTTGCCTCGGTAGATAGGGGGGTTCCAATGGGTTTGGCATCTTCAAATCCATCAATATCATGACAACTGAAACACCCGTAATGGCGGATAAGTTTTCCACCAACATAATTTAATTTTTGATCAAGACTCATGCTGCCCAATCGTGCTTTTACCTCATCTTTTCGCAAAATGGACGATAACAAATCGGAAGCAATCAAGTTTATTCCATTTTCATCAACTTCGGGCCTGGGATTCTTTTCGAAATCTTTATCCCTTTGGCCAATCAAATAGGCAGAAATATCAGACGCTTCCTCTTTAGAAAGTCGCAAGTTTGGCATCTTAGTGCCAGAATGATAACTCTGGGGATCGCGAATCCAATTGTATATCCACTTTTGGGTTGTTTTGGAACCGAGATTAATCAAGTTCGGGCCATGTTCACGACGCATGGAATTTACCGATTTCAATGCAACCTGCTCTTCTCCCTCCGTTGCATGACAGCCTAAACAACCGATAGAATTCACCAGCATTCGACCATTATCTGCATTTCCCTTATTTTGCATTTTCTCCATTTTAAATGATTCACTTCTATCAAATAAATAAGAAACAATGGCATGAATTTCTTGATCTGTCCGCTTCACGGATTCAAGGTCTTGTGAATTTATCTGTTTAAAGAAATGGGGCATCCAGGTATTTTCTCTAAAACCACGCGGGTCATAAATCCATTTATATGCAAAATCTTTCGTCGTTTTTGCAGCAATTTTTCTCAGACCTGGACCAGGTTTGGATGTATTCTCAAAGCCATCAATTTGGTGACAGCCAAAACATCCTCCCTTTTCAACTATGGTCATCCCCAAAGCCAATTTTGGAGAATCTTTAATCGGAATGGAATTGGAATGACATTTTAAACAGGATGCTTCTACATATTTCATGGGAAGCATCGGTGTATCCCAGTGGTGCAGTGGATGCCATTCTAATTCTTCCTCCCATCTTTCTGCCATTTCAGGATTATTCGGACTATGGGCTGATGAAATAAAATTAGTCCCCCGGCCCCGGCCTGCATGACAACTGGTACAACCATATTCATTCATGGGGTGTGGTGAATTGGCCCCAAGATATAGATCCAATTTTGGATGGGTTGTATATGGTTGGGGTGCCTCTTCAAATCCCTTTTTATCAATTCCCATATGACAGGTCATACACCGATCAACTTTTGGAACACCCATAAATACCATATCATCTTCAATGTCCTTTATGACAACCTGCTTAACTTCATAGTAAGGATCAATAAAATCTAAAACGGGTACATCTCGAACGATATTGCCAATTTTATTTGCAAAAGACATTTCTTCAGGGTCAATCTTTATCAATTTTCTGACCAATAAATCTTTATCACGGGAAATAACTGTAATAGCATCATTCGCTTCTTTCAATGATTGGCGAATAATTTTTAACTCATTATTTTTTGCTTCAACTTTACCTTCTATAACTTCAGCATTTAAATTGCTGGCAGAAGTCAATGCTTCTAATTTACTTAGAATTTTTTCTGTGGATAAAAGATTGCCATAGCCATGCTGCGCTTGTTCAAAATTATATTTGGCGACGTCATAATCTGCTTTCGCAAATTGATATATTTGGTTTTTTCTATATAACTTAGCTTCTAATTTTTGAATATCACTTTCAATGGACTCAATTTCTTCCTGACGTGAATCAACTTTATTTTGCGCCATTTCAATTTGAGCCTTCAATACAGAATAATCTTCATTGAGTTCTAAATTTGTAGAAGCAGCTTGAACGTCTCCTCGTGTTTTTTCAATTTCTAATTCTCTGAATTCAATTTGGTACTTTTTCCATGGACGATTAAAATCATTCGCAAATGCCAAAAGCCAAATGAATGCGAATAGTAAACTAGATATGGCAAACCACTTATTGAGCTTTAGAATATTATAGTATCGTTCTTGTTGGTTAATCATGTTTCCGTTTAATTCGCAGCTTAAAAGTTGAAAAAGTATTCTGGAATTGAAATGATGTATTTCAAGTTAAACATCCACCGCAAATACATTTTGATGGGTAAGGTCAGGGCAGCCAAGATTAAGACAATAAATAATGAATATCGTGCCACACCTAATCGTTCAAATAAATTTTTAAACCATGTCTTGGCCAGCAAAGGCGGTAGAATCATAAAATATCCAAGGAGGAGTAATATCCCCCAAATTTCCCTTAATAAAATATTTCCGGGTAACCCCATACTCATCCATTTAACATATATAAACTCGGATAAGTTTATATTGGTCAGTGCTTCAATTTTATGACTATCCCAAAATTCAAATGGACCAAAGAAATTCCAGTTAGGGCCGCGCAATACTGTACCAATTACAATAAGCAAATTCCATAGAACCAACCAGCCAAACATAAAAATTGCAATGGAAAATTTTCTGTTTTTAAAACTATAGTAACCAGAGCCTTCTTTAATATTATCCATATATGGAATTCCCATTAATCCAACAATAATTAAACTGGGAAGAACAACCCCGGCCATCCAGGGATCAAAATAAACCAACATTTCTTGAAGACCTAAAAAATACCATGGTGCCTTAGCAGGATTAGGGGATTCCGATGGATTGGCGGGCTCTTCTAGAGGCGCCGGTAACCCGATGGACCATACGAGCATAAAGGCAGAAAAAAGAACGATTGTAATCAATTCTACATACACCAAGTCAGGCCAGACTAACACTTTATCATTGGGTGCATCATACTGCTCATCTACTGGCTGGCCAGCTTCAATCAATTTATCATTGTTATACGCTTGGTTCATGGATAGCCAAGTAAAAAAGAAAACCAAAAATATCAACCCGGCAATGGGAACATTATCAGGCTTAAGCATGATGGCTCTAAAATCAGAATCACTTAATCCAACTACAAAAAAACCAACCAAGAGTACCGAGATAATCCAAAATGATTTCACACTCCACAATTTGTCAAATTTGAGCCGCCGATGCCACTTTTCAAACCAATCGGTTGGTGGAAAAATAAAGAAAAAGATGAGAAATGTGAACGATACAAGAATCGTCGGTTTTGAAAGGGTATCGATTAAATGTTTAAATGCTTCCACAATTATACCGGTGTAGAGATGCCTCCATCCTTACGGATACGCCAAAAATGGACAGCCAAAAAAATCATTATAATAAAAGGGAGCCCAATGCAATGAAGCACATAGAAACGCAATAATGTTGCCTCTCCCAGGAACCGGCCGCCAAGCAAGGCAAATCGGATATCACTGGACATGGTTACAAAATTAATATCCCCAATAGCCAGCAGGGATGCACCAGGGCCTTCACTCCCAATGAATGGTGTAGCGCGAGCCATATTAGATCCAACCGTAATGGCCCATATTGCTAATTGATCCCATGGAAGTAAATATCCTGTAAAGCTTAACAACAGGGTCAATAGTAAAAGAATGACACCGATTGCCCAGTTGAATTCTCTGGGTGGTTTATAGGACCCAGTCATGAATACCCGGAACATGTGAAGCCAGACCGTGATGACCATGGCGTGAGCACCCCAACGATGAATCTCCCGCATAATACCAAATGGGACTTGTTCCGCTAAATCAATAATGTCTGTATAGGCATATTCAATAGTGGGTCGATAATAGAACATGAGCAGTATACCTGAAATCGTTAAAATTAAAAACAAAAAGAAAGATAAGCCACCCATGCACCAAGTGAATTTTAATTTCACCGCATGTTTTGGCAGACGGACCGGATGAAGATGTAGAAAGACTGAATTCAACACAACCATCATTCTCTGGCGCCGCGATTTTGGTACACCGCCGCCACGGAAAATAGAATTCCATACCTGACCTTCAGCTAATCGTTTTAATAAACCTTTTTTCTCTGCCATAAAACTCTCTTACACTTTTAGGAAGGCTTCAGGATCACTCCATTGGCCTTTTTCCTGTTGATATTTTATTGTTTTGTCCACGATAATTTGTCCATCATCAGCCAGTACAATTCGAAATCGTTCTAAGGGGCGCGGAGCCGGTCCCTCAAAATTAATTCCAGTTTTACGAAAGCCGCTCCCATGACAAGGGCATTTGAATTTCTGTTCGGCAGCGAGCCAATTAGGTGTACATCCCAAGTGAGTGCATGTGGTTGAAAGGGCATAAATACCTTCACCGTTACGAACAATCCAAGTACCATACTTACTTTTCCAACGAAGATCCACTTCCCCTACTTGGTAATCTTCTGGAAAACCGGCACTAAACGTTTGAACCGGTTCAAATAATACATTTGGAAAAAAGAATCGCAACATCATGGTAAAAAATCCACCGGTGGCAGCGATAAAAGCAATCCATCCTATGGAAAGCCAGGAAAAAAATGTTCGGCGGGTAACTTGGGAACCATCATCCGTCTTACCCAATGCCGCTGGGGGTGGACTGGCCGGTGATACGGTGACCGATTGCTTTTCGTTTAACTCAGGCATAATAATTTAACCTTATTCAAATTGTGTTAACGCTTTGCGAGCTGCTTCGCGAATTTTTAAATTTGGATCATCCTTCTTTAACTGTGCCAAAGATTTTTTCAACTCCATATCCTGAATAAAGGGCGCAACCTGGATGGCCACCAACATGGCCTGAACCTGCTCAATTTCATCTATATTAGGGAATGAATCTAAATAATTTCTATTCAAGAGGTCTAATAAAATTCGCTTCCCACTGGCATTTTCTAATTTTGCTAACGCAACCGCCGCATCCCATCTCACATTAACCTCTGAATCAGCCATCATTTTCTTTAAAAAAGAAACGGAGGATTTATCTCCGATCTTTCCCAAGCTTATGACCGCTTGGAGACGGACTTTCGCCTCACCATGATCGAGCATATTGATGATGGGTTGAACTGCATCATTATCTCCGATATTCCCTAAGGCATGGATAGATGCCATGATCATCTCGGTCTCAGGACTATCTAAAGATTCTAATAGGGGTGGTACATACCGTGAATCTTTTGTGGCTCCCATCGCCAAGGCCAGATATTGCCGAACACGGCTATCTCGATCATTTGTAGCATAATCAAATGCTGAAATCATCTCTAAAATAAACCGATCATCCTTTGGGACCATTTTGGGATTAGATAAAATTTTAGATAGTTCGAATGCGCCTTGCCACCTTTTCGTGGAACCACCAATTTTCACATCTTCCAGATAATCCTGAGCAGTGTTGGGCTCAGCCGTAATGATGCGGACGACTAAAAATATGAGTACAGCAAAGATAGCAATAATTAACGGTACAACAAAAAAGCTGTGAATCACAACCCGAAGGGCGGACTTTTTTTCTGGTTGTTCGTTTGTTACCTGTTTTTTTTCCAATATAAACCCAAAGGTTATGTGCCGCGGAAAGGACTCGAACCTTCACACCATAAGGCACTGGTTCCTAAGACCAGCGTGTCTACCAATTCCACCACCGCGGCAATGATGCTTTTTCACTGTTGAAAAAGCTGGGGAA
>CATMGX010000014.1:0-22256 GCA_950067765.1 uncultured Fidelibacterota bacterium
TGGATCATGAACGATTGCAGCATATACTTTATCCTACAGGTCAGCCTATCGTACGTGTATTGGGTAATCCACGATATGATCAAGTCAAACAGAAAGCGGATCAATTCACGTCCGAACGTACTGAATCTGTATTACTACGTCCCAAGCGGCTTTTGGCAGGGAGTATTCACTCCGAAGACGAACAGGTTATTCAGGGGTCTATCATCAGCCTAATGAATGAGATTGAAGATTTGAATCTTGTGTGGGTTCCTCATGAGCCTACGGAAAGGAATGTATCTGAGGCCGAATCATTTTTTCAGTCCAATCATTTTTCCACAGCCAGATTGGGAAATAAAAATCCCAATCAACTGGATGCGCGTGTGATTATTGTGGATACAATTGGTCGATTATCTCAACTCTATTGGAATGGCCAAATGGCCTACATTGGTGGTGGATTTTCTACCGGGGTTCATAATGTGATGGAACCGGCGATTGCTCGTTTACCGGTGTTTTTTGGTCCGCGCTACAAGAATTTTAATGAAGCAGAGGAACTGATAACTGATGGGGGCGGATTTTCGATTGAATCCGGAACAGATCTCTACCTTGGAATGAAACAATTATTTGAAGATCGGGATGCATTTCTAAAAGCGAGCTATGCTGCCACGAATGTGATTCATCGTAATTTAGGCTCAGCTACACGGATCGTGCGTAATCTGATTCATGATTGATTCAATTTCTTTCAAACTAAATTTTCAAAAATTTGATCAGTCTGCAGTCCATTCGTTTTCTACAGGCCTCCATGTGATTTATGGAGAAAGCGGTAGTGGAAAATCCCAGTTTATTAGAACCATGGCTGGGTTTGAGTCTGAGACAAAACCTAATTTTTCCTTCGAGGATAAATCGATTCCAGAATCCATCCAAATCGTATTTCAAAACCCGGAAAACCAAATTCTTTCCCATACCATAGAAACAGAATTGTCATTTGCTTTTGAAAATCAATTTACAGATTTCCAAATACTACAACATAGGCTCGATGAACTCAAAAGTGATTTACCCATGATAGCCGATTGGCAGCGTCATCCAGTCACCTTGAGTGGTGGAGAAATGGAAATGTTAAATCTTATAACAGCCTTCAGTACAGATCCGGACGCCATATTTATTGATGATGGCCTTTCATTCTTGAATGAAAATGCAAAAAATCATTGGGTGAAATGGATCCGAAGTAAAATGTCCAATATTAAAACAGTATTATGGTTTACTTCTGACCCGGCGGATTTACAATATGGAGATACTCAGTGGGAATTGAGTTTATCCGGTTTGAAAACTGTTAACCCCGAATCAAATTTAACCCATTATAATTATCGTCATTCCGCTGGAAAATTATCATTAGTAATGAATGATCTTTGCTTTCACTATGAGGGAAATAACACTCATATTCTGGAACATTGTTCCTGTAATATCAACGATGCCCGTTCTATCGGTTTAATTGGTAAAAACGGGTGTGGGAAAACCACTATTTCCAAATTAATGACAGGAATACTTATCCCTGATAAAGGTGAAATAAATCTATATATAGATGGTAAAACACCCCGAATTGCTGCATTAGATCAATTCCCAGAACGAATGCTGGGTCCGGATTCGTTGGAATCATTCTTGTCTGAATTGGTGGCGAACCATAAAATGAATCCCCGACTGATAAATAAATGCATTAACCGTCTAAATTCATACCAGATTAATTGGAAATTAGTGAAAGATCAATCTGTCTTGGATATCCCCTGGTCAAGCTTACGGATGGCATTGATTATTATTTTAGCCCATTGTGACTATGACGTTTTGATTTTAGATGAACCAACCTTTGGATTGGGTTGGAATCAAAAGTTAATTTTAAGCCAATTTTTTAAGGAAATGTTAACCCAAAAACATTTAATTCTCATTTCGCATGATAAGCAATTCGTTTCTGCACATTGTGATTTCATCTATGATGTTGATTCGTTGTCAATCATGCATAACCAACATGTTTTAACCAATGTCAAATAAACCCAAAATTACAGACCCAACTCGAATTTTAACCGTGGCGAATATGATTAGCCTGGGACGCGCACTTATGGCGGTACCCATCGTTTATACCTTACGAGATCCAGCCATGGGTACGATCACTTTCCTATTGGTTGTATTGGCGGTTCTATCGGACACTTTGGATGGCTGGTTTGCCCGAAAAGCAAACGAAGTAACACATTTCGGAAAATGGTTAGATCCCATCGCTGACTTTGCTTGCATTATAACTGTGGTGGGTTATTTAACGCTTGTGGGTCGTTTCCCGGGATGGTTTTTCATTTTTTATCTTTTACGATATGTGGCAATTGCGCTTCCGGCTATATACTTATTTAATAACGGTCATTTCATTTTAAGCTCCAATTGGTGGGGAAAATGGGCAGCAGGGATTACAGCTTTGGCAGTCATGGTTCATATTTGGCCATGGCATGCTTTCCCGTGGATGCAAGAAGTGACCATAAATATCGCAACTATGCTCCTGAGTATTAGTTGGTTTGTTTATATCCGAACATTTATTCAGAAGATTAAAGCAATTTAGTATCATGGCCTTTATGGGGAAAATATTTCAGGCGCTTCGGCAGACACGTGATTCTGTGTCTGATGCTTTTGAGTCTTTGGTCAAACGAAAGGTTACCCCGGAATCATTGGAGGAATTGGAAGATACGCTCATTTCTGCCGATATGGGATTTGCTACAGTCGAAGCCGTATTGGGAGTGGTTGAGAAAAACCATAA
Organism: uncultured Fidelibacterota bacterium; assembly: GCA_950067765.1. Taxonomy (GTDB): domain Bacteria; phylum Fidelibacterota; class Marinisomatia; order Marinisomatales; family TCS55; genus TCS55. Next base: position 2,765 of record CATMGX010000014.1, read on the forward strand.
AAAGGGATTTATTAACAAAGTAGAATCTTACCTTGTTTCGGAATTAGAGGATAGAAATGAGATCGAACTGGCGAATCAAAAATCTGTCGTACTTATGGTGGTTGGTGTAAATGGAACTGGAAAAACAACATCTGCTGCAAAATTGGCAAATTATTATAAATCACTTGGGAAAAAGGTTTTGTTAGTTGGGGCCGATACTTATCGTGCAGCAGCAGCAGAACAATTAAAAATATGGGCCAATCGTGTGGATGTCAATATTGTGTGCAATGAAAAATCACAGCAGCCATCTGCCGTCTTATTTGATGGTTTGACGGCAGCGCAATCCCAGGGTGTAGATATTACCATTGTAGATACAGCAGGACGATTGCATACGTATAAAAACCTCATGGCAGAATTGGAAAAAATGTATCGTGTGGTTGAATCTCGATTCCCGGAATACGAAATTCATTCCCTCATCACATTGGATGCCAGTTTGGGTCAGAATTCTTTGATACAAGCTCGAGAATTTGCCAATACAGTGCAAGTGGATGGGGCAGTGCTGACCAAAATGGACGGGACGGCAAAAGGTGGTATAGTATTTCCCTTATTTAAGGAATTGAATATTCCTGTAAAATTCATTGGTGTAGGTGAAGATTTGGATGATTTAATCGTATTCAATCGGAATGAATATGTTCAAGGCTTATTAGGAACTGGTGAAGATTGATGAGCCAACCAAATCAAAAGTTGAATATGATCAGTTTAGGTTGTGCAAAAGCATTGGTGGATTCTGAATTGTTGTTGGGCGGGCTGAAGAATGCCCAGTTTGATATTACTCAGAAACCAGAGGAAGCAGATACGATTGTGGTCAATACCTGTGGATTTTTAGATATTGCCAGAGAAGAATCGATTGAAACAATCTTGCAGGCAGCTGAACTAAAAAAATCAGGCAATCTAAAACAGTTGGTGGTTATGGGTTGTCTTTCTGAACGATTTCCGGAAGAATTGGCCAAAGAAATCCCGGAAGTAGATCGATTTTTTGGGAGTAAAAATATTCATCAGGTGACCTCATTTTTAACCGGAAAAGACTACGCTAAAGACGACCCTTTATTTTATCGGTCTCTAATGACGCCCGGTCATTATGCCTATCTCAAAATTGCAGAAGGATGTGATAATGGATGTTCTTTTTGTAGTATCCCGCTTATGCGCGGACTCCAAAAAAGTCGACCCATCGATTCCATTATGTGGGAAGCGGAAAAATTGGTTGACCAAGGAATAAAAGAAATGTTGGTCATTGCCCAGGATTCCACAAGTTATGGCTGGGATTTGACGCCCAAAGTTTATTTAAGCGATTTAATAAAAGAATTAGATACCTTAGATATTGAATGGATTCGCCTCCATTATGCTCACCCGGCCCATTTATCTCAACGGATTATTGACGCCATGGCGAATGCGAAAAAAGTTTGCCGATATTTGGATATGCCCATCCAGCATGGATCGGACAAAATTTTAAAATCTATGCGGCGCGGATTGGGGAAGGATGGAATCCGCGATCGTGTGCTCCGGTTGCGGGAAGCTATTCCTGATATTCGAATTCGCACCACACTTATTGTGGGTTATCCCGGTGAGACGGATGATGAATTCAAACAGCTCTATGATTTTATTGAAGAAATGGAATTCGATCGTTTGGGTATTTTTACCTACTCAGAAGAAGAAGGTACCCTTGCAGAAGCTTTAAAAGATGATGTACCCACTGATGTGAAACATGAACGAAAAGCCGAAATCATGGATTTACAAGCCAATATCAGTTCTGAGAAAAACAATGCCATGGTTGGCGCGACTTTAACAGTGTTGGTCGATAAAAGTGGCGATACGGTTTCTGTAGGTCGTACGGAATATGATTCCCCGGAAATTGATAATATTGTTCATATTAAAGCATCGGTCCCCAAAGGGGAATTCGTTCAAATAAAAATTAACTCGGCGAATGAATTTGAATTGATTGGGATTCCTATTTAATTTTTTGTTGAGACGGAGCATGCCGCGTCTTTAATTATTTTCTAAAATATAATAATCCTTCCCGCCAACCACTGTTCGCAATACTTTAGAATTCAATATTTCTTCCGGTGTAGCCGTTAAGAAATCCACTGAATGAACCACAAAGTCCGCATATTTACCCATAAAAATCGACCCGGTAACATTTTCTCGAAATGCAGCATAGGCATTATTAGCTGTATAACATTTTAATGCTTCCTGAACTGTAAGTCGTTCTTTAGGATACCAGCCATTGGGATTCTCACCATCCCGTGTATGGCGGGTAATGGCAGCATAGATACCTTTTACGGGACTCAATGGGCCCACGTACAATCGGAAATGTGAGGTTTGCGCCGCTTCCTGATTGCGATAGGTCTTTAATTATGGGATTGATTTTATTTTTTAATTGAACATCATTACCCGCTAAATCTACCATGGCCTGAATGGAGAATGTGACCAAAATCCGGCTTCGGTTATTTAAAAAAGAAACAAATGATTTTATCAATTGCATCCTTTCATTTTTTGATAATGAAAGCCTTGGTATAATTTAAGCCAAATGCCACAAGACTTCTTGCTGAGTCAATTGTCTTAATAGTCTATTAAGAATGGTTTTTGAGGTACTAACCACCGAGGGTGGGTGGTCGTTAGTTTTTCAATGGCATCGGAAGATCGCATGGCAATGACTTCATTATCGTGACACATGCCTTTGATCAAAGTTGAAAATAAAGGTGGATCATTTTTGACTGACTCAATGGCTTCTTAACCACCTAAAACCATTCGTTTATCACCATGTTTTAATGATTGAAGCAGTCGGTGCATATTATATTTCACCTGAAATAGCTACATCACCCGGAACGAAAATACGCCTGTCCGAAAAACTCAAAAAATTGGGTGAGAAAGAATTATGATTATTTACCTTTGAGATACTGATTCAAAAAATTCAAAATGGCTGTATTGGAAGCGATTTGATTTTTCTTTTTTGCAAAGCCATGTCCTTCATCAGGAAAGATCACATATTCCACAGGGACACCCTGGGCCCTTACTGCTTCAACCATTTCATCAGATTCAACCTGGAGGACACGGGGATCGTTGGTACCCTGTAAAACCAATACAGGTTTGGTAATATTTTCTGCATGGAATAGTGGAGATATACTGTATAGATACGCTTCCTGTGTATGGGGATTACCCATTTCTTTATATAAAGATTCTCGCATCGCTTCCCACCATGGTGGAATGCTTTTCAGGGTACGAACCCAATTGGTAACACCGAATAAATTGACCCCTACATCAAAAGCATCAGGGCGAAACGCCAGTGCTGCCATAACCATATATCCGCCATAACTGCCGCCCAAAATGCCGATTTTATCGCCATCAACATGTTTTTGTTTTTTCAACCAATTCATGGCCCAAACACAATCATCCAAATCGCCTTCACCGTGGGCCTGATCATCCAATGTCTGGAAAGTTTTTCCATAGCCATTGCTACCGCGATTATTGATATCCAACACAGCATAGCCATGATTTACCAGATATTGGGTAGAAGCACGGTAGCCGACTCTTGCTTGCCCGCCGGGGCCACCATGTACTTTAACAATGGCTGGCACACGATTTTTGCTGGAAGCATTGGGTGGTTTATAGTACACAGCAGGAATCTCCAATCCATCGAAAGATTTAAACCGAATAACCTTGGCATTCCCAAGATATTCTGGATTAACATCAGGATTCATGGCATTTGTGAGTTTTTGGTATTTCTTTGATTCTACGTCGAGTAAATAAAGATCGGAAGGTGATTTGGCGCTTCCATGGTATAGAGCCATATATTTTTCACTTTTAGAAATAGATACAGATGAAATGCTTCCTGCGGGTAATTGGGGGAGGCGAACAGGCCTATTCTTTTCATAATCAAAAACTTCGATCTCTGTTTGAGAATCGGCATTGATACCGGTGACGCGATAACGGCCCGAATGGGAAAAATAACTGTACCAAATATCCCATTCTTCTTTTTGGATCTCAATGATAGTACCATCTGCAATAATATACTTTTGAAGATATTTGAATTCACTATCCTTATCGGTTAAAAAATATAGGCTTTTGGAATCCACAGAAAAACTTGATGGATTAAAGTTAACATTTCCTTCATGGTTACTGATATGATTTAGATTTCCACTTTGAACATCATAGAGATACATATCCGAATTGTCTCTGGTATGAGATTTATTTAGGGCAAGATAACGTCCATCATTGGAAACATCTGCAAAGTTCAATGCATCATCATTTTGGTATATCATTTCGGACTTAAATGAATAAATATTCATCACGTAAATATCCATATATTTAGGATTACGTTGATTGGATGTATAATAAAAACTTTTCTCATCATAGGTCCATCCTGAAAAAAGAGATCGTGATTTTTCACCGGGAGTCAAATCGCGGGTTGAGCCATTTTCATTTTGTACATAAATATGCCAAATTTCATTTCCATTCTGGTCTCCACGGTATAGGAATCGTTTATCCTTTGGAAAATAGGAGATTGGGAAAATAGAGTTTGAATCTGAGTGAGTCAGTTGGGTTGTTATGCCCGAGTCTATATTAATTTCAAATGCATTGTAAATCCCCGATTGATTGCTGCGAATTAGAATAGATTTTTCGTCGGGTGAAAAACTGGCACCGCCAATGGTAGTGGTATTCATGAATGCTTCGATTGAATACTCCTGATGCCCTGTTTCACAACTCACTAATAGCATTAAACAAATGCCGATTAATTTGATTCTCATTGAATTACTCCTTATTTACTTGTTGATTGAATATACAACTGTCTGAAAATTTCTGTTTTGAGGATTATTAAATGTTTTTTCAATCGTCATGCCATTGCGTTCTGCCACCATTCGTGATTGCCAATGATCGGTCGCCATATATGAGCAAAGTTTATTCATACCTAATGTATTGAATCCATATTTTTTCACTGCCTTGGCGGTTTCGGTCGCATAGCTATTTCCCCAATATTTTTTATTTAAATGGTAGCCGATTTCGTATTCATCTACGCCATCAATATGTTGAATTGTAATTCCACAGTCACCAATGAGTTTATGACTTGATTTTAATATGATTGACCATAATCCACATCCAATAGATAGATATCTATCTATATTTTTATCAATATATTCTTGAACACCGGATTTTGTATAGGGTGCAGGGTAGAAAGACATGGTTTCAGGGTCAGATAAAAATTCATATAATGGCTCAAAATCATCCTGAACCATTTCTCGTAATTGGAGGTTTTCTGTTTCCAGAATCCAATTCATTCAGAGGTAGTTACATCATTTATAATGAGCCAATCACCATTAATTTTTTTAAATATGAGAGTGAAGCCACCTTTTGGATTATCATTCTCACGATAAAGTGCCCATTTTCCAACCAATGTGCCTGTGGTCTTATCCATCAATTGGACATCGATGATGTCAAATTTAAGGCGACCCATGGCTCTTTTGTTTGGATAGGCATTATGATATCTATTTAATGTATTTTGCCATCCCTTAACGGTGCCGTTTGTGGAGGTAAAAGCCAACGAATCGGACTGCCAGTAGCCCAGCATAAATGCATCAATATTACCATTATTCCATGCGGTCTGTTGTGTATGCAATACATTTTTAATTTGATCTATTTCCTTTGATTTGTTTATGCCACAGGCCGTAAAGACGAGCAAAATGGTATTTATGATGTATTTCATTAATTTCCTCTTTTTAATAGATCGAATCGCCGACATATCATATCATTTATTCTGAACATTATTTATGTAAAATATTGCTTCATCATCGACCGCCTGTGAATTCCAATCCACAGATATGAGCGTTGGGTTTCCATAAGTTTTGTCATATTCCAGTTTAAATTTGGCTGCCTCTTCTATGATGGCCTTGGACAAATCAAATAATGAATTGATGGTATGCCAATCACTGATTTGTAATATCTGGGGTGGTTCCCCATCATCTGTGAATAGAATAGAAATGACCGAATCATTATTCACAGTCACACTGACTTCTCGCACCCATTCGTCTATACAGTAGCAGCTGGCTCTAAAATTATATACATAATGGGTCATATTCATTGATTCCCATTTATTCCAATTCTTTTGCCATGTAATCAGATCGGAATCCGGTTCATTATCACAACTGAGTAGTAGTAGGAATGAGAGAATGGAAAAAAATATTTTCATAGATCTAATCAATGATACCTTGATAAATGAGAGATCTCAACTTCTGTTGATCATCGATATTTTTTGCTGGAATTAATTGAGTAAAATATACAACGACTAAATCTTCCTTTGGATCTATCCAATATGTGGAATGATATGCACCACCCCAACCAAATTCGCCTTCGGAACCTAAAGTGCCACGTTTTCCCAAATCTTTTACGATTGCAAATCCCAGCCCAAACCCAACGCCATTTGTCCATGGGAATTCAATTGATCCCAAATGATCAACCGTCATGAGTTCGACAGATTTGCGACTGAGTATCCGTTGTTTATTGAAGGTACCGCCATTGAGTATCATTTGGAGAAATGTGGCATAATCTTCTGCAGTGGAAAGCAACCCCGCTCCCCCAGAAAAACTTTTTTGGGGACCTATATCATAATGACCCTGACCGATCATGCCTGCCCCAATCCTTTTTCCCGGATCGGGGGAGAGGGAAATGCCATTATCCGTCGATGAATAAACTGTCGTAAGTCGATCCTGTTTATTAACAGGGATATAGAAGTGCGTGTCTTTCATGCGTAACGGTTTAAAAATTTCTGTGTCTAAAAAATGATCCAATGAAAGGCCGGAAACCACTTCAATCAGTGCACCCAATATATCCGTGCTGAGGCCATAAACAAATCGTTCTCCAGGTTGGGCATCCATTGGTAGTGTTGCGATGCGTTTTATCGTGGTTTGAATAGGTTCGTCCCTATAGGCGAAATACCATCCCATAATTTCAGCTTTTTCCCATTGGTCTCTACCGGGACCAAATCCCCATCCAACACCTGCTGTATGGCTTAAAAGATCACGGATTGTTATCTTTCGATTGGCGGGAACAATTTTATAACCCACTTCGGTTTTCACTGCGACTGTGGTTGAATTGAATTCCGGAATATATTTGCCAACGGGGTCGCTAATCAGCAATTGACCTCTTTCTTGAAGAATCATGATGCCCAGGCTGATTATGGATTTAGTCTGAGAGGCTATCCTGAAAATATCATCTTTTTCCATTTTGTCTTTTGATTCAGTATCGCGATAACCAAATGCATCAAAGTAGGCGACCTTTCCATGACGCAAGACAAGGGTTACACCCCCGGAAAGTTGATTGTTTAGAACATAGGTCTCCATGTGATGGGTAATTTTTTCCAATCGATCGCTGGACATGCCCACAACTTCTGGCCGCACTTGGCGTAATGGCTGGGCAAATACAATGGAGAGAAAAAATAATCCATATATAATTGTTTTATTAGAGCGAGTGAATTTTGACATAAGTATCTTTCTATCTATTTACTTAATCGTGCAAATCCCGGAGGCGGTTTACGATGGTTTGTTTTTTGTTCATAGGCATAAACATACCCCATAATTCTCGGTTCATCAAAATGTCGGCCGATAAATGTAATTCCTGCGGGAAGGCCATTCTCTGTAAACCCAGTTGGAACTGTAATTGCAGGCATGCCGGTATGGGGAGAAATATATTGGCTATTATCTCCGGCGGGACTTTCCATATCGCCCACCAAACGGGGCGGATTGCTCCAGGTGGGATAAATAAATGCATCAATGCCTGCTGCATCCATGGCATCATTCACCGCTTGTGAAAAGGCTATATTCTTGGGTGAATTGTATATGTCAATGCAAATGGGATCTCGTTCTGCCGGTGGGATTATTTTCTTTAAGCTGCCTTCAATCATTTTTTCCACATAAGGCAGATACAAGCCGGAATCTTTGATTTCCTGTAATGAATGAAGCGGCGCATTTTTCCCAAGAGAGGAAAGGTAGTTATTTACGTCATGTTGAAACACGTTACACCAAATTCCATCTATCAATTCATCATAATTGGGAATATCAAATGGGTCGACGATTTCGGCACCAGCAGCTTTTAAATCGGCAATGGCTTTTTCAGTTAATGCAATCATTTCGGGATCAGCAGTGGGTGTGTCAATATAGCGGCGAAGTACACCGATGCGCGCACCTCTTAGACTATTGGGATCCAAATACTGCAGATAATCGTCGGCGATTTTTCCTTGAGATCGTTTGGTAATAGAATCCTTTGGATCGTACCCGGCAATCACTTTATAAATGCGCACAGCATCTTCTACGGTTCTGGCAAAAGGTCCCCCAATATCATTCCTCAGCATGAGGGGAATAATGCCATCTCGGCTTGTGGCACCCATGGTGGATCGAATGCCAACAAGGTTATTATGAGACGATGGACCTCGTATGGAATTGCCCGTATCCGTCCCTAACCCCGCCAAAGCCAAATTGGCGGCCACTGAAGCGGCTGTACCACCACTGGAGCCCGCCGGCACACGTGATAGATCATAAGGGTTACGTGTGATGCCTGCAATGGAACTTTCCGTTTTATAAGCACTAAATGCCCATTCAGCCATATTGGATTTTCCCAAGACAATCGCCCCTGCTTCTCTGATTTTTGCTACTTGGAATGCATCATCGGGAGCGATAGACCCTTTCATAGCCAATGATCCCCCTGTAGTGGGTAAATCGTAGGTGTCGTAGTTATCCTTTACAATAATGGGAATACCATGGAGGGGGCGAAGCTTTCCGGTCTTTTTAAATTCAGCATCTAATTCGTCTGCTTTATTTAATGCATTTGGGTTCACCACGACAATGGAATTTAGTTTGGTGGATTGATCGTATGCTTCGATTCTATCCAGATACATTTGAACCAATTGCCGTGCGGTTAAACCACCATTCTCAAATGCATGATGCACTTTGGCAATGGTGGTTTCCATGATGTTGAATTGTGTTTTGGCTGGCTTATTGTTATTACAAGAAAAACCCCACAAAGAAATAAGAATGATTGTAATAAAAGAAGGGACAGTTTTTCTGTGCATAGGATTAATTCAGTTTAATTTATGAAATTTAGGTGAATATTAGTGTTAATTGTGCTCAATTCATAAACGAATATATGAAGGTGGCTTCGGTATTCCATGGTACAATCGTAATATAAAATAGTTACTCTCTGCCATTGTATCCTATGATCTAACCGAGGTAAATTTGCCGATATGTCAGAGTTTCAAATTCAATCGGACTTCAAACCCCAGGGGGATCAGCCACAGGCCATAGAAGGATTAGTCCAGGGCCTGAACAATGGAGATAAACATCAGGTGTTGTTGGGGATTACCGGTTCCGGTAAAACATTTACGATAGCGAATGTGATCCAGGAAGTACAGCGACCGGCTTTAATCATTTCCCATAACAAGACGTTGGCTGCCCAATTGTATGGCGAATTCAAACAACTTTTCCCCAATAATGCAGTTGAGTTTTTTATTAGCTATTATGACTATTATCAACCGGAAGCCTATATGCCCATTACAGATACGTTTATTGAAAAAGACATGTCTGTGAATGAAGAAATTGATATCCTCCGATTAAAAGCCACCAGCTCACTCTTGGAGCGGAAAGACGTGATTGTCATTAGTTCCGTTTCCTGTATTTACGGGATCGGCTCCCCGGAAGAGTATAAAGATAAAGTGATTCACTTGAAGCGGGGAACAGTGTTGCATCGAAGAGAATTTCTTAAAAAACTGATAAATATACATTATCTCAGGAATGATACGGTTTTTGAACGGAGTACTTTTCGGGTCAGGGGAGATGTGATTGAAATTTATTTGGCTTACGAAGATGTGGGCATTCGAATAGAATTGTTTGGGAATAAGGTCGATCAAATTACACGATTCCATCCATTGACAGGCGAAATACTAAAGGAAATGGATTCAGATTTTATTTATCCGGGGAAACATTTTGTAACGGACCAAGCAACCATCAACAAAGTTGTAGGTGATATTCGCCTTGAAATGATACATCGGTTGGAAGATTTGAGGGGAATGGATAAACTACTGGAAGCGCAGCGACTGGAGCAGCGAACCAACTTTGATCTTGAAATGATGATGGAAGTGGGATACTGTTCAGGGATTGAAAATTATTCTCGATACTTTTCAGGAAGAAAGCCCGGGGACCGTCCATTTACACTTATTGATTTTTTCCCGGATAATTTTATCACCATCCTTGACGAATCTCATGTGTCCTTACCTCAAATTCAAGCCATGTATAATGGAGATCGAGCCCGCAAAGAAGTATTGGTGGAGCATGGTTTTCGACTCCCAAGCGCAATGGATAATCGCCCTATGAAAATAGAGGAATTCCATGCCAAACAAAACCAGGTTATCTATGTATCGGCCACACCGGCTTATCGGGAATTAGAAAAGGCAAAAGGTGTTGTGGTGGAGCAGGTGATTCGGCCGACAGGGCTGTTGGATCCTGTGGTTGAAGTGAGAAAAAGTGAAGGACAAATTGATAATTTAATTGGGGAGATTCGAGAACGAACAGAACGAAACGAACGGATTCTGGTGACGACCCTCACAAAACGTATGGCAGAAGATTTAAGCGAATTCCTACGGGGTGTAAACCTTCGCGTCCGATATTTACACAGTGAGATTGATACATTCAAGCGGGTACAGATTCTTCGAGACCTTCGTCTTGGGGAATTTGATGTTCTTGTTGGGATTAACTTGTTGAGAGAGGGGCTGGATTTGCCGGAAGTATCATTGGTGGCAGTAATTGATGCGGATAAGCAGGGATTTTTACGATCCCGCAGTTCGCTCATGCAAGTGGCTGGCCGGGCGGCACGGCATGTAAATGGACAGGTTATCCTGTATGGAGATCGTGTTACTGATGCCATGGATTACCTGATTAAAGAAACAAAGCGCCGCAGAAAAATTCAGGAAAAATATAATAAAGATCATGGCATTCTGCCGCGAACCGTGTATAAATCAACCGATGATATTATGGGTACTACTACCGTGGCAGATTCGATTCATGATACCGAACCAGAACCCTACAAAAGTCGTCGGGGTGATGATTTCAGCAATATGGATAAAAAGCTGGCTGTGGATATGATGCGGCAAGAAATGTTTGAAGCGGCAGAAAATTTAAATTTTGAACGAGCGGCTCGGTTGCGGGATGAGATTATTAAAATGGAAAAAGATATAGAAAAAGTATTTTAAAGTGGCCAGCGAAATACACGAAATGTGCGACAATGAATCGTAGTTTTTAACTGCCGTGGCAAGATCCGTGATTTTGGAAAAAAAGGGTAAAATATGAATATAGAAAGAATACAAAAAACATCTGGGATGGTTGGGGGGTCCGATGCTATCTGTGAGGTGTTGGACATGGTTGCACAAGTAGCGCCTATCGATATATCTGTTCTGGTGACAGGAGAATCAGGGACTGGAAAAGAATTGGTGGCGAAAGCACTTCATCAACACAGTAAACGTTCCCATGAGCCATTGATCACTGTGAATTGCGGCGCCATTCCGGAAGGGATTATAGAAAGTGAACTTTTTGGTCATAAAAAAGGTGCATATACGGATGCACGGGGTGATCGAAAAGGCTATTTTGAGACCGCAAATAAAGGCACTATTTTCCTCGATGAAATAGGCGAAACACCTTTAGAAACACAGGTGAAACTCCTTCGAGTCTTGGAAAGTGGCGAATTCACTCCAGTGGGTGCATCTACGTCCAAAAAAACCGACGTTCGAGTCGTGGCTGCCACGAATAAGAATTTACCTGAATTAGTTGAAAGTGGAAAATTTCGCCAGGATTTATACTATCGATTAAAAACAGTGACCATTGATGTGCCGGCACTGAGGCATCGGGTCGAAGACATCAGTTTATTGGTAGAGCGTTTCGCTTTGGAATTCACCCGGGCAAATGATATCGTATATCGTGGTTTCATGCCAGAAGCCATTCGAATGATGAAAACTAAACCGTGGAAGGGCAATATTCGGGAGCTAAAGAATTTTGTAGAAAGCATTATCGTTCTCGAGAAAGGAGAGCGAATCACGGTGGAAATGGTTGAGCGTCATTTAGGAGTGGAAATTAAAGAGGCGACACCCAATCCGGCTTTACCCATGCTCATGAATCAACCGCCTGAGGCTGCGGAGCGGGAACTTATTTTACGTCAGTTGTTTTTATTGAGACAGGATGTAGAATTTTTAAAACAATTTGCTACTCAGGGCAGCATTATTTCGAATCAAATGGATGTTCCAATGATTGGTCAAGAAAGCGAATCATTAACACCGAGCCTCCATATTAATGCTGAGTCTGAATATTTTATTCAAAACAGTTCTATCGGCGATATGAGTTTGGAAGATTTAGAGAGAGAAGCCATTGAACGTACGTTGAAGTTTTTTAGAAACAATCGCCGCGCCACAGCTAAATCTTTGGGTATGAGTGAAAGAACATTATACCGTAAAATTGACCAGTATGGGTTGGAAAGAAAGATTAAGGTTTAAATATTTATACAAATATTATTCACCCACGAAAAACGCGAAAGACACGAAAACTATTTAACATGAAAATTATTGAATCAATAATCAATTTTAGTGTCTTTTTGTGTATTACGTGGGCAGTGTCATCTTGTATGTTCTACTCCATGGCTGGGAGCATCCCCGCACATATCAATTCTATCGCCATTCCCATTGTAGAAAATCAGACAGCAGAATTTGGCATGAGTGAATCTGTGACCGAAAACTTAATTGCAAAATTTAATGAGGAAAATATTCTTAGGGTAACGGATGAGGACCAGGCCACATCCATTCTTCGGGGTACCATTATTAAAGTGACAGATGAACCATATACATTCACAAAGGAAGAGGCAGTGACGGAGTATCGATTTACAGTCCATATGAAGGTAGAGTGGTATGATGTTCGCGAAGATAAGGTCCTCATAAAGAAAAACTTCTCAGGATGGGGCGCCTATGGATTGTCTGGTGATATTAGTTCGGATGGGATTGACAATGATAATGATGGTTTAATTGATGGAGATGATAATAATGAATATGGTGATCCGAGGGAATTTGCAACAACTGCGGCAGTGAATAAAATTGCAGAAGATGTTTTGAACGAGATAATGACATCGTGGTAATTTCTTTACTTATTCAATCTAAAACGTGAGTGAAATGACAACAACAATAAAACAATTAAAAGATTTTGATGGGCAGGAGGTTACCCTGAATGGATGGGTATATAACACTCGGTCTATTGGAAAAATATGGTTTTTAATTCTTCGTGACGGTACGGGCCTTGTTCAATGTGTCGTAGTGAAGGCAGAAACGGATCAAACTATTTTTAAACTGGGAAGTGAACTGACGCAAGAATCGTCAGTTACGGTAACGGGCACAGTTCGGGCTGAACCCCGCTCAATCGGCGGATTTGAATTGGGGGTGACAAATATTGAAATCCATCAGATTGCAGATGAATATCCCATTTCTCATAAGGAACATGGAACAGACTTCTTAATGAATAATCGACATCTATGGCTTCGATCTAAAAACCAGAATGCGATTTTACGGGTTCGTCACCAAGTAGTGAAAGCCACTCGGGACTTTTTTGATGATAATGGGTTCACACTCATGGATTCTCCCATTTTAACCGGAAATTCTGTGGAAGGAACCAGTACTCTATTTGAATTGGATTATTTTGACCGATCAGCTTATTTAACACAAAGTGGACAGCTTTATGGAGAAGCCAGCGCCATGGCATTTGGGAAAATATATGTTTTTGGCCCCACATTTCGTGCAGAAAAATCCAAGACACGTCGTCATTTAACTGAATTCTGGATGATTGAACCGGAAATGGCATATTGTGATTTGGATGAAAACATGGATTGGGCAGAGAAATATGTGAGTTATGTGGTTCAGTGGTGTTTAGATCATTGTAAGGAAGAATTGAAGGTTTTAGAACGGGATACGGCCAGTCTGGAAAAAGTGGTGCCACCATTCCCGCGGATCACCTATGATGACGCAGCCAAAATTCTAAAAGATAAAGGGGCGGACTTTACCCATGGCTCCGATTTTGGTGGGACTCATGAAACAATTATCTCCGAAGAGTTTGATCGTCCGGTAATGATTCACCATTGGCCCGCAGAGATCAAGGCATTTTATATGAAACGCGATGAAAATAATAATGACTTGGCTTTGGGCGTGGATATGATTGCACCGGAAGGATATGGCGAAATTATTGGGGGCGGGCAAAGGGAAGATGATCATGATATTCTTTTAAGTCGAATCAAGGAGAATAATTTGCCAATAGAGCCTTTTCAATGGTATTTGGATCTACGGAAATATGGATCTGTTCCCCATTCTGGATTTGGCTTAGGCCTTGAACGGACTGTAGGATGGATAACAGGTGTAAAACATATACGAGAAACCATTCCATATCCTCGAACCATGTACAGAATTGAGCCCTAATGACCTTTAAAGCGAGAGTATCCGTTTTTGGTGGTCGAGATATCGATAAACAGACATATGTGGATTCAGTTGAAATAGGTAAGCGACTCGCCACCGAAAATTATTTAGTCTATTGCGGTGGCGGTGAAGGAGTGATGGAAGCCATAGCGAAAGGTGTAAAATCCGCGGGAGGTACCTGTGTGGGAATTCTTAAGGGCACGGAAAAGGAAGAGGCCAATGAATATATTGATATTCCCGTGTCCACCGGTATTGGAATTGGACGCAATGTGACTCTATCTTATAACTGTGATGTGGCGATTGCTATTTCTGGTAAATACGGTACCCTAAGTGAAATTGCCTTTGCCTTCCAATTGGGAAAGCCTGTAGTTGGATACAACACTTGGGATCTGAAAGAAATACATAAAGTAAATATGCCTACTGATGTAATAAATAAAGTTATAGAATTATTAAATGGACAGTGATTCATCGGTAAAGTTGATAGTATCTGGAAAAGTTCAGGGCGTGAGTTTTCGATGGTTTACCGTTCAAATCGGAAAGAAAATTGGGCTAAATGGGTACGCAAAAAACCTTTCAGATGGGTCTGTAGAAATTCAGGTAGAAGGAAAAACCGACGATTTGGAATCATTTATTGAAAAAGTGAAAGTGGGTCCAAATATGGCAAGAGTCGATCATGTGGCAACAGAATGGAGTGGTTTAAAGCATCAATTTGACAATTTTGAAATAAGGTATGCATGAAAATTGCTATATGTCAGATTAATCCCACTGTGGGTGCGATTAATGCTAATCGAGATAAAATAATCGATTGGTATCAAAAAGCGGTTGAGGCTGGTGCAGGTCTTGTGATTTTCCCTGAATTGGCGATAATGGGTTACCCACCCCAAGATTTACTTCTTCGTGACAAATTTATAGCCCAAGCTGGAGATGCACTTTCGTATATCGCAAAACGTTCCACTGTTCCAATGATTGTGGGGAATGGGAATTATGAAGGCAGAAATCTTTACAATAGCGCATTTGTTTGCGCAGGTGGTCATGTTTTAGGCTATTACAGTAAAATGCTGCTCCCAACCTATGATGTTTTCGACGAAGTTCGTTATTTTTCTCCCGGAGAAACAACCGGTGTATTAGAAATTGAAATTGAGACTGAAAAAATAAAAATTGGTTTACAGATTTGTGAGGATTTATGGGATGAAAATTATGCCTGTAATATTACGGATTCACTCAAAGAAAAAGGGGCCCAAATGATTGTCAATATATCTGCGTCACCTTACCGAGCTGAACGATTAACGGATCGACAATCACTCATCCAAAACAAAGTTTCAGAAACTGGACTTCCATTTATTTATTGTAACCTTGTTGGTGCACAGGATGAACTTATTTTTGATGGACAATCATTAGTATATGACGGAGAAGGCTCTTTGATTGGACAAGGGAAACCTTTTGAAGAAGATCTTATTATAGTTGACATAGATAATCCGACACCAATTGAAATAAAAGCGGATGTGAGGGAAGAGAAGATTTATCTTGCTCTGGTTTTGGGCGTCCGGGATTATTTTATTAAAACAGGTCACTCGGAAGCCGTATTGGGGTTGAGCGGTGGAATTGATTCGGCCCTTACTGCTTGTATCGCCGTAGATGCGTTGGGACCGAAAAACATTCATGGTGTATCAATGCCCTCGCAATATTCCAGCGATCACAGTTTGGACGATGCAGAAACCCTGGCCAATAACCTAAAAGTAGATTACCGAACGATACCCATTGAAACGATTGTAGGACAATTTGGGGTTGTACTGAGAGAAAGTTTCTCTGGGACAGATTCTGGTGTGGCTGAAGAAAACATCCAAGCACGGGTTCGGGGCAGTTTGCTTATGGCGTTGTCAAATAAATTTAATTGGCTCGTATTGTCCACGGGGAATAAAACAGAATTGGCCATGGGATACTGTACATTGTATGGGGATATGAATGGAGGACTATCCGTTATTTCTGATTTGTCCAAAACAGATGTTTATGCCCTTTCTCGATGGGTGAATGAAAAAGCTGGATTTGACCGTATCCCCATTAATTCCATTGAAAAACCTCCCTCAGCTGAATTGGCTCCCAATCAGGTAGATCCATTTGATTATGATGTGGTTAGTCCTTTGGTCACTGCAATGATTGAGGATGAAAAATCGCCCACAGAACTCATTGAAGAAGGAGCTGATCCTGAACTCGTCATCGATATTTCAAGGCGGATTCGAATTAATGAATATAAAAGACGTCAAGCAGCACCGGGATTACGTGTAACTTCAAAAGCGTTTGGTATCGGTAGAAGAGTGCCAATCGTGAATCAATTTAATGAATTGAATAATGATTAGACCTATGATAATCCTGAGTGTTTTTCTGACCATTTCATTAGGTCAAAACCGCACACCTGCCACCTATTGGGAATCCTTGGAAATAAAAGAGAAGGTTGCCTTTATTAATGGGGTGTATGCTGCAGGCGCTAAACTGAAATTTCATCATAAACAGGAAGTAAAGAAGCAATATAACCAGGATGTAAATTGGGTGGAGCCATACTATATCGAGCGATTTTATGAAATTGTAGATGAACATCGTTCAAAGGAGGTAGGCTATCAGGTGGATCTTATTGCGAAAGCAATGGATGCTTTTTATTCGAACTATGATAACACAGCTATTCCCTTATTGGAATCCCTTCGAATAGTCTCATTGGCTCAAGATGGCAAAACAAAAAAAGCGGATTTATATCTTTTGAAAGCACAAAAGCGCTACAAACCTTAATTAATTGTTAGGTAAATCAATTGCCATCAGGGAAACTTCTTTTGTCCCGCCTTCGGTCTCTTGCGTTCCCACCTGATCGAATCCATATTTTTCATGAAAAAGAATCGATCCTTCATTCATGGGGCGAATGTTTACTTCGCAGGTAATCCTTGGCGCTTGTTCTGATGAGAAATCCGAAAGATTATCATAAAATGCACGGCCAAATCCATTCCCATGGAATGGGGGCGCAATTACAATGCGATCTATATACATAAATGATTTATATTTTTTCTCGAACCACTTATAATTGAGACTTTGGTAATTCTTTCCCGCTGTGAGTGCAATAAGGAATCCTACAATTTGATCTTTGATTTTTAGGATACGAAAGTATTCGGCAATGGACAGAAAATGTTCCATATCAACAAGGGTAACACTACTTACTGCAGGCAGATCCTCTGTGGTGGCAGTGTCAATGTTAAAATCCATGGGTAAAATTAAGTCATAGAATATCATCTTTCTTTATTGATTGCGATAGAAAGTACAATTAATTTCCCAAGCTTTTATTGAGCCGAAAATTTATGTTTAATCAGCTGGCAGACCGGTTCGACACGATTTTCCGAAACCTTCGAGGTTTGGGGAAGATCACTGATGCTAACATTCAGCAGACGTCACGAGAAATTCGCCGTGTCCTTTTGGAAGCGGATGTGAATTTCAAAGTGGCCAAAGCGTTTGTGAGCGGTGTGAAAGATCGTGCCGAAGGGACAAAAGTTCTCAAATCGGTCAAACCGGGAGAACAATTCATCAAGATTATTCACGATGAATTGGTGAATCTCCTGGGGAAAGAAGCCGCACCGCTTAAACTTGGTTCCAAAAAGCCGGCGGTAATCCTCATGGCAGGATTGCAAGGGTCCGGTAAAACCACCACCTGCGGAAAACTGGCAGCCGCCTTAAAAAAGCAGGGGAAATCGGTACTTTTAACTGCAGCGGATGTGTATCGTCCTGCGGCCATTGAACAACTGATTCAGGTGGGAAAAACAGTCGATGTTCCTGTGTACGAACAAGGGACGGGAGATCCGGTAGATATTTGTCAAAGTGCAGTAGAAGAAGCAGGTGCTTCCAAAACCGATGTGGTGATTCTGGATACGGCTGGTCGTCTCCATGTAGATGGTGAAATGATGACGGAAATACAGGAGATTGCTGAAGCAGTTAACCCGGTTGAAACATTGTTTGTTGTGGATGGAATGACGGGGCAGGATGCTGTGAATTCAGCAAAAGCCTTTTCCGCCGCTCTAGCCTTAACGGGAACTATCTTAACTAAATTAGATGGTGATGCCCGGGGTGGAGCAGCAGTAAGCATTACAGAGGTGACTGGTGTACCGATTAAGTTTATCGGTGTATCAGAAAAGATGGATGGCCTTGAGGTCTTTGATCCGAAACGAATAGTGGATCGGATTCTGGGATTTGGTGATGTGGTATACTTGGTTGAAAAAGCCAAAGATTTAATAGATGAAGATCAAGCCGCTAAACTGGAGAAAAAACTTAGGAATGCCACCTTTGATTTGGAGGATTATAAAGACCAGTTAAAGCAACTGAAAAAGATGGGACCTTTAAATCAGATTGTTGGTATGATGCCTGGAATGAATCGAAAGATGATGAAGGGATTGAATCTGGATGATCGGCAGTTGATTTGGACAGAAGCTATCATTAGCTCTATGACACCGGCGGAACGGAAAGACCCGCTCATGATAAATGGGTCTCGACGATCGCGGATTGCCAAAGGATCCGGTAGATCTGTTCAGGAAGTGAACCAGCTTTTAAAACAATTTGACCAAATGAAAAAAATGATGAAAAAAATGGGTAAAATGAAATTACCCCGTAACATGAATCCTGAAATGTTGGGATTAAATTAAGGAGAAGACGAATTGGCGACTAAAATTAGACTCAAACGAATTGGACGGCGGAACAGACCATTTTACCGCGTGGTGGTAATGGATTCACGGAATCGCCGCGATGGCGCTGCCATCGAAGAATTGGGTTGGTTTAACCCAATTGAAGCGGATAAATCTTACAAACTGGATGAAGACCGTTTTTTACATTGGTTAAAAGAAGGTGCGCAGCCTTCTGAAGCGGCCCATGGATTAATGAAACGATCAGGATTGGCGCATCGCTGGCATTTGACCCAACAGGGCTTGGATGAAAAAACAATTGAAAAAGAAATGAAGAAATGGG
>CATMGX010000015.1:0-22205 GCA_950067765.1 uncultured Fidelibacterota bacterium
AAAAAGGAATCCCAGTTGTCAGCGAAATTGAATTTGGCAGTTGGTTTACGCAAGCGCCAATTCTGGCGTTAACTGGTTCTAATGGAAAAACCACATCGGTACATTTATTAGCAGAAATGTGTGATACGGAGAATATCTCTCCAGCCCTTTCAGGTAATGTGGGAACTGCATTTTCTGAAGTGATTTTGAAAGATTTAAAAAACAACCCAATTAATCGAATTCATGTATTAGAAATATCCAGTTTTCAAATGGAGCATATTGTTCATTTCAAACCATTCATATCCATTTTTCTTAATATTACGCCAGATCATTTAGATCGTTATCCCGGTATGGACGATTATATACAAGCCAAGATGAACATGATCCAAAATCAAACCAATAAAGAGCACATTGTATATAATGATGATGATCCTTTACTCAGCAAAAAATTTGAAGACGGTCTCCCCATAACCCATGGTTTTAGTATTTTGGGGAAAGGTGAAACACAATTCACAATGAATGCGACAAAAATCTATGATGATGCGCACGCCACGCTCATTCAACTGGATCAACTCGCTCTGCCCGGACGACATAACCTGGCGAATGCTCTGGCGGCCGCAACTGCGGCAAATATCCTCGGCGTTCCCAATTCACGAATCGCCCAAGTCATGTCTACCTTTGGAGGTGTAAAACATAGACTTGAGAAAGTCTGTGAAATCAATGGTGTAACCTATTACAATGATTCCAAAGCCACCAATGTGGATGCGGTAAAGGTTGCGCTGGATAGTTTCGATACTTCGATCCACCTTATTCTGGGTGGAAAAGACAAAGGCGGGGAATTCTCACAACTCCTTCCACATACCCAAAATAAAGTGAAGGAAATTGTCGCCTATGGTCAAGCCGGTGAAAAAATCTCTACAGCATTAAGGGATGCGGTAAAGCTGGAACAAGTTTCCAGCCTGAAAGACGCTGTTGAGATTTGTCATCTAAACGCAGATGCCGGGGACATTATTTTATTGTCCCCGGGCTGCGCCAGTTTTGATCAATTCACTAATTTCGAAGAACGAGGCGACGTTTTCAAATCTATCGTGAAAGAATTGACGCAATCATGAAACATTTGGATATTATAACCAAAAAATACGATCAAGTGCTTTTGGTACTCATTTTAGTCCTCTGTGTTGTTGGTACCGTCATGCTGTATAGTGCCAGTTCTTCCCTGTCTTTGAATGAATCGGGTGGTGTCACAGATACCATATTTCTTCGCTCCCATTTAACGCGTTTGATTGTAGGTGTGTTCATTATGTTTTTCTTTATTCTCATGGATTATCGAAAATTAAAGATCATTGCACCTTACCTAATGATCGGTTCTATCGCCCTGTTATTTTTGACAAAATTAATTTATGTTATTCAAGGAATTAGCTTTCCGGCCCGTTGGTTAAACCTGGGGTTTATTACAGTCCAAACATCGGATATTGCACGGTTTTCTTTGATGATTTATCTCGCCTATTACATTGATAAAAAAAGAAACAAACTCAAGGATTTTTATTCCGGATTTTTTCCACCCATCGTACTCATGGCAGGAATATTGGCTTCCATTGTGATTCAACCCGATTTTAGTACGGCAGCTGTTATCGGTTTAATTGGATTTGCTATGCTGTTTGTTGGTGGCGCTAAAATGTCCCATATGATGGCCACTGGTGCGGTGGCAACAGTAGTGATGATACCCGTAATGCTCATGCGATCATACCGGATGAAGCGCGTCATATACTGGCTCGGCACCGTCTTTGGTATGAGTTCAGGCGGCGCGGATCGGGAAGTAATGGGATACCAGGCGCAGCAGTCACTCATTAGTTTAGGGAATGGCGGCTTTTGGGGATTAGGTCTGGGGAATAGCATGGAAAAAAATCTCTTTCTTCCCACACCCCACACGGACTTTATTTATGCAATTATCGGAGAAGAGTTAGGACTTTTGGGTGCCATTTTTGTTATTACATTGTTTCTCCTTATTTTTCAACGGGGTATAAAAATCGCGAAAGAAACCACGGATCCTTTTGGTGTAATGCTTGCCGTAGGCATCTCATTTAGCATCATCATTTATGCATTTATTAATGTAGCTGTGGTTATCGGTATTTTTCCTGTAACCGGGTTACCCATGCCTTTGGTGAGCCATGGCGGTAGTGCCCTGGTCATGAATCTGGCTTGTTTGGGTATCCTGATCAATATCAGTCAAGCCAAACGCAGTGTCAATCATGGATCAGACTGGAGGCCACAACTCAATGGATAGGTCAATGAATATAATCATTTCCGGAGGTGGTACTGGTGGACATCTATATCCAGCCCTGGCTATTGGTGATGAAATTATGTTTCGCCATCCTCTGGCAAATATCCATTATGTTGGATCCAAATTTGGGATTGAAAAGGAAGTGCTTCCTGTAAAAAATGTAAATCATTCTCTGTTATCCATTCGCGGGTTTCAACGAAGTCTTAATTTGGGAAGTATAGGAAAAAACCTTTTGCTGCCGGGCCGATTAATTGCTTCCATTGGTAAAATAAAAAGTTTGTTCGATTCCCTTCAACCGGATTTGGTGATAGGAACGGGTGGTTACGCTTGCGCTCTTCCCCTTCGCGAAGCCATTCGAATAGGAATGCCTACCCTTATCCAAGAGCAAAACTCCTACCCCGGTGTGACTACGCGATGGTTTGCCGATAAAGCAGATAAAGTATGTATCGCTTTTGAAGAAGCACAATCCTATATAAAAAAAAAGTGTATTTTGGCTGGGAACCCCGTGAGAAAAGAAATTAGGTTGGGAAACCGAGAGATTGGACTAAGTCAGTTTGGGTTTTCCCCTGACAAAAAAACGCTTTTCCTTTTTGGGGGAAGCCAGGGATCATTGGCGTTGAATCAAGCCATGGATCAAATGATACAATCCTTTTCTATTTCCGATACACAAGTCATTTGGCAAACGGGGAAAACCCATTATGGGCATTACCGTCACCATGAAAATGAATTGTGTAAAGTGCGCCCATTTATCGAGGACATGGCCAATGCATATGCCGCCAGTGATTTGGTATTGAGCCGTTCAGGTGCCATTACCTGCTCTGAGTTAACTGTATGCGGGAAACCTTCTATATTAATCCCCTTCCCTGCTGCTGCTGCAGACCATCAGACTAAAAATGCCCTGTCTTTGTCTGAACATGGGGCCGCCTCTTTGATTCCAGAAAACGATCTCATTCCTGAACACACAGCCAATCTCATCCAGAATATGTTAGATCAAGAAACCCAATTAAAAGAAATGGCAGCGGCCAGTTTAAAATTAGGGAAACCGAATGCCACTTCTGAAATTGTGAACCATGCCATGGAATTGATACAATCATGATGTTTCGAAAAGTCAATAAAGTTCATTTTGTAGGAATCGGCGGTATTGGCATGAGCGGTATTGCTGAATTACTCATCAATTTAGGATTTACAGTCAGCGGTTCCGATTTACATGATTCAGAAATCATTCAAAATTTAAAATCCAAAGGGGCTGAGATTTTTAAAGGACATCGTACCAGCAATGTGAATGGTTGCGAAGTGATGGTCTATTCAAGTGCTGTCCCTCAAGATAATCCGGAATTAATTACGGCAAGGGATAGGGGAATCCCCATCATAAAACGAGCTGAAATGCTCGGGGAACTGATTGCCTTAAAGCAAACCAGCATTGGAGTGGGCGGCACTCACGGAAAAACATCAACCTCTTCTATGGTAGGTGCATTACTCTCTCATGCCGGGTTAGATCCCACCTTAGTTGTGGGCGGTTTGGTTAAAAATATTGATACCAATTCTCAACTGGGCGCCGGTAATTTAATCGTGGTTGAAGCAGATGAATACGACAAAAGTTTTTTACAGTTAAAACCCACCATATCTGTAATCACCAATATTGAATTAGAACATATGGATTGCTATGATGATGCGGATGATCTCCATAATTCTTTTGCCCAATTTGCGAATTCAGTCCCTTTTTATGGTGCGGTGGTGGTATGTCTTGATTCACCTGGTGTTCAAGATATCATTCCCAATATAAAACGTCCTGTTGTTACTTACGGATTCTCATCTCAAGCAGATATTGGTGCAAAAAATGTGAAATCCAATGAAACGGAAACGACGTATACCCTGTACCAAAATAATCAAAAATGCGGCAAAGTCACCCTCCAGGTTCCCGGTAAGCATAATGTACTTAATTCCCTGGCTGCTGCCGCCATTGGATTTGAAATGGGATTAGATGTAAAAACCATTATTTCAGGCCTTGGTACCTATGAAGGTGTAAGAAGACGGTTCGAAATTAAGGGTATCGCCCGGGATATAATGGTGGTGGATGATTATGCCCATCATCCAACAGAAGTTTCCGCCACCCTACAGGCAGCCAGAGATGGATGGAAACGCAGAATTATCGCTGTTTTTCAACCCCATTTATATTCCAGAACCAAGGCATTTTATAAAGAGTTTGCCGCATCATTTATGGATAGTGACATTTTAATTGTGACCGATGTTTACCCTGCCCGTGAAAAACCCATTAATGGCGTCAATGGAAAACTTGTTTTTGATGCAGCAAAATCTGCCGGTCATAAACAGGCTCACTATGTCCCTGAATTAGAGGATTTGCAGGATGTACTTGATCGTATCGTCACGGATAATGATATGGTTATTACCCTTGGAGCAGGCACTATTTGGCGGTATTGCCAATCGTACTTTGATCATTTAAATAGCCAGGAGGCGGCTGCTTGAGATGGATCCCATGGAAACATTAAACACCATAACCCAGGGGACATTCCTAAAAAATGAAGCCATGGCTCACCATACCTCTTATGGCATTGGCGGCCCGGCGAAAGCATATGTGACACCGAAGGACACATTTGATTTAGCTGATATCCTCCAATGTGCGAATAAGCATAATATACCAACCTATTTTGTGGGATCCGGATCCAATTTATTGGTGGCCGATGAGGGCATTGACGGATTAGTCATAACCTTGGGTAAATCGTTTAACGAATTAACAATTAACGGAACGACTGTGTTTGCTCAATCGGGCGTGATGCTGGGGAAAATGGTAAAAGAATGTATTCATCGAAACTTATCCGGCGTTGAAAGCCTCGTTGGTGTTCCCGGAACGCTGGGCGGTGCTTTGGTGATGAATGCAGGCGCATTTGGAGGGGAAATCTCTAATTTTTTGAAACAGGTAACCATCATGACAATGGATGGTCAGGAGAAGAATTATAATCCTGAAGATATTTCCTTTTCCTATCGTCATTCCACCTTCCCTGAAAATGAAATTGTATTAAGTGCAGAATTTGAATTGATTCAAAGTGATGCAATGACCGTAATGGAAAAACGATCTAAAGCCAGCGGCGGCCGAAAAGCATCCCAACCATTAAAATTTCGTTCTGCCGGTAGTGTATTTAAGAATCCGAATGAAGGTGCCGCCGGGTATTATATCGATCAAGCTGGATTAAAAGGAACTCAAATTGGAGATGCAGAAATTTCACCCATCCATGCCAACTTTTTTGTGAATCATGGAGAAGCCAAAGCATCGGATATTGTGGCGCTTATTCGTCTGGCAAGAGAAACCGTCAAGGATAAATTTGGTATAACATTGGATTTAGAAGTAAAAACATTGGGATTTAAATCGGGAACATTTGACGTATGAGTAAAAAGAAAAAACAACAGATTACCTTAAGACAGGTCATAGGCGGCAGTCTATCATTCCTCTTTATACTGACGCTATGGGGAGCCGTGCGATGGGCCAATTATCGCCAAACATTTACCGTTGATAACATTCGGTTCACGGGGTTAGAAATATTGGAAAAAGAAACGGTTCAAAAAATAATTTCCAATTTAGAAATTCAATCAATTCATGATGTCAATATGGGAGAAATGGCACAAATAATTGAAGAAAATCCATTTATAAAAGCCGTCCGTATAAGCCGGCATTTCCCCAATCGAATGACAATTAATATTATCGAAAGAGAACCATTGGCTATGCTCAATATGGAATCCGCTTTAATGATTGATAACGAAGCAGTTGTATTGCCAAACCATCCCTACGCAGAAAGTGCGCTTATTCCTATTTTATCCGGATTTAATAATGCAAAAGACCTCTACCCTGAGGGAGAACAAACCTATTCTGTTAAGGTAAAAGAAGCAATTAAAATTTTAAATCAACTCTCCAATCACTACCCAAAATTATATGACGAAGTTTCAGAACTGACCCTAAATAAAGATGACGAATATGTCATTATTTTAGCAGATCGCCCTACAAAAGTCATCCTGGGGAAAAGTGATATTATTACAAAATTAAATATATTAAAAAGTTTTGAAAAAGCATTAGGAGAACGACAATTAACCGATTACCGACTACTGGATATGCGGTATAAAAAACAGCTGATAGCGAGGGAATGGTCATGATTCGATCTCATCGACAAAACGAAAAATATATCCAAACAGGGCTGGATGTAGGGTCAGATAAAATCTGCTGTGTAATGATAGAAGTGGACCCGGATTCTCAGAATGTCAAATTATTGGGGATTGGAAACTCTCCTGCCACCGGGATTAAAAAAGGATCCATTACTCACCGGGATCAACTCATTGATGAAATGGATTTTGCACTTCAAGAAGCCCAAACGATGGCTGATATGAATGTACAAAAATTATCTTTGGGTATTTCCGGAGATCATATCCGAGGCATTAATACGCAAGGCGCCATTGCCATTGGAAATCAAAATGGAACAAATGTTCCAACCCAAAATGACATTACATCAGCTGATGTTCATCGTGTGTTGGATTTGGCAAAAGCCATCTCCCTTCCGGTGGACCGGGATATTCTCCATGTGTTACCTCAGGAATATGTGATTGACACCATGGGTTCCATTAAAGATCCTGTTGGGCTGACGGGCCGACGACTGGAAGCCCGAGTACATTTAATTACGGTCGCTACCACAGCAGCAACCAACTTGGTCAGTTGTGCCGAAGAATTAGGTGTAGAGGTGGACGGTATTGTTTATCAAGGCATCGCTTCCAGTATAGCCACCTTGGAGGAAGATGAAAAAAATCTCGGAGTCGTTTGTGTAGATATTGGTGCTACCACCACTGATATAGTGGTTTATCATGAAGGCGGTGTACGTCATACGGCAACGGTGGGAATCGGCGCTGCCAGTATTACGAATGATATTGCTGTTATGCTGCAGGTTGGAATCGAAGAAGCAGAAAGAATTAAAAAAACCTATGGATCGGCAAAAGCATCCATGTCCTCCCCTGACCTAGATTTTGAATTGCCAGCGAAAAATGGACAAATCAAGCGTAAAATATCTGAGCATGAATTATCCCGCTATGTGGAAGCACGGATGGTTGAAATCCTGCAATTGGTTATGCGGGAAGTTTCCCGTGCTGACATTAAAGAAAAATTAACTTATGGTATGGTTCTGACTGGTGGAGGCTCAGAACTAAAAAATCTGGTCGGGCTCGCTCAGGAAACCATCAATATGCCTGTGAGAATCGGTAGTCCAAAAAATATCAGCGGTGCCATTGATGTGGCATCCAGTCCCATTTATGCCAGTGCCATTGGATTAGCTCAATGGAAAAACTTTGGGGATGATTTATCCCTCATTCATTTAACGGAGTCGTCTATCAAAGGCACGGTGAATAAAATTAAGAAAATAGTCAGTGAATTTTTTTAATCAGATGAATCTAAAAACACATACCAAAAAACCAAGAAAAGGAGAACAACTATGCTATTCGAATTCGATAGTTTAGCGGAACAAAAAGCAAATCTGAAAATGATCGGCGTAGGCGGTGCAGGCGGCAATGCGGTCAATCGTATGATACAAGCCGGCATGACCGGTGTCGATTTTATCGTCATCAATACGGACGCTCAGGATTTAGATAATAATGCAGCTGAGAATAAAATTCAGATTGGTAAAAACCTCACCAAAGGATTAGGCGCAGGTGCACGGTCAGAAATAGGCAAGGATGCCATGGAAGCGGATATGGAGGTTGTGAAATCTCTGCTGGAAGGATCCGATATGGTATTTATCACTGCGGGCATGGGTGGCGGTACGGGAACCGGTGCGGCGCCTGTGGTGGCTCAATTAGCCCGTGAAATGGGTATATTAACAGTGGGTGTTGTTACGATCCCCTTTAATTTTGAAGGACCGAAACGCATGAACCGCGGATTGGCCGGCGTCACGGAATTACGGAAAGCATGTGATACGGTGATTACAATTCCGAACCAAAAGCTCATGTCCATTGTGGATAAAAGCACCACTGTGGTCGAAGCGTTTAAACTGGCAGATTCTATTCTACACCATGCATCTAAAGGCATTTCAGACCTCATTAATGTCCACGGGTTGATTAACCTGGATTTTGCTGATGTTGAAACGGTCATGAAAAACATGGGTGAAGCTGTTATGGGTACGGGTACCGCCAGCGGTGAAGAACGGGCTGTTTTGGCATCCCAACAAGCCATTTCCAGCCCATTGCTGGATAATGCTTCCATCTCGGGTGCACAAGGGGTCTTGGTGAACATCACCGGTGGTCCCGATCTCACATTAATGGAAGTGGATGAAGCCACATCCATCATTTTTGAAGAAGCTGGAAAAGATGCAAACATCATCTTTGGTGCGGTCATTGATCCCGCAATGACGGATACAATCATGGTAACCGTAATCGCCACGGGATTCAACCGAAAGTTGGCCGGTGATATGATCAGTTCCTCCGTAGAACGAAAAGAAGTGACACCGACCCAGACACGCCTCCTGGCTGAAAAAGAAAATGTACCCCTTTATGAAAAAATGAAACAGGAAGAACTCATTCCGAATCAACCCCCAGTTGAATCACCAAAGCCAACCCTGTTTTTTGATGATACAAATCCGCCTATTTATGGGAATGATTTGGAAGTACCGGCCTTTATCCGCCGGCAGCATGAATAGATTAGGATATCAATCAGTAGTTTGGTGGTCTATTTGTTCGAAAGAATGAAAGGGTGAATGGGTGGTTTAATGGGAAAAGGGTTCGGGTTTTCACATAAGTATTTACATACCTGAACACTTTAAGAAAAGAGGGAGTCCGATAAGGACTCGACAACTTAAATTAGAGTGTTTTCATGAGGTTCTTACCTAATAAAGAAGAAGCGGTCAGTAATCCAGAAAATAAAGCACTGGTGAGACCTACCGTTGTCACATCCTGGCCCGTGAGATATAGATTTTTAATATTCGTTTGGGGCCGTAGCCATTTCTGATGAAATCTTTGGGGTGTATGATCGAGCCCATACATTTCTCCTGCAGGATAATGGGCCATATCCCGCACAGATAGGGGTGTGGATAATTCATAATAATCCATGGCATCTTTTGCTTCTGGAACATACTTATATACTACATCTAATATTTTTTGAGCCAATGCTTCTTTGAAATCCTCGTAAGAATCGCCCCTGCCCTTCCAAGGTTCATCCTGCCATTCTTTAAATTGATTCCATGATCCAAGCGTAATGGCTTCCATGGTGGCACATCCAGGATGATTTTTATCCCAATCTGGATCTTTCGCTGATGGGAAGGAGACATATACAACGGGAAAATCCCCATCAGGGTTTTTTCTATAATTGTCCACATTCTGATCATGATCATACCCGGGGTAAATCCATAAGTTTGTGTTGCTGAGCCCCAGTGCTTTCGCTGATTTATTTAATCCTATATAAAGACAAAGATAACTTTCAGTCGGTTTTACATTTTTTACATTTTCTTTGAGCACCCTACCCGCTGATTGATTTCGTAAAAATGTATTGACTGTGTTTAAGAGGCCTGCACTGCTCACAATCCGAGAAGCGAATAATTCATCTCCACTATCCAATCGTACCCCCACCGCTTTTTTCCCTTGAGTTAATATTTCATCCACGCCGGCATTCACCACAATTTTTCCACCCATTGATTCGATCAAATCACTGGCATATTCTGCAATCATTCTTGATCCGCCTATGGGATAATTCCCTCCATCCAGATAATGGCGAACCACACTGGCATGCATGGCAAAACTACTCCTACCCGGCGGTGACCCATAATCACCCCATTGTCCTGTTAAAACACCCTGTAATTTTTTATTTTGAGTGAATGCATTCATTACATCCTTCGTCGTTCGATCCGCATATTTAAAAAATGGTTTGGTCATGGATCCATATAAAAATGGACTAAGCCATTTGGGCAGGGCCTTGCTGGTATAAAATCCACGCCCTTTCCGAACATAAGATTGTACGAAATCTATATAATCACGAATACCCTTCTCTTCTTCTGGAAAATGTGCCGTTAACGATTGGATAAATTTTTCTTTTGGCGCAATAAAATCGTAAGATTTATCCGGGAAGATTATGCGGTCATAATTATCGTCCATTTTAGCCCATTTTAGTTTCCCATCCGTAACCCGGTCAAATAATTTTCTTGTATATGACTTTTTATTATGGACTTCACCGATATAATGAATACCCACATCCCATTCATAATTTTTTCGTTTAAATGTGTGGGTAAAACCGCCAACCTTAAAATGTTTCTCTAAAATAAGAACCCGTTGACCATGTTGGGACAATAAAACAGCTGTGGTGAGACCACTCATCCCGGAACCAATAATAATAGTATCAAATTTTTCTTGAGCCAATTCGGGACGGTAACCTGTCCATTTTTTCATAACAATTTCTAATCTCCCAATTGTGGAAATTGAAACCGTTCCAAATGGGACGGTGTATGAGCTTTATCCAAAATGACAGTTATTTTTTTAACAATATCCATATGCTGATCGGCCACATTTTTTAGTTCCTGGATATCCGATTCCAAATCATAAAGTTCAATAGCCAAGTTCCCCTCATAAATATTCCTTCGAATCGCTTTCCATTTTCCCATACGAACTGCCTGTTGGCCCTTATAAGCTGGAAATTCCCAATAGAGGTAGTTGTGTTTTTTCTGACTCTTCTTTCCCATGAGTGTCGGAACGATACTAATACCATCCGTATTGGAAGGGATGGTTATACCAACTAAATCACAAAATGTCGGCATCATATCATAAAAAACCGAGATATGATCGGATTGACTGCCTGTTTTGATTTTACCCGGCCAGCTCGCGATCATGGGAACCCGAATGCCACCCTCATGGACGAATCCCTTTGCCCAGCCGTATTCTGTTTTAAAAGGATTGGCGCTGTCAAAAAATTGTGTGTCTGCTCCACCGGCATAGGTCGGGCCATTATCACTAGTAAAAATGATGATCGTATTTTTATATACACCAAGTTCCAATAATTTATCTACCAAATCCCCCACCTGTTCATCTAGGTAAGAAATCATGGCAGCATAGGTGGCACGGGGGGTTAGGTTAGGAAAGTAAGATGTTCCCGTATAGGGTTTTTCCTTTCCAAGCTTTTCACGGTAATAATTCACCCACTTCTCAGGTGCCTGCAATGGGACGTGCGGCAAGGGTGATGCATAATATAGAAAAAAGGGTTGGTCTTTATTTTCTTCTAAAAATTTTATCGCTTCCCTGTGCATTAACTCTGGAGCATAATCATTCAATTCAAAATCGGCATAACTGGCAGGATCATTCGGATCTGCTCCTTCTACCAAGTTTGCGCCGGGTGGCACATTTTTATTATTTAATAGATGGCGCTCTTCATTATGCCATAAATGCATGGGATAAAGCGTATGAGCCTGGCGCTGACAATTATAACCGTAAAAGAAATCAAACCCCTGTCGATTTGGAAGACCCTCAGTAGTTGGTGCACCCAAACCCCATTTCCCTACCATTCCAGTAGTATAACCGGCGGATTTTAATTTTTCGGCAATCGTGACTGTACTATCAGGTATCGGCCGCTGACCTTCCAAATAAGGATTGTCAAACATGGCCTGGTAGTTCCAAGTATCTCCACGCTCTTTCCATTCGTCATTTCCACGAATGGGTGTGTGTCCTGTGTGCTGCCCGGTCATGAATACTGAACGGGATGGCGCACAAACCGGGGAACCGGAATAATGCTGGGTGAAAAGCATACCGTTTTTTGCCAAAGCATCAATATTCGGAGTTTCAATAATTTCCTGTCCGTATACACCCAATTCGCCATACCCTAGGTCATCGGCAAGTATGTAGATAATGTTGGGCTGAGCCTGTTTTTTTTCGCAGGAATAAAATCCAATTACCAACAGGATGCAAATTGTATAATGGTTTAAAGTTTTTATCATTTATAAATATTCATTGATTTAATTCGTGTCTCCAAATTCTTGTCGCAGTCTCATCAATTCTTGTCTGGTATTTTTAATTATTTCTGTATAGGCAGGATCATCATAAATATTATTTATTTCATGAGGATCTTTTTGTAAATCGTAAAATTCCCATGCAATAATATCATCATAAAAGTGAATGAGTTTATAGCGTGCAGTTCTTATACCGTAATGTTTCTTCACAAAATGCCACCCCTGTGGATATTCATAATAATGATAATACATGGATTCCCGCCAATTTTCGGGCCGCTGTCCACGAGCTAATTGACGCATGGAGTTACCCTGCATATCGTAGTGTTCATTTATGCCCGCGTAATCCAAAATAGTTGGTGCAAAATCTAGGTTTAGAACAATATCATCTGAAATCTGACTCGCCTCAATCTCCCTTGGATAACGCATCACCAGCGGCATACTAAGCGATTCCTCGTACATGAAACGCTTATCAAACCAGCCGTGCTCGCCAAGGTAAAAACCTTGATCTGACGTATAGATGACAATTGTGTTTTGAGTTAAGCCTTCCTGATCTAAATAATCCAATATCCTCCCAATATTGTCGTCAAGCGACAAAAGCACACCCAAGTAATCTTCCATATATCGCTGAAATTTCCATTCCAGTAAAGCATTCCCCGATAGATTAGCTTTCCGAAAATCTGCACTTATCTGGTCATAATAGGCTTCCCATGCCTCCCGCTGTTCATCATTCATCCACTCCCGGTAAGAATCTCGCATTGTTCCTGTTACTTCACCGCTGCCGCCACTGCCTGTTTCCCTTTCAATATCCTCAGGATTCAATTTCATATCCCAAGTCAGAAACATATCATCAATTCTCATATCAGACTCCCGGGCAGCAGCCGTTCGAGTTGAATAATCATCATAGAAGGTTTCCGGTAGCGGAAATTTCCTGTCCTTGAATGTACCCAAGTATTTCAGATTTGGCATCCAGTTGCGGTGTGGTGCCTTGTGGTGCACCAACATGGCAAAGGGTTTGTTTTTATCTCTGTTTTCCAGTTTTTCAATGGCCAAATCAGTGATAATATCCGTGACATAACCGGTTATATTACTTTCACCTAAACTATCGACGATAAGCGGATTATAATAAGTTCCCTGTCCTTTCAGAACTTTCCAGTAGTCAAACCCAGTGGGTTCACTTTTTAGATGCCATTTGCCAATCATTGATGTTTCATAACCTGCCCGCTGCAGAATTTTTGGAAAGGTTTCCTGGCTACCGTCAAAAATCTGACCATTGTCCTTTAAGCCATTCATATGGCTGTATTTACCCGTAAGCAGAACGGCCCGGCTGGGGGCACAAATAGAATTGGTCACAAAACTGTTGTTGAAACGAATGCCTTCTTTTGCAATTCGGTCAATATTCGGTGTGTTGATCAATTTACTGCCATAGGCGCTTATTGCTTGTTCGGAATGATCGTCACTCATGATAAAAATGATATTCGGGGGAGTTAACTCTTTACAAGAGCACAATAAACATAAGCCAATGGAGCTAACTACAATTCTGTTAAATATGAATTTCATGTTATTATTTAACTACAATTTCATCTATAAATAACCACGCCTTACCCCCAGCACCGGGATGCCACTCGGGACAAACAGAAATATTTTCCGCCTTCACCCTAACATACCTCACCTTTTCGTTCATTATATCAGCTGAAACTTCTTTTACTTCGTATGCAGGGTTTATTTCTGTTTTGAATTGGATCCGTTTCACTGAATTATAAATATTCCCATCTTTCGAAATCTGAAATTCCACCGCCCTAGGAAAAAATATCCAGGCGCCCTGGTTTTGAAGAAAACTTATTCCAAGTTTTTTTATTGATGTCAGCGACTCCAAATCAATGACTACTTCAATATCATTCCTTGCGAAGCCCTGCCAAAACCCATCATGATGATTGATTGTTCCCCGCTTACCATCTACCAGAGCGAGAGCCTCTTCTCCAGGATAATGAGGACTATAAGGATGTTTATAAGAAACTAATTTACCAATTCCCAAATGATTCACATTCAACTCATCTTCAGAACGGTCTAAATCTAATCGTCCAATAGGGCGAACACCACTCCCCTTTGTTTTTGTAATACGGTCACCCAATTCTTCGCGGGAATTCTGACCAAGTTCTTTTAATCTTTTAACAATTTCGGGGAATTGTTCTGCCACATTGTAAGACTCGCTGATATCATTTTCAAGATCATACAATTCGATACCTGCATTGCCCCGAGCGTATGGTCCGGGATAGCCATCATTCCCAGGTTCTACACCTAAATAAGAACGATATTCATGCGGGAAGGTTAATTTCCACTTTCCCTGGCGCACAGCTACTAATTCGCCAACATAATAATAATTATATTCATCTCTTGGCGATTTAATTGATTCTCCAAACAGGTGAGATTTAAAACTGATCCCATCAATTTTTTTCTTAGGCAAATCAGCGCCGACAATATCAGCTATTGTTGGCAGGATATCAATCGTTGCAGTAAGTTGATTTGATACAAAGCCCTGCGGAATTTTACCGGGCCAACGCATTATAGCAGGGACGCGTGCTCCCCCTTCCCACATGGCCCCTTTACCTTCTCTCAAAAGACCCGTTAAACCTGCATGATTACCATAATTCAACCAGGGGCCGTTATCACTAGTGTAAATGACCAATGTATTTTCATCAAGGCCATTTGTTTTGAGTGCTTTCAATATTTCACCCACAGACCAGTCGATCTCCATTATCACATCACCATACATACCCTGTTCACTTTTACCTTTAAATTTGTCAGATACACCTAAAGGCACATGGGGCATGGAATGGGGTAGATATAAAAAAAATGGATTATCTTTATTTTTTTCGATGAACTTTACAGCTCGTTCTGTATAACGAGTAGTTAATCGGTCTTGATCAGCTAATGTAAGAATCTCCTCAATCTTTTCATTTCCTTCAATAAGTGGTAACTGGGGATAAAAGCTTTTAAAATGATCCGTACCACTCACAGGTGCACCGCTATAGTCTACAGGCCACATATCATTGGAATAGGGTACTCCAAAATATTCATCAAATCCTTGTTGAAGGGGAAGAAATTTTTCATGATGGCCTAAATGCCATTTCCCGAATGCAGCTGTGGTATAGCCTTCATTTTTTAATATCTCCGCGATGGTCTCTTCCTCCGGATTCAGCCCAACCCTGGCTGTATGGTTATAGGCACCTTGCACGCCTACCCGTTCAGAATAACAACCAGTGAGCAAGGCAGCTCGGGAAGCACTGCAGACTGCTTGGGAAACATGAAAATCTGTGAAGCGCATACCTTCATCAGCCATCTGATCTAAATTTGGTGTACTATAACCCTGGGCCCCGTAAACACCCACATCTGCATATCCCTGGTCATCGGTAAATATGAGAACAATATTAGGGGGGCGTTCAGCTTTTGGAGCACCGGATATAAAATTTATCAGGCCGCCGACTATCAAAAGACCTGCGAAACAGAATGTTACTTTATAATTGATGCTATACTCAATTTTTATGGAATAAAATCTGGGGCGAGATGGCTTGTTTATTGATATTTGGCCCTTGATAAGATACTTTTAATTGATTTCCACTCCCTTTTTCAAAAAAAGTGACACGAATGGGATGATATCCCGCCCTCAGAGCAATCGATCCTCTTTCCTCATTCATTCCATGTAAACCATCATTTTCTACAACCATGATACTACCGATATAAAACCGACTGCCATCATCAGAATCAGTGTAAAATGAATAAATATAATAATCTTTTCATTTTACCCAACAGGTGTAACACATCTGAAGCCGGTATGACTAAGCCCCGTATCCTGGCTCGAACGCATCCGTCTGGAAACACGGTATCCGCTACAATAGCTGTCATTGCATAGAAAAGAGCCGCCACGCATAACGCGCTTGGGCATATGGGGTTCATTAGGGTCCAATGATGTGGAAGGACCTGTGGGATTAACACACACCTCATTTTTAGCATCAATAAGATAGGATTGATAATGATATAAATCTGCACACCACTCCCACGCATTGCCGGCCATATCAAAAAGCCCATAACCATTAGGCGTGTAAGACATTACAGGTGCAGTACCGTAGAAACCGTCCTTGACGGTGTTTTCATAGGGAAACTGCCCCTGCCAGAAATTGGCCTTACCAGCGGATCGGGTGGCAGGTACATTTCCCCAAGGATAAACGGGATCCTTAAGTCCACCTCGCGCAGCCCATTCCCACTCTGCTTCTGTAGGAAGTCTCTTTCCGGCCCATTGAGCGTAGGCCACTGCATCATCCCAGGCGATATGCACCACCGGATGGTTCATTCTATCTTCTATATTGCTGCCGGGTCCTTCGGGCTGTCTCCAGTTGGCACCTATGGTCCATGCCCACCACTGTGTTTCATCACTTAGGGCTACCGGGCCATCCGTCGGTCTAAATACTACTGAACCAGGTTGGAAAATATCATCGGGCGGTTTAGGTGTGTTTGGCGGCAGATCCCTTTTCATTTTTTCCCAGTCAATGTTTCTTTCCGCAATGGTGACATAGCCCGAGCTATCTACAAATTTACTGAATTGTTGATTAGTGATTTCGTGCACATCCATGTAAAAACTGTCTATCTTAACTCTATGGCGCGGAAATTCATCTGCACTCGCTTGGTTGCTATTGCCACCCATAGAAAAAATGCCACCTGGTATAAATACCATTTTACCATAATCAATTTTAGGAGTTTGCTTCAAAACATCTGTTTTTTGGCCACTGAATATCAATAAAAATATGTATAAGGATAATCTTACAATCATATTGAACAATTTATAGTTATCATTTTAGATGCTTTATCCAGGGATCATTTGTCTTTTCAAGCCACATTTTTAATTCACCTTTCAGTTCTTTGATTACATCCTGTCTTTCAGTGGCAATATTATTGAGCTGGTACATGTCAGAAAGATTATCATAAAGTGTAATTTGGTCAGCCTCGCTTTCAATTCTACTGATCATGAGTGTGAATTGGTGTGTCCTTATACCTCTCCTACCCATATCTATTTTTCCCGGTGGAGTATAAATATAAAGCTGGGCACGGGGTCTCACATTTTCTCCGGATAAAAATAATGACGAATAATCAATGCCATCTATTTCATTCATTATTTTTTCCGTAAAACCAAGCAGGCCAAGAAGAGTTGGGAATACATCGGGTGTAGAAATTAATAGTTTATCTTGCCGTGGATTTATTTTACCGGGCCAGCGAATGATGAATGGTATACGCATGGATTCTTCATAATGGTTGTTTTTAGATATTTGGTCATGTATACCTAGACAGTTTCCATGATCAGAAGAGAATAGAACAATTGTATTTTTTTCGAGTCCTGTTTTTTTCAAAACGTTTAGGATCCGACCAAATTGCTCATCTACACCTGTGATCATGGCATAATAGTTTCGAATATGTTTTCGATAATAGTCTCCCCACTTGGTTCCTGCAGCTGGAATATTTGGTCTTTGAATCAAGGAATCTAGAGGAATATCGGTATAAATGGCTTTGTATCGTTCTGGCACCGCAGCATAAGGCATATGGGGCGGATTCATAGCGATCATTAATGCAAATGGCTGACTGGGATCTCTGTAAACTTCATTTTCATTCTTAATATATTTGATTGCAAGATCAGTTTCATGTTCGGGACCCCATTGATGAACATAATTAAAAGAATCCCGGGTCGCACTACCAGCCCAATACATCGGTTTATTATGCTGATCATAAGTACCATAGGCATACCAGAAATCAAATCCATGCCTTCGGTCCGGATGCGTCCACTCGTTCCATTTAACTTTTCCGGCATTATTTAAAGTGTTGATATAAGGTGCATGCGGACTATCTAAATGCCATTTACCAATATAGCCCAAACTATAGCCTTGATTGTCAAGAATATCTGACCAGGTTTGAGCGGTTTCTTTTAGTTCATAACCAAATGGTGCTGTTATGGTATTACTATTGCCCCATACGCCATGCCCTTGAGGATATTGTCCCGTCATTAGGCTGGCCCGGGTAGGACTACAAATTGGATAATTACTCACTGCTTCTGTGAGCACTAAACCTTGGGAAGCAAATCGATCTAAATAAGGTGTCTGAACGGGTTCCTGACCCACAAAACCCATAGCTTGCCCCCGCATCTGATCAGGATAAACAATAATTAAATTAGTTTTTTCACTATCAAATGATTGGGCGCCTATAACAGATAACAAGAAGCTTAGATGGGTAAAAATAAATAAGGAAATTCGCTTCATTGATTGTTTCTATTTTTATATTTATCAAAATTTTCCTGACCTATTTCAGAACGATATCCAGACCATTTTTTCATCCTACAAATTAATGGTGAATAATGGTATCAGAAAGGATGAAAAAAATCTAATTCTCAACAAGTTGATCGTTGATTAACTACCGTATTTTGCTTTTCGGCTCGCAGCCAATCGTTTATGGGGATCTAATTCCATTTTCCGTAACCGGATGGATAATGGAGTTACTTCCACCAGTTCATCTTCCGCAATAAATTCAATGGATTGATCCAAGGATAATTGTTTCGGTGGACGCAGGACTACGGTAGAGTCCGAAGCGGCTGCCCGCATATTAGTCAGTTTCTTTTCGCGAGTAATATTTAATGTCAGGTCTTCGGTGCGATTGCGCTCACCAATAATCATACCATCATAAACTTCTGTCCCCACTTCTATAAATAACTCGCCCCGGTCCACCATGCCTAAACAGGCATATGTTGTGACTTTCCCCTTTCGATCAGCCACCATTGCACCGCTATTCCGCTGGGGGATGGGTCCAAACCATGGGGCATATCCATCAAACAGTTTATTCATGATTCCAGCACCTCGTGTATCCGTTAAGAACTGGCTGCGAAATCCGATTAACCCCCGGGATGGAATCACAAAATCCATAGACACACGACCATGACCGTGGTTCACTAAATTAGTCATCCGCCCTTTTCGTTCAGATAATTTTTCTGTAATAATACCAACCTTATCATCGGGAATATCCAAAAACACTTTTTCCATGGGCTCCATCACTTTTCCATTTTTTTCATGGGTAATCACCCGGGGTTTGGAGACCATAAATTCGTACCCCTCCCTTCGCATGGTTTCGATCAGAATGGCCATTTGTAATTCGCCTCGCCCTCTCACCTCAAATACGTCTGTCCGATCGGTTGCATGCACCTGGAGAGATACATTCCCAAGAATCTCTTTTTCCAATCGCTCGCTGATATTGCGGGAGGTGAGATATTTTCCTTCCTTGCCGGCAAAGGGACTATTATTCACATAAAACAACATGGAAACGGTGGGTTCATCAATCACAATCCGAGGAAGTGGTTCCGGATTTTCATTTGAAGAAATCGTATCACCGATGGTGACGCCGTCTATGCCCGCAACCGCAATAATATCGCCTGCTTCCAGGGTATCCACCTGGATTTTTTGGAGTCCGATAAATGTATATAGTGCAGAAAACTTTTGTCTATTCCGAATACCATCAGCACTACAAAGGGCATAGGATTGATTCATCTCTAATTTCCCATTATTTAATCGGCCAATGGCCACCTGGCCCACGTAAGGATCGTAGTCCAGGTTGGTGACTAAAAATTGCGGAGTATGGTTATCATCTGCAACAGGTCCTTTTATATGTTCAAGAATTGCATTAAACAAGGGTGTTAGGTCTTTGGAGTCATCGTCTAATTCGTTATGGGCAATCCCGGCCTTTGCATTGGTATACAATATGGGGAATTCAATCTGTTCTTCTGTTGCATCCAGATCGATAAATAAATCATAGACCTCATTGAGCACTTCATCAATGCGTGCGTCAGACCGATCGATTTTATTGATGACCAATATAACCGGCAGATTTTTTTCTAATGTTTTCTTCAGAACAAACCGTGTTTGTGGCAAGGGACCTTCACTGGCATCCACCAGCAGCAATGCGCCGTCCACCAGGTTTAAACTTCGTTCCACCTCTCCGCCAAAATCTGCATGGCCAGGCGTATCCATAATATTGATTTTTACATCCTTGAACTGGACAGCCGTATTCTTGGCTATGATGGTAATCCCCCTTTCTTTTTCCAGATCCATTGAATCCATGACACGCTCTTCCACTTTCTGGTGGGATTTGAAGGTGCCACTTTGCTGCAGGAGTCCATCAATAAGTGTGGTTTTACCATGATCAACATGGGCGATAATTGCAATATTTCTAAAATTGTTTTTTCTCATTATTAAGAGACCTTTTTAATATTTTGGACTCCCTTTTATTCCCCCCTGTCACAGGAGTATCCAGAGGGGTCAGGAATTAATGTATTATATTCGTAATAATTGGGCCAAAATCAGCCTGGGAATTTCGGTTTAAATAAGTCAGTAATTCACTAAAATCAGTCCACTTATGGATTTATTAATTGATTCGTGATTGTAGTAAATTAACAATCAAATTTTGATTGAATCCAATATAAGTGTCACCTAACCCAAAGGAAATATGATGAACCGTTTAGCCTTTTCTATTATCGTTGCTATAATCTGTGCATTTCCACTCCTGGATGCCCAGGTGCAACTCTCCGGATCCGTCTTCCATGATAAAAACAAAGACGGTATTCGAAATTCCGGTGAAAAAGGCATCAAGGATATTCCGGTTTCCAACGGAAGGGATATTGTTTTAACCGATCGGAAAGGACTTTTTCACATTGTGTCCGATAGCAATGATGTGATTTTTATCATGCAGCCTTCTGGATGGAAGGTGCCGGTGAATGACTATAATATTCCACAGTATTATAAAAATATTCGGCTGAAGAAAGGCCCGGACTACCTAAAATATAAAGGATTTACTGACCCAATTCCCTTACCAGAAAAACTGACTTTCCCTCTATATAAATCCAAGAATCGCGGCGATAAAATCCGAGCCATTATCAGTGGAGACCCCCAACCGCGGGACTCGGCAGAAGTGCGATACTTCCGGGATGAAATTTTAAATAAAATGCTGACGGAGAAAGATGCGGAATTTTATGTCCCCCTTGGGGATATCATGTACGATGATCTTTCCCTTTACCCCTATTATCTTGAACAAGTCTCCCGATTGGGAATACCCATTTGGCATATATTCGGGAATCATGATATCAATTATCGAGCCCCATCCGATTCATTGGCGAAAGAAACCTGGCGCACCTATTTTGGTCCCGATTATTATTCGTTTGAATATGGCAACGTTCATTTTATTGCCTTAAATACGGTGTTCTATAAAGGATGGAATGTGGAAAAAGATAAAAAAGGTTCATACCTTGGGAAACTCCATGACAATCAGACAGCGTGGCTACAAAATGATCTGTCTCTTGTTTCATCAGATAAACAAATAGTCTTTCTAAGCCATATTCCCATTATGTCCGATGTATATAAAGGAAAACGGGTTGAATTGACCAATCGAGATCAACTGTATAAAATGGTACATGATCGAAAAAAGATTCTGGCGCTTTGCGGTCATATGCATTACTTAGAGAATATGGAACTGACAGCGGACCACGGGTGGACGGGTGATGCTGAGTTTCGCAATTTGAACCTGGGTGCCGGGTGCGGCGCCTGGTGGTATGGTCCCATCCAGGCCAACGGCGTTCCCTATGGCTTTCATTATGACGGCACACCTAACGGGTATTTTATGTTCGATTTTTCTAAAAACAATTTCAATTATGAATTTATGCCAGGCAAAAGTGATCCGAACCACACCTTCCGAATCAGCAGCCCTTCCGATAGAATGACAACTGCTTCTATGGATACATCCACTCTGGCTGTGAATGTTTTTTTCGGTGGACCTAAAACAATTGTATCCTGTACCATTGACGGAAATGAAATATGGCTAAAAAAAGCGGTGACCGCCGAAGACCCTTATATGAACCGACTCATTCAACTGTATCCCGATCTATACCCAACTGTTGAGGAAATGCC
>CATMGX010000016.1:0-22187 GCA_950067765.1 uncultured Fidelibacterota bacterium
GATTTTCCACCAGGATTCCAGTATAAGTCGTTAAAGGTTGGATATCGAAACCCATAACCGCCTGTGACAGAAAAAGAACTATTTTTCATCAGATATTCAAATCCTGATTGCCATGTCCATACGCTGAAATTACTTTTTTCTTTATCGAATCGAAGGCCGCTTTCATTCGACAAATTCCGTGTTAAATCCCATCGAATAGAATGGGAATAAGTCTGGATAATTCGTGAAATGGTATCTGTATTTGTACTTGAAATGGATTCTTTTTTAATGGTCATTTTTTGCTCTATTTCAATGGATTCCAAGGGTTTTGTTATCCAACCGATTTCCAATTGATTGGTAGATAGGCCATGATTGCTGTCGACCGCATATTGTGGATTGATATAATGTTCATCACTTTTTCGCGTTGTGACTGAAAAGGAAAACAAGTGGTTGGGAATTTGCCAGAGAGATTTAATCTGGGTTAATCGTAAATCATCCTGGCGGTGTGCTTTGGGCGAAGGGGAAAAAACCAATCCCGGTATGCCCCGATTCTGATTTGTCCCCAAAGATTGTAACAATACGAACCATTGTTCATTAATGGTGTGACTGGATTCGAAAGAATAAAATGATTGGTCAAATTGATTGTTTCTTCTTCTTCCCGAAGACCCATTATTACTGTAAGCAAAATCACCGACCGATTTATATTGTCCTATACCCAGAGATACGGAGCCCTTTTTATTCGCAAAATTTGTCCGGACCGCGAGGGATTGAGTGCCAAAACTTCCGGTCGAAAAATCAATTTGAGGTGATTTTGAACTTTGAATTTCAAGGGATCCATCAATACTTCCTGACCCATATGATAAAGCAGAAGTGCTCCCCATAGAGATTTGGTTGATAAAGAAATTGGGAATTTGAGATAAATCTGTCAGCCCATTTTGGGGGCTGGTTAAATCAATGCCATTCCACACGATTTTAGTATGAGATGATAGTCCTCCATCAATAGAAACGGTACTTAACCCTCCGGGACCGCCATATGTCCGCAACATGATAGACGGAATCGATCCCAGCGTAGTGGACAAGTTTCGTCCAGATTTTACCTGGAAATGGCTCACCTGCATTTTATTATTTTTCCCGATTACGTGAATAGTCTTCATCTCTAAAGGGTTTAAGTCCAATTGGACAATGATTGGAGATTCAAAGGGAATTTCAGCTTGGTATTGTTTATAGCCATAATGAAATATTGTAATGGAATCTCCAACACTTCCTATGGATGAAAAATATCCATATTCATCTGTAACAGTCCATGCACCGGTTGGCTGATGAACAATGATGGCATTGGGAAGGGGTGTATTGCCGTTACGGACGAACCCCTTTATTTGAGGTTGGATACCCCAAAGTATATGGGTTAAAATGATAAGAGGTAAAATTTTAGACAATGGTTCCCGCCAAAATCGGCGAGAGAATGTCTAATGTGACCGAATGAAAAATATAAAATTGGGTTCGTATCATGACCTTTTCTCCCGAAAGTCAGTGGATGTACATTTTTGCCCAGGTCTCCTGACTTTCGCTTCATCAACGATCCTAATCCTTCTCCTTTCGGATGGAATAAAAGGGGTCTAAGCGATTACAGTAGCGGGTACTGTGCTCGAATTAAACGAGCTTCCCTGCTGCAAAAAATGTTTCAAAAATCGTAGGGAATTTACATTAATATTTTCCCAATAAAGTCTTTAAATAAGTTATTCGGAATTTTTCCCTGTTCAATTCACTTATACATTCTGTCTGAGTAAACAACGATGTAAATTCTATGCTATGATTACACCCATAAAAAATGGATCTATTCTGAATCGGTCGGTTCTAGTGCTCAATACCAATTATTCACCCATGGATATTTGCACTGCCCGGCGGGCTATCTGCCTGTTTTACAACGAAAAAGTAGACATTTTGGAATCGTATCATGAAGCGGTTCATTCACCATCTGTAACCTTGTCATTGCCGAGCATTGTTAAACTGAAAGGTTTTGTCAAACACAATAAAATGGATGTTGTTCTAAGTCGTAAAAACTTAATGATTCGGGATAAGCACCAGTGTCAGTACTGCAATACTAAAAAAGGATCTCTTACCATGGATCACGTTTTACCGAAGCATCGCGGAGGGATGGATTCCTGGGACAATTTGGTAACGGCATGTCAGACTTGCAATCGTAAAAAAGGTAATCAAACGCCAGAAGAGGCGAGAATGCCATTAAAACGGTTTCCAAAAAAGCCAAATAAAATCCACTACTTCCAACAATTTATTCAGGAAAAACAAATGGCATGGCGGCCATACTTATTTATGGAGTCTTTTTAAATGAAGCGTGTTTTAAGCGGTATTCAGCCTTCCGGTGATTTGCATCTTGGTAATTATTTTGGCATGATGTCCCGAATGATAAAGTATCAGGAAGAAAATGATCTGTTTTGTTTTATTGTCAATTACCATGCCTTAACGACGATTAAGGACAAAGATTTGCTGGCTTCAAACACATTGAATGCAGCCATGGATTTTATTGCTTTGGGTTTGGATCCAGATCGATCAACATTTTGGATACAAAGTGATGTGCCACAGGTTTGTGAATCAACATGGTTACTGTCGAATATTGTGAATGTAGGATTGTTGGATCGCGCCATATCTTATAAAGATAAATTGGCCAGGGGAATGTCGGCAAATGTTGGATTGTATTCATATCCAATATTAATGGCTTCGGATATTTTATTATTTGGAGGAGAAATCGTTCCCGTGGGTAAAGATCAAAAACAACACCTTGAAATGACAAGAGATATCGCTATTAGGTTCAATCAAACGTTTGAGGAAGTATTTGTTATTCCGGAACCCGATATTGATCAAACAACCCAATTGGTTCCCGGGATAGATGGACAAAAAATGAGTAAATCCTATGGCAATATGATTCCCATTTTTGGCTCGGAAAAA
The DNA here is from genome assembly GCA_950067765.1 of uncultured Fidelibacterota bacterium. Taxonomy (GTDB): domain Bacteria; phylum Fidelibacterota; class Marinisomatia; order Marinisomatales; family TCS55; genus TCS55. Next base: position 2,944 of record CATMGX010000016.1, read on the forward strand.
TTAATCCGAAAACAATTTATGTCAATTGTCACCGATTCCGCAGGGGTCGATGAACCGAAAGATACGAATACCCCTTTGTTCCAGCTTTATTGCTTATTCCTAAATGAGACTGGAAGAAAAGAATTGGCCGATCGATTTGCGTCACCTGGTTTACGGTATGGAGATGTGAAAAAAGAATTATTTGAATGTTTTTGGAATCAGTTTGAACCATTTAGGAAGAAAAGAGATTACCTTTCAAATCATAAAGACTTTGTATTGGAAAAATTAAAGATGGGATCAGAAAAAGCTGGGAGTGTTGCTGATATTTATCTCAAGAAAGCCCGGGAAGCCATGGGACTGAATTATAGAGAATCCAGTGTATAAAGTCCAACTCGACCATTTTGAAGGCCCCCTTGACCTCTTGCTATATTTTATCCGGCGGGATGAAATAGATATTTATGATATTCCCATTGCGCAAATCACGGCGGAGTATCTCCAGATTATTGAAGATATAAAAACCATGAATTTATCTGTGGCAGGTGAATTTATTATCATGGCAGCCTCCCTGATGCGTATTAAGTCCAGAATGCTTATCCCGCGACCGGAATTAGATGAAGAAGGTGAGCCCATTGATCCCAGAACTGAATTGGTCCAGCAATTATTAGAATATCAGCGATTTAAAAAAGTATCTGAAGAATTATCACTGAAATGGTATGATCAGAGTTATCGCCATAAACGGTCCGCGTATCAAGAAGTGGAAGGTGTTGATGATATAGGTATTTACTTAAAAAAAGTGGACTTATTTGATTTAGCTCATTACTTTAAAATAGCGATGGATCGGATGCCAGTCATCACATCTTATGAATTGCATCAAGAGCCTGTGAGTCTGGAGGAAAAGAAACGTACCATTCTAAAGTCTTTTGACGGAGATGGCACGTTGACTTTCAAGCGGTTATTATCGAAATGTAAAGATAAAATTGAAGTCATTGTAACCTTTCTAGCGATTCTCGACTTGATGCGATTGAACGAGATTAGTATTTACCAAAATAAATTATTTGACGAAATTAAAATTCATCGTTTAGAAAAAAATTAATGGTACACGAGAATATAGATCTCATTATTGAAGCATTGCTTTTTGCCAGCCCCGATCCTTTGACCCAAAAAAAAGTCAATATAGTATTTGAAGATAACCCACCCAACTTGGAGGAAGTAATCCTGAGGTTAACCCAACAGTATGTTGACCAAGGAAATGCCATTGAAATACAAAACGTATCCGGTGGATTTCAGCTCAGAACCAAACCCGAGTATGATAATTATATTCGCCGATTACTAAATAAAACAGGACAGCTTCATTTATCCCAAGCTGCATTAGAATCCCTTTCGATTGTGGCTTATAAACAACCGATAAGTCGGATAGATATGGAAGCAATTCGGGGGGTAGATTGTGTCGGAGTTCTTAAAACATTATTAAAAAAATCATTTGTTAAAATTAAAGGAAGAGATGAAGGACCGGGAAGACCTTTGCTCTATACTACGACGGATGAATTTCTTCAAGCGTTCGGATTAAACCGACTTTCAGAAATGCCGAAACTCAAAGAAGTATCAGAATTACTGGAAGAACAGCCGGCCCTTTCAGATCAAATTAATGCGTTTAAATAAATATTTAGCCCAGTCAGGTGTTTCCTCAAGGAGAGAAGCAGACGAATTAATTCAAGGGGCAACGGTTACGGTAAATGGCATTGTGGAAATAAACCCCGCTTATAATGTACAATCGTCTGATGAGGTGCGTTATGATAATAAACGTATTCAACCAGAATCAAATATTCGCCTCATTTTGCTGAATAAACCCAATGGATACATTACAACCGTTAAAGATCCCCTCCGGCGAAAAACAGTTATGGACCTTATTCAATCAGAGGAACGTCTATTTCCAGTGGGTCGGTTAGATAAAGATACTACCGGGTTACTCATCTTAACCAATGATGGTGAATTGGCCAATCGGCTTATGCATCCAAAAAATAGAATTCCTCGGATTTACAAAGTTGAAATCGATAATACTTTTCGAAATTGGGAAATTAATCGAATGAAAAAAAAAGTATATATCGGTCAAAAAGAGTGGGGGCGGGCTGAAGTTGTTGAGCAAAAACAACATAAAGGGCGTGCCATTGTACGCCTCAGACTCTATGAAGGGAAGAAGCGAGAAGTTCGAAGATTGATGTACCGTATGAAACGAAAATTATTCAGTTTGGAACGTATTCAGTTTGGCCCGATTGAATTGGGAGATATTCCCTTAGGTGCATGGCGAAATTTAAAAGAGAGTGAAATCAAGTCCTTACATAAAATGAAGGATTAATCTTTTTTATAAAATGTCATATTTATTGGTTATCTTTATATAGAGCCGTAAATTTCTTGGCTCATTGAGAGTGGATAAAAGATGATTGTCGCCATAGACGGACCCGCCGCAACAGGAAAAAGTACCTCAGCCAAATTGGTAGCCCAAAAATTAGGGTTTACTTATATGGATACGGGTGCAATGTATCGTTGTGTAACGTTGTCCGTTTTGAGGAATCATATTGCGTTGGCAGATCAGGAAGCATTACAACTTCTCATCCAGGAAATGGATATCCATTTTGATAAAACGGATGACAAATTGGTTGTTTGTCTGAATAAAGAGGACGTCTCGACACTTATTAGAAAGCCGGAGGTGACCTCCCATGTAAGTGCTGTGAGCGCACTTCCTCAAGTGAGAAATCACATGGTTGCCATCCAAAGAAAGAGTGCGAAAAACCAGGATTGTGTGATCGAAGGACGGGATATTGGAACAATCGTTTTTCCAAAAGCCGATGTTAAATTTTTTCTGGTTGCCGAAGATATTGTTAGGGCAAAAAGACGTCAACTGGATTTAAAGGCAATCGGAGAAGAAAAAACCATTGATGATTTGGTTGAGGAAATTCGCCGACGGGACAGATTCGATTCGGAACGATCCCATTCACCTTTAAAAAAAGCGGATGATGCTATTGAGGTGGACACATCACAACTAACGATTGATGAGCAGGTTGACTTTATGGTCAACAAAGTAAGAAATCATTAACCATAGGAAACATAACAAACATGAGTGAAATAGAACAAAAACCTGTCGATGAACCGACTGAAAATTCCGTGGAATTAGCAGTCAGCGCTGAAATCGTTGAAGAAGCGCCATTGACTTCTAATAACGAAGAATTATCTGATGTAGAATCGTTGGATGAAGAAACGAATAATGTGGAAACAACCAAAGATGAATCTCCGGAAATAGATACACCAGCCGAGGAGGCAAAACCAGAATTAAATTACTTAGGATTAGATCTCTTTAATGATGTCCGAGAAGTATCTATGGAAGAACTTCTTAATTCAGAAATAATCGAAGAAGTTCCCCAAGAAGAACAAGATCGATATTTATCAACTTTTTCTGAAATAAATGAACGTGAAATTGTTACTGGACGTGTCATTGGGATGAATGAAAAAGAAATTCTCATTGACATTGGATTTAAATCAGAAGGCGTCATTCTCCGAAGTGAATTCACTGAAGAAAACCTACCTGAGGTGGGTGAGAAACTGGATGTTTATCTTGAACGAATGGAAGATGAGAGTGGCAAAACGGTTCTATCGAAAGAAAAAGCAGACTTTCTCCGGCGTTGGACTGAATTACGGAATCATCATGAAACGGGTGAAATCATCAGTGGACGGATTATTCGCCGAATTAAAGGTGGAATGATCGTGGATTTAAATGGTGTTCAAGCATTTTTACCCGGATCTCAAATTGATATCCGACCTGTAAAAGATTTTGATAAATATATCGATTCAGATATAGATCTTCGGGTTGTAAAGTTCAATGAATTCCGTAAAAATGTTGTCGTATCCCATAAAGCAATTTTAGAAGAAAGTATGGCGGAACAACGGGATGAATTATTTAAAAAGCTTGAAGTAGGAAGTGTCATGGAAGGCCGCGTAAAAAATATTACTGATTTTGGTGTATTTATTGATCTTGGCGGTATTGATGGGTTGCTCCATATTACCGATTTAAGTTGGGGTCGCGTCAATCACCCTTCTGAATTGATCGGGATGGATGATACGCTTACCGTTAAAATCATTGATTTTGATCAGGAGAAAACGCGTGTCTCCCTTGGGTTGAAACAATTAACACCCCATCCCTGGGATAATGTCGATGAGAAATACCCAGAGGGAACCAATATTAAGGGTAAAATTGTTAGTATGACAAATTATGGCGCATTTGTTGAAATTGAACCGGGTATTGAAGGGCTTGTCCATGTGTCAGAAATGTCTTGGACACGCCATATAAAAAATCCTTCAGAAATGTATACGCTTGGTGATGAACTTGAAGCAGTTGTACTGGCCATTAATTCGGAAGATCGAAAGATTAGCCTGGGTGCCAAACAACTTCAGGATGATCCATGGGATCAGATTGAAGAAAAATATATGATGGGTACCGTTGTCAAAGGATCCGTAATAAACCTGACACAGTTTGGTGCATTCATTGAACTGGAAGAAGGTATAGACGGCTTAATACATGTATCCGATTTGTCGTGGACAAAAATTGTTCGTCATCCAAAAGAAATCATTGAAAAAGGACAGGAAGTTGAAGTACGTGTGCTTGAAGTTTCTCGAGAAAGCAGACGGATTGCACTTGGTTTAAAGCAAGTAGGCGATGATCCCTGGCCAGATTTAGTGAAACAATTCGAAACAGGTAAAGAAGTGGAAGGGGAAATTGTCCGTGTTTTGGATAAAGGAATTATATTGAATTTGGATCAAGATGTGGAAGGCATCATTCCTTTTGGCAGCCAGCCCAAGCGCCAGCGCAAAGCACTTTCTTCTAAATATAAACCCGGTCAAAAATTGAAGGGTGTTGTGATGGAAGTTAAACCAGAGGATAAAAAGGTTGTTCTTTTTTCAGATGAACTCAGTGTCGATAAACCAGATAAACAAGATGATGTTCAGGATTATCTGGACAGTCAGGAAGGTCCAGTAGGAGAGAAAATCGAAATCCCCCCGGCATCCACAGATGAAACTGAAAGTGATTCTGAACCAGCGGCGGAATAATTCTACCGCTGAATAACCCAATCCATTATGGGGAAGGTACCCAACGCTAAAGACATAAAGTCCTTCCTATTCTTGCAAAAGTTGGGGATTCGGCTGGGTGCAATGGGGTTGGCTTTATTATTGTGGTTATTTGTTGTGAGTGAAAACGAATATACCATGGTAGTTGATGTACCAATCGAGGCACGAAATTTACCCGCTGGTCATGCCCACAAAAAAGAAGTTCCCTCTTCAGCAAAGGTTCGACTGCGTGGTAGAGGACGATCACTATTCAAGACGATTATTCTTAAAAACTTTATTCCTGATTTCAAGCTTGTTTTGGATTTAGAGCGCATTTCAGAAGAATATGATTTTTTACTCAATGAATATTTTGAACGATATCCGCAAAAAGTAGTCATTCCTTCCACTTTTGAAGTGAAATATGTCGAAGTGATATACCCCAGTTCGGTACATATCAGCCTCGATGAATATAAAGAGAAAGTGGTTTCCATTCTTCCAAATATATTGATTCAACCGGCTCCGGGATATACGCTGGTTGGTCCACCTATCATTTCACCTGATAAAGTGAAGATTGCTGGATCATGGAATATTGTTGAAAATGTAATAAATGTCTATTCTGTACCGGACACAGTTCTAAATGCCACTAACCGAATTTCTCTAACCCTTGCCTTGGAAGCTGAGCGAGGACAGTTAATTGAATACACCCCGAGAAACGTCAACTTTCAACAGAGCGTTCAATCGATTAGTGAACGAATTATTAGTGAGATTCCAGTTAAAATATTGAATAAATCAGAAGACCTGCAAGTGTTTGTAAGTCCTCAAACAGTATCCCTCACTGTCGTGGGTGGTATGAGTTATATTGCCAATCTCCAACCGGATGATATTTCTATTATAGTTGATTTCAAATTATGGAATGCGCAGCAGCAATTTTACGATGTAAAAGTCCAAACACCGGTTGATGTGATAGATTGGATGGATTTGTCTCCGAAAAGTATTGAACTGGTGGTCACCAAGAGGGTGGGTTGATCGTTCTGGGGATTGAAACATCCTGTGACGAAACGGCTACTGCGGTTTGTCGGGACGGTGTTATAATCTCATCACATATCAGGTCCCAATCCATCCATGAAAAATATGGTGGCGTCATCCCTGAAATTGCCTCAAGAGAGCATGAAAAATTCTTAAACGAAATGGTCTTCGACACACTAAATGATTGTGGAATTTCTAAAAAGGAATTAGAGGGTATTGCGGTGACTCAGGGACCTGGTTTATCTGGAACGCTTATTACAGGCGTTTGCTTTGCGAAGGGGCTTGCGTTAGGATTGAGGTTGCCCATTATCGGTGTGAATCATTTAGAGGCCCATATATTCGCGAACTTTTTGGCGGATCCTTCGTTAGAATTTCCATTCATTTGTCTTCTCGTTTCAGGAGGGCACACACAATTGTGGCATGTGAAAAACTTTAATGATTATCAGTTGATGGGAGAAAGTCGTGATGATGCTGCAGGAGAAGCGTTTGATAAAGGTGCGCGAATATTAGGATTGTCATATCCAGGTGGGCCTGAAATTGAAAAATTGGCCAAGGGTGGCAAACCAAATGCAATTCGATTTCCCCGCGCCATGATGAAAAAGAATAATTTGGAATTCAGTTTTAGCGGACTGAAAACATCACTATTATATTATATGGATGAGCACAAAAATGCAAATTTAAAAGATGTGGCTGCCAGTTATCAACTAGCCATTATTGATGTATTAATAACCAAATTAAAATGGGCCTTAGAAAACACACATTGCCATACCTGTGTCATTGCCGGTGGTGTGGCTGCAAATCTTTTGTTACGGGATTGTTCTTTAAATAAGTTATCTGGGAAAAAAGTGATTTTTCCTGACTTAGACCTTTGTACAGATAATGCAGCCATGATTGCTTATTTAGGAGAATTATATCTGTCTAAAGGAATAAAGAGCACCATTGATTTTCCCATTCTACCCAATATGCAAATGGCTTAAGCCATGGGAGTTTCACTTCTGCATGATACCGATTTAGTTCTATGGGTAACTTTGTTTATGGGTATGGGGTTGACATTATTTCTTTATAAAATTTTTTCTCATGAAAAATGGTATTCATTATTACTGAGTATTCGAGCACTTGTTTTATTTTTTCTAATCATTTTATTACTGAATCCAGTTTTGAATTTTTCAAGTGAAAAGGAACAAGAACTACATTGGGCAATTTTTGTTGACAATTCAGCTAGTATAAAATATCATAAGACTCCTTCAATTCAAGCGATTCAATCAGGAGTACAGTCATTTGTGGATGGTCTCTCCGAAAAAAATATTTCGTATGATTTATATCAATTTGCAGATAAAATCCAAAAAGTGAATGGGCCGAACCTTGAAGGGAAAGGAGTAACAACCAATTTGGGGATAGTTTCAGAAAGAATAAAACAAGATGAAAATAATCTGGCGGGTGCGATAATCATTTCTGATGGATTAATTACGGAAGGAAAAAATCCGCTTCGAGAATTTCACCAATTAGACTTCCCGATTCATACAATTGGTATTGGAGAAGGAAGTGAATTGGTTGATGTGGCCATTCAATCGATCGATGTACCCACAGTAGTATTAAAAAGTGATGGGGTCAATGTAAATGTTATCGTCCAATCTTTGGGAAATATAAGTGACAGATTAAGCGTATCACTGTTTAACAATCGTCAATTACTTGGTTCAAAACATATCCGTTTGTCGGGATTGGGATCAAAGAAAGAAATCAATTTTCGATTTCGTCCAAAAGATATCGGTAAACAAAATTATGAAGTACGTGTTTCGTCAGTTGAAGATGAAATCAATATTCAAAATAACCGCCAACAGTTTAACATCCTTGTGTTAAAAGAGCGATATAAGGTTGCCCTCCTTACGGGGAGCCCCAATAAAAATACAGCGGTACTCAAACGGGCATTAAATCGCAACCCACGGATTCAATTAGATCATTTTGTACGTATGACCGAAACACAATTTCGTCCGGGAATCAAATCTTTTTGGGAAACACCCTATGAACTCATAATTTTTGAAAACTATCCAATCAAACCATTAACTGCTAATTTTGTACGCATTTTGGGGAAAAAAGTATTATCCAATCAGGCGGCCTTATTTTTAATTTCGGGACCCAACCAGTCGAATAATTCATTAAAAGGAATTACCTCTATTTTAGGGGTAGAATTGGAGGAATTTACTCTTGAAAATAACCCAGTATTTTGGGATTTTACGCATGAGAGATGGATGGATGAATTTGAATTGCCGCCTCTTCATCAAAACATGTTTATAACCGGCCAAAACGATTCGTCTTACACGTTAGCTATTACCGAATTTGAAAGGCCATTGTGGATTCGAAATCAACATGAAAATATTAGAACAATGGTGTGGACATCACCTGATATGAATACATTATATTTTCTTGAACAAAAATTATCCCAAACCCACGCATTCTCAACCATCTGGGATCAGTCTATTTCCTGGCTCTTAAAAACTGGTGGTGAGCATGAGAACTTTTTCAGGTTAAATAAAAATCGATTTCAACAGGGTGAAATGGTTCAAATTGCCGGAAATCAGCCATTCATACAATCATCTGAACCAAAGAAAAACGTGATGATAACCGTATCCCTTAATTTGAAAGAAATCCTCATGCGGGACATTTTATTTAACATTGAAGAACAAAGATGGATGGGAGAATTCCGTGCCCCAGGCCCGGGGGAATATCAATATTCAATATCCTTTGAATCGGAAGAGGAACCAATTCAAAAAGGCCTGTTTCAGGTGCTGGAAAGTCAAATTGAACTCAACCAGGTTTATTTAAATAAAAAGCTGCTCACATCTATTTCCAACCAAACTGGTGGACAGTATTTACCTTGGGATTCCCGAGACAGTTTAATGATTAAATTACATCCAAAAGTTCGACGAGAATTCAGGGCGAATATCATTAAATTCAACGAAAGTAAATTCCTATTATTTATTGTAATATTCTTATTGTGTGCTGAATGGATCATGCGCCGCAGAAGAGGATTATCTTAAAATGAAATTAGAATAATTAAATGAAAAAAATTACATTTGTGGGTACTGGTTATGTGGGGCTTGTGAGTGGCGCGGGTATTTCAGAATTTGGGCATCAGGTAACGTGTGCGGATATTGACCAAAATAAAATCGAGCGCCTCAAGGCAGGCGAGATTCCGATCTATGAACCGGGGCTCGAATCTCTGGTAAAGCAAAATGTTGCCAAAGGGCGGCTTCATTTTTCTCATGACGTTCCAGAATCCATTCAGAATGCCGACATAATTTTTGTCGCTGTTGGCACACCTCAAGGGAGTAATGGAGAAGCGAATTTGAGTGCCATCGAATCTGTAGCAAAAACCATTGGCGAAAATTTAAATGGATACAAAATTATTTGCACTAAAAGTACCGTTCCAATCGGCACGGGAAAGCGAATCGAAGAAATCATTCGTTCTGTGAATCCCAACGGCGATTTTGATTATGTGTCCAATCCGGAATTTTTAAGAGAAGGTGCGGCGGTGAAAGATTTTTTGCATCCTGACCGCGTTGTCATAGGTACAAGAACTCAAAAGGCAATCAAGGTTATGGGTGAAGTTTATCAACCTTTGTATATTAATGAAACACCCATCATTTCTACAACAGTAGAAACGGCGGAAATGATTAAATATGCGGCCAATGCATTTTTATCATTAAAGATCAGTTATATTAATGAGATTGCGAATCTATGTGAAGCAGTGGGTGCAGATGTTCAAGATGTGGCGCGAGCCATGGGACTCGATGGCCGAATCAGTGCAAAATTTTTACATCCAGGGCCGGGATATGGCGGATCCTGCTTTCCAAAAGATACCCATGCACTGGTAGCTATGGGGCAGAAAAACAGGAGTCCATTACTTACCGTTGAAGCGGCGATCAAGACGAATGCGTCTCAAAAAGTCAGGATGGTAAATAAATTAAAACGTCTCATGGGAGGCTCGTTCAAGGGGAAAACTGTGGCTGTTCTCGGGTTGGCTTTTAAACCACAAACCGATGATGTGCGTGAAGCTGCATCTATAGTAATTGTGTCTAATTTAGCTGAATCCGGAGCGACAGTTCAAGCCTACGACCCCATCGCCATGGACAATTTCAAAAACCATTTTCCGAATATTCAATATTTTGATTCCTGGCAGGATGCGGTGAAAAATGCGGATGCCTGTATTCTACTCACGGAATGGAATGAATTCCGCGGCATGGACTTAAATAAATTAAAAGATTTAATGAAAACACCTGTCCTTCTTGATACAAAAAATATTATCAATATTCAGGGATTGGAATCTAGGGGTTTTACATACGATAATGTTGGCAGGAAGTCACCCTCATGAAAGTGATGCAAACATCTATTGCAGGCGTGATTAAAATCCAACCAACAGTTCATTTGGATTCACGGGGATATTTTTTTGAATCTTTTAAAAGTTCTGATTTTCAAGCTTTAGGATTGCCCTCAAATTTTGTTCAGGATAATCAGGCACAATCAACCAAGGGCGTTCTTAGAGGATTGCACTACCAATTAAAATTCCCGCAGGGAAAACTGGTTTGGACCAGTGCAGGCAAGGTGTTGGATGTGGCGGTGGATATCCGCCAGAATTCCCCCACGTTTGGGCTATATGAATCGGCCATTTTAGATGACGAAAACCATACTCTTTTTTATATTCCTCCGGGATTTGCCCATGGATATTATGTTTTATCGAATACGGCTATTTTTCAATATAAATGTACAAATACATATCACCCTGAAGATGAGTATGGCGTTAAATGGGATGATTCAGGTATCGGAATTCCATGGGGAATTGGTGATAAATTAGTATCAGAAAAAGATAATTTATTATCCAATTTAATGGATATAAATCCAAAATTACTCCCCATATTCGAAGAGGATATTTAAATGTTACCCATTGAAACCATTCGTAACAACCCAGAAACTGTAGAAAAACAACTGAATTCGAAAGGCGAAACGATTGCTATCAGCGAAATTTTAAATATTGATACCTTCTATCGGAAACAAATGGGTGAAGCCAATGATTTAAGAGCACTTCGAAACAAGGTGTCTGATGAAATTGCGGAAGCAAAACGGGCGGGAGAGGATTCAAATGATGCCATTCAAGCCATGCGAAAAGTTTCCCAGCAGATTAAAGATTTAGAAGAAAAGACCCAAGCATCCAAAACAGAATTGGATGGCCACTTGTTAAGCCTCCCAAACCTGCCACATGCATCGGTTCCGATCGGAACAAATGAAAAAGATAATCCCCTGGTTCGGGAATGGGGAGAATCACCAAAATACGAATTTAAACTTAAAAATCATTTAGAGTTAGGGGAGTCCTTAGGCCTTTTTGATTTTGAACGGAGTGCAAAAATCTCAGGCTCCGGGTTTCCGCTTTATATTGGGAAAGGGGCCAAATTGGAGCGTGCCCTGATTAATTTTATGCTGGATATTCAAACGGAGCAGCATGGATACACCGAAATATTTCCACCCTTCCTTGTTCGCTCGGAATCAGCCATTACTACAGGGCAACTACCAAAATTTGCTGAAGATATGTACCCATCCGAAAAAGATGGCTTATGGTTGATCCCAACTGCGGAAGTTCCGGTTACCAATATCCATCGGGATGAAATCCTTGTGGAAGATCAACTGCCTATCAATTATACAGCCTATTCGGCGTGTTTTCGACGGGAAGCGGGTTCATATGGAAAAGATACAAGGGGATTTTTACGGCTCCATCAATTTAATAAAGTTGAGTTAGTGAAATTTGTAAAACCAGAAAATTCATATGCTGAATTAGAAACATTGGTGACCCATGCAGAAAAAATTCTTCAATCACTTGGGTTGAAATATCGCGTTATTGAATTATGCACGGGAGATTTGAGTTTTTCCGCTGCCAAATGTTATGATATTGAATTATGGGCGCCGGGCGAGCAAAAATGGCTGGAAGTATCATCCTGCAGTAATTTTGAAGATTTTCAGGCACGCCGCGGGAATATTCGATTTCGCAAATCATCGGATAAAAAAGTAAATTTTGTTCATACCTTGAATGGGAGTGGTGTGGCCACACCACGGCTACTGGTGGCATTGTTAGAGACATACCAAAATAAAGATGGTTCCATTTCAATTCCCAAAGTACTTCAATCTTATATGGGTGCAACGGTTCTTGATTAATTTTCGCTTTGTCTGGGTATTTGTCAATGTCATTTTCTGGACAATTATTTTATGCATAGTGGGTATGTTGGTATCTTTATTTGAATGGCGTGGTAAATTTCTAAGTTGGGTTGCTCAAACCTGGTCTAAATTAATATTAGCTGTTAGCGGTTTGAAATATCGGGTGATTGGGTTGGGCAATTTGGATCCCACCGGGCATTATGTTTTTGCAGCGAATCATGAATCTGCTTTGGATATTCCCCTGGCTTTTGGCGGACTTCCCTTTCATGTCGTATCCATTGCTAAAATCGAATTAAAGCGCATTCCAATTTTTGGATGGGCAATGATGGCGGGAGGACACTTTTTCGTAGACAGAACACGTCATAAAAAAGCGTTCAATTCATTAGATAAAGCGAAGGAATCCATGGCGAAAAATCCCCGATCGATCATCATTTTTCCTGAAGGAACCCGCTCTATAAATGGAGAGGTAAAACCATTTAAAAAAGGGGGACTCATCATGGCACTACAGATGGGAATACCTGTGGTTCCGATTGCCTTATGCGGCACGAGGAACGCGCTAGGAAAAAATGGCCTTGCTTTACATCGGCAATCACTCGAATTAAGAATTGGAAAACCCATTAATACCCAAAAAATTAATTACGAAGATCGGCATCAATTTGTAAAAAATGTTAGGAAAGAAGTAATAGCGTTAAAAGAAATGTGGCATGATTCAGCATAAACTATTTTATCAGGATCCGGTTCAAACTCCGGTGATGCTGCATCACGTTTCGGATACACCCATCCTTGAAAAAGATATCCTTCGCACCTGGTTGAATGTTAAGCCCGGAACCCTAATCAAAGATCTGAAAGGCAATTCGATTATGGTGATTCAACCTGGTACTGCCAATCCAAATGAAGGGCCGGATATTAATAATGTTATTCTATTTTCAGACGGGAAATTTGTCTCCGGTAACATTGAATGTCACATTCGCTCTCGAGATTGGTTCTATCACGGTCATGATAAGGATCCAAATTATCAAAATATTATTCTCCACATTACGACTATCCCAGATAAAATGGATTCAGAGTTGAAGGGGCTTCAGATTCATTTGAACTTAACAGTACCGGCCAATAGTTGTGATCTCCATAAAGGTATTTTGAGTCAATCAATGACTGACACACTCACTGCCATGGGTTTAGATCGCCGTTCCCGCCGGGTGAAGCAATATCAATCTTATGAATGGAAGAAATGGGCTTTACAAGATTCTTTTAGATTGTTAGGTAAAGGAGGAAATGAAGAAAATTTCCTTCAATTACTTAAATACTTTCAGAATGGAATGGGTGAAAATCATTCCATCATTCAATCAATCAAATGGCATCATCGTGGTATCCGCCCAAATGGCTGGCCGGAAAAACGACTCTCAATTGCCAGCCAGTTATTTAAAATGTTTCAGGCCTTTAATAAGCAACCCAATCAAATTCCATCTATACTGGCATTCAATAACCACAAAAATTTATATAATGAATTGGTAGGTAATGTATTTAATCCCTTGTCTGCAGCTGCGTGTCTTTTGCAGAGAGATTATGAATCTTACCAGGCATTGAAACAAGATTGGCTTTGCCTAAAATTGGGATATACCTATGGGAAGGTGGAAAAACAGTTTTCCTCCTTTTTAAATAAAAGTCAGTTAAAAATATTTCCAATTCTTCAGGGCATCTTTGAATTAGAATCAAATTTTTGCAAAGAGTATCATTGTCAATTCTGTCCACTAAAGAAAAAGATGGGTCGACTTGTATCAAGCTGAAACTGATAGGATGGGAAGGGATTTTCAACCAGTGGTAGGGCACCCTCCTAAATTTATAAATCAAAACAGGCGGAAAAAGGCTTGACTGAGGACGATCTCGTCGGGTAATTTCGCCAGCAAAATTAGAGCTAAATATTAATGAAACATACATTTACAAGAATTATTATCCTATTGATGGTTAACCTGTCACTGGGTTTTCCTCAAGAAAATAAATCCATCCGACCTGCGGATGAAAATTATAAAAACGGTAATGGATTTGAAACGAATCAGAACCGTTTGCCTCAGCTTTTACGTGATGTAAAAGTGCTATTATCCGATGCTCTTATTGCGGATGTTATGGAAGATTCTCTGGAGGTGGTTTATAACTTAAATAGCATTTTTGATTTATTGACTGAAGCGGATCAGTATGGTGATATGAATGATGAAGATCGAGAGGAATTTGATCGGTTCGAGGATGGATTAATTAATCTTTATACCCATAGTTTTAACACCATAGATAAAATAGATGGTGTCATTACGGCTGAACATCTCCGAATGGATATTACATCGATCACGGAACCGCTGGAAGTGCAGATGGGTGCGACTAAATTTACTGTTGTGGATGATCGGGATGGTCATATTCCTTTGGTTCGGAATAAAAAAGTTGATCAATTAATAAAGTATTTCCAGACAAAGGGAAGACGGCAGTTTGAAATCTGGCTGGATCGGTTGGACGTTTACGGACCCATGATAAAACAGATCATTCATGAATGCAACTTACCGCCGGAGTTAGTGTATCTTGCCATGATTGAATCTGGGTTTAATCCCAAAGCGTACTCAAAAGCTGCAGCAAATGGTATGTGGCAATTTATATATTCTACAGGAAAGCTTTATGGATTAGAAAGAAACTGGTATGTAGATGAACGTCGGGATCCGGAAAAAGCTACCCGAGCCGCTTGTGCATATTTAACCGACTTATATGATGAATTTGACAATTGGTATTTAGCGTTAGCTGCATACAATGCGGGAGAAGGCAGAGTGAGACGAGGCACACGAATTCATCAAACATCTGATTTCTGGCAGCTTCATTCACTTCCAAGAGAAACACGGAATTATATCCCATATTTTTTAGCAGCGACTATTATTGCTGAAAATCAAGAGAAATATGGATTTTATAAGAAGGAAAAGAAAAAACCTGCATTTGGATATGATATTGTTCAGATTGAAAAAAGTGCAGATTTAATGGTTTTAGCCCGATCAGCAGAAACAACCTATAAAAAGTTACGGAATTTGAATTCCGAATTGAGGCAGTCGGCTACACCAACAAAAGGGTACGCCTTAAAAATCCCCAAGGGGAAAAAAGATATTTTTATGGCTAATTATAATGCGCTTCCCGAGAATGAAAGATTTGCCCCTCAATTTGTTTCTCATAAAGTCCGGAATGGCGAAAGTCTGTGGACCATTGCCAAAAAGTATCGAATTTCAGTTCACGATTTGGCGGCGGTGAATAAAGTGAGGAATCGCAGCATGATTCGTATAGGCCAGAAATTAACGATCCCCATCGCCGGTGTAAACATGGCTTCCATTCCTGTTTCAAGCATGCCTGGATTCAATAAATTGACATATAAAGTGAGAAAAGGGGATACACTAGGCCATATTGCAGAAGATCATGGGACCCGTGCTTCAAAAATTAGAAAATGGAACGGTATTAAATATGGGCAGCATATTTATCCAGGACAAAAGTTGACATTATGGGTCAAACAGGGATAAACAGACCTACATCAAACCAGCGATGGCTCTGGTGGGGGCTGGGCAGTTTTTTTGCGTTGGTAATCGCTTTTAAGTTGGGCGCATCCTTGAATGGTTTCTCGGGTGAAGGTTCCGGTAAAAAAGTGGGTATTGTGACAATTGTTGGTCCAATTGTTTCAGCTGAAAACACAGTTAAACAATTAGAAAAGTACAGAAAGCGCAAAGATATTTCAGCCATTGTTGTTCGTATTGACTCTCCAGGCGGGCTGGTAGCTCCGACTCAAGAAATTTACGAAAAAATTAAATCGGTTAAAGAAGAAAAACCGGTGGTATCCAGTATGGGAACTGTGGCTGCATCCGGGGGCTATTATATTGCGGTGGCTGGAGATACAATTATGGCCAATAAAGGAACGATTGTTGGCAGCATCGGCGTCATCATGAATTATCCTGTTATGACTGAATTATTGGATAAAGTCGGGATAGAATTTGAAACGGTGAAAAGCGGTGAGCTGAAAGATGTAGGATCTTATTCCAGAAAAGTAACCCAAACAGATCGACAACATTTAAATGATATGGTGATGGATTTGTATGGCCAATTTGTGGCTGCAGTATCTGAAAGCAGATCCATGGAAAAAGATGACATTATTTCTTTGGCAGATGGCCGGGTTTACACCGGGTTACAGTCAAAAGAGTTAGGCCTTATAGACCTTATTGGTACATTTGAAGATGCCATTGAGGTTGCTGGAATAATGGGCCATATTTCAGGAAAACCAAAAACAGTTCATCCGCAGAAGAAACGCCCCTCCCTGCTGGACTGGTTATCTGGAAATTTGGGGCAAACGGTCAGCAGTTGGTTTGATGCATTACCAGCCTATCGCTGGCGAATGGAGTAATCAAAATGACCAAGAAAAATATTGTGGATAATGTTTCCAGTGCCACAGGATTAACTAAAGTGGAAACAGAAGCCGTCATGAATGGTATTATGGCGACTATTGTTGAATCCCTGGGAAAAAACGAACGCGTAGAATTAAGAGGATTCGGCACTTTTGGCGTCAAACATCGCATGCCAAAAAAAGCACGAAATCCCGGGACTGGTGAAACCATTTTTCTTCCGGAACGCCATGTGCCGACTTTTAAACCGGCAAAATATATGCGTTCACATGTAAATGAAAATCTGACAAAATAAAGAGGTAATATGCCCTGCGGTAAAAAACGTAAACGGCGCAAAATGAATACTCACAAGCGGAAAAAACGCTTGCGCGCTAATCGTCATAAAAAGAAAAAAGTATAAGATCCGTTTAATATGAAACGGGCCAAGATCATATGGCTTATAATTATACCCCTTGTCCTGACAAGTTTTGTCGGGGCATGGGGATATGACGGGCATCGTCGCATAAATTATAGCGCTTCCCGCCAGCTGAGCGGTCCTTTTGGTCAATTCCTTAGGCGTAATTCTGAACCGCTCAAATGGTATGCGGCAGCCCCAGATTATAATAAGGATATCGATAGAGAAGAATTTCATCGTCATTTTATCGATGCAGATTATTATGATGATTTTCCATTCACTAATATTCCCAAAGACTATGAAAAACTTTTATCCAAATACGGAAAGGATAAAATAAAAAAATATGGGGTTGCACCTTGGGCCATTCAGGAAACATGCGATCGCATTATCGAATTAATGAAAAATAACCGATTTGAAGATGCGGTTTATAATATGGGTGTTTTGGGTCACTATATATCCGATCTTCATATGCCGCTTCATACAGTCATCAATTATAATGGTCAATTTTCTGGAAATGATGGTATCCATTTCCGATGGGAAGAACGACTGGTCAATGAATATATTCATAAAATTAAACCAATAGGAAAGATAGAAAAAGTAGAGGATCCCTGGACGTTTGCAATGAAAATTGTAAAAGAATCTTTTAAGGTGCACCACCAACTATTTGATGCAGATACCAAAGCCAGAAGCCTATTGACGAAAGATCAGGCAAAAAGACTTAATTCTTATGAAATCCTTCGTTATGAAAAGCCATATTTAGATGTTCTTTACACAGAGACTGAAACATTATTAAAAGATCGTTTAGGTAGGTCCGTTATCCGTCTGGCATCCCTATGGCAGTATTGCTGGGAACAGGCCGGATCGCCTGACCTGCCATGAGTGGTAATCGTACCACCCTCACTGTATCTGAAATAACAGCCCAAATAAAAGGGCAGATCGAATCTCAATTCTCCCGCGTATGGGTTCGGGGAGAAATCTCCAACTTTAAACATCATTCATCCGGCCACATGTATTTCACCGTAAAAGATGCAGGCGCAGAACTTCGCTGTGTTATGTTTCGGGGTTTTAACCAATCGCTTCATTTTAAGCCAGAAAATGGAATGGATGTAATGATCCAGGGAAAAATTACCGTTTACGAACCCAGGGGTCAGTACCAACTCATGGTACAATTGATGGAGCCTGCTGGAATTGGCACACTTTATTTGGCCTTTGAAGCATTAAAAAAACAATTAATGGGTGAAGGGTTGTTTGATGAATCCAAAAAGCAGCCTTTACCGGCCTATCCAAAAAGAATTGGCATCGTCACATCTCCAACAGGAGCAGCCTTGCGTGATATGCTCAATATATTAAAACGCAGGGCCCCGCAAGTGGATATTATCATACGTCCCGCTTTGGTCCAGGGAGATGGAGCCGCCGCCGATGTGGCAGCAGGGATCCAAGCATTAGAATCCATGAGCAATATCGATTTGATTATCATCGGTCGGGGCGGAGGATCATTAGAAGATTTATGGGCTTTTAATGAAGAAATATTGGCCCGGGCAATTGGGGACTGTTCCATTCCAATTATGTCCGCAGTGGGTCATGAAACGGATGTAACCATCAGTGATATGGTGGCAGATCTGAGAGCACCCACGCCATCTGCGGCTGCTGAATTAGCATCCACCAGTATTTCGGAACTTTCTCAAACAATCCGTCATCAAAAAAATCGACTACATCGCGCACTAGAAAATCGATTGAACCAACTGTGGCAGGAACTGGATCATTTAGTTGACCGCCAATCCTTGCAGCACCCGCGGATGATGATCATGCGGAATCGGGAAAAATTAGATATTATCATGCACCAGATAGATTTTTCTATGCACCAGTTTCTATCGATGAAAAGTACAAAACTCAAAGGGTTTGAAAAAGAGCTATCCGTATTAAATCCTTCAGATATTCTCCATCGGGGATACAGTATTGCCTTTTCAGATGATGGATCTATCATCCGACATGCAGATGATGTGAATGCAGGAGAGACCTTTGTTTTAAAGACCGGTTCTGGTCGGTTTTCAGCGGAAAAAAAGAAAATGCTTCCCAATAGTGATTGAGTAAATTGAAACATGGCTAAACAGAAAATTTTAGATTTTGAAGCTGCGTTACGGCGCCTAGAA
>CATMGX010000017.1:0-22068 GCA_950067765.1 uncultured Fidelibacterota bacterium
GAAAAGAAACTCTCCTCGGGCGATGGGCCAAAAAAGGATGTTCCTGAAAAGGAAGTAACAGAAGAAAAACCCAAAAAGAAATTTTTATTTTTTAAGCGTAAAAAGAAAAAATGAGAATGATCCTAGGGGGGAAGTGGATCGCCCAATTATTTATATGTTGCTTAGTATCCTCGGCAGCCGTTTCCCAAGAATCTAACCAGAAATTTACTGAATTCAAGTCTCTCACCAAGCGTGTATATCATTACACAAAGGTAGAGTTCATTACACCGGAAGGTGAATTCAATGATGCGATTTGTACATTGGTTATTCCTGAATTAAAAGAAGATAGTCCTCCCTTTGTGGCTATTTATTATAAACGGGATAATTCTGATTGGTTTACAGAATCCCTTTATAGAAAACGTGTGCGGTACAGTTTTAAAAATGGTGTTATAAAGTTAGATCGTTCCAATTTCTGGGATTGGTATGAGGTGAATGAAATTAAGGTGGTAATAATTTATTGATTCAATAACGCAAGGCGATAATATAGCTGTGAGAACTATCGCAATTTCAATTATCATTTTTGATTGTTATATCTATTATGTGAGAATATCTATCGGGTTAATCATTCTAGGATCGATTTATCCAACCTTGTCAGATGGTAGTGTTAATCTTATCATATATGATGTTTTGGGTAGGGAAGTGGTAAAGCTGATCAGTGAAGAAATACCTGCAGGTTACCAGTCTGTTATTTGGAATACCCGAAACAACTTCGGGCAGCCAGTATCGGCAGGGATTTACTTTTACCAGATTCAGACCAAGGACTTTGTTAAGACAAAGAAGATGGTTCTGCTGAAATAGGATTAACCTTGAGAAGGTTGTATGGCGCCATTTTCCATCAAACATCGCCCATCTTACACACCGCCTTTAGCGTTCCCCATTCTTCCATTGCTTCCCGTCAGTCAGAGCAGGTAAATTTCCACCGTAAAAATTATTTGAAAATTTGGTCGTGCTAGATGGGGAATTAGCGGTGCCCTGTAACCTGCAACCCGCTATAGCAGGATTGATGCTTGCATCAGGCAGATAATGATCATTTTATGCAAGTTAAGTGGTGTTGAAGTTTCAATTCTTCGCAATGGTTTTACACTAAACCCCGTCAGGACCGGAAGG
This sequence comes from uncultured Fidelibacterota bacterium, assembly GCA_950067765.1. Taxonomy (GTDB): domain Bacteria; phylum Fidelibacterota; class Marinisomatia; order Marinisomatales; family TCS55; genus TCS55. The sequence continues at coordinate 1,147 of CATMGX010000017.1, forward strand.
GAGCAGCGGTAGGTGATTAGGATTATGTGCCGGAGAACCCCTGAAATGGAGCTAACTGACTTGTCATAAATTGACCCCAGGTCTGACAACCGCAAGTGCACGGCCATCATTATTTGAGAGAGAATGTCTTACAAAGTTTTATCCCTGAAATGGCGCCCCCAATCTTTTGATGATGTGATTGGGCAAAACCATGTGACACAAACATTAATTAATGCCTTTAAAAAGGATCGCGTTGCCCAAGCGTATATGCTAACCGGTCCACGGGGTGTGGGGAAAACCACCACTGCGCGCATTATCGCGAAAGCTTTAAACTGTCCCGAATCCAAAGAGGGTGTACCTTGCAATACATGTAATATATGTCAGGAAATCACGGATGGGCGAAATCTGGACGTATTAGAAATCGATGGTGCATCCAATCGAGGTATTGAAGAAATTCGAAACCTTCGGGAGCAAATCAAATATGCTCCGATGAATGCTCTTTATAAAATTTTCATTATTGATGAAGTGCATATGCTGACTAATCCCGCATTTAATGCGCTGCTCCGTACATTGGAAGAACCACCGTCCCATGGAAAGTTTATCTTGGCCACAACCGATATTCACAAAGTGCCATCAACCATTATTTCCCGTTGTCAAAGATTTGATTTTAATCGAATCACCGAGTCCACTATTTCCGAACAATTATCCATGATATTAGAGGAAGAGAAGATTTCAACTGATGATGAATCTTTATCAGCCATCAGCCGCAAGGCAGATGGCAGTATGCGGGATGCGCTGAGTCTCATGGACCAGGTAATTGCTTTCTCTGGAGAAACCATACAAATTGATGATGTTGCTACGGTGATTGGGCTCATTCCTATTGATATCTTTTTTAACTATTCAAATGCCATTGCGGATAAAGATGCCTCCCGAATGATGGGTGTACTCCATAAGATTCAAACCACTGGCTTACCCTTGGAAGATGTTACCCAAGGATTAAACCAGCATTTTCGCAATTTACTCATTAGCTTGATTAAGGATGGTGAAGGTTTATTGGAATTAAACGATGAACATGTAAAACGCTATGCAGATAGCGCTAAGTCGTGGAATAGTAAAGATATACTCAGAATAACTAATGTACTTAATGAATTAGAATATTCTTTAAAAAGAATATCTCAGCCATCCATTCAATTCGAAATGACTGCCATGAAATTTTTGGAATTTGATTCATCAGTTTCTATATCTGATTTGCTTGCTGGTGTAGAACCGAAGGAAGTAAAAAAAATTACTAAACAGATAAAAAATGTCACGGTTGATTCAAAATTGCCTCAGATATCCGAAACAGAAATTCCGGTTGAGAAAAAAGTAGAAAAAATAGTTTCAGAAAAACCGAAGAAGGAATCTGTTGAAGATTCGTTTGTCAAATCGGTTAAACCAGCAAAAGCGGACCCGATTGAGGAGCCATCTGCGCCCACACAGAAAATATCTTTTGAAGAAATTGAAAAAGGATGGCTCATGTTTATTGAGGGGGTCCGGAAGGAAAGACCTTCCATAGGAACTGTATTGGAACATAGTGAACCCTTTGAACTCACGGGGAATCGATTGGTTATTAAAGTTTATGATCTCCCCAAATTCAGTGTGGGTAGTTTAAATCGGAACAAACAAATAGTCGAAAAGTTTATCGAAGAGCATTATGGCGTTTCCTTTAAATTGGTTGCACAATGGCAAGAGGGTAAAGGCCCAACAGATCGGATAAAGAAACCTCGCGAAAAACAGGACAGTGGCGATAGTGATAAAAGTAGAGATGGGGACCAAGTAGTCTCCAGAGTTTTAGAAGTATTTGATGGTGAAATTTTAAGATAGGAGAATAGATGTTTAATAAAGGCAATATGGCCAAAATGTTAAAACAGGCCCAGGATGTGCAAAAAAGAATCGAGCATGTGCAAAGTGAGTTGGATGATTTACAGATTAATGGTGAATCCGGCGGCGGTTTGGTAAAAGCAACCGTCAATGGTAAAATGGAATTATTAGATATTTCTCTTCAGGATGATATTCTGGAAGAAGATAAAGATATGATTGAAGATTTGATTATTTCCGCAGTCAATAATGCCATGTCTAAAGCACAGGAAGAAAGCCAAAACAGAATGAATTCTGTGACGGGTGGTATAATGGGCGGAATGAAAATTCCTGGGATGTAATTGAGTACAATTCCAGATAGTATAGACCGGCTCATTGAGGAATTCTCTCGATTCCCAGGCATTGGACGAAAGACGGCTCAACGTATGGTATTTCATGTGCTGAAGTCCCCGAACGATCAAGCGGTAGAATTGGCCCAAGCAGTCATGGATATGAAAACGAAAATTCGTTTTTGCTCCATTTGCAATGGAATCACAGAAGAAGATCCGTGCAAAATCTGTACCAATCCTAAGCGAGATCAATCTTCTATTTGCATTGTAGAAGAGGCAGCCGATATCTATACATTTGAAAAAACAAATGCGTTCCAAGGTTTATATCACGTGTTAGGTGGCGTTCTTTCCCCATTAGATGGGATTGGCCCGGAAGACTTGAATCTGGATGCATTGGTGGATCGCGCCCAATCGGGATATGAAATCATCATTGCGACAAACCCAACCATAGAAGGTGAAGCGACTTCGTTGTATATTGCGAAACTCCTCAAGGGCAAAGAAGTGAAAGTAACCCGCCTTGCTCGAGGGTTGCCCATGGGAGGAGATTTGGAATACATTGATGACGCCACCATCTTAAGAGCCATGGAAGGCCGAACGGCACTATGATGACGTTACCCAACATACTGACGATTTTTAGAATTCTATTGACACCTGTATTTATTCTATGTCTATTTGCTGAATTTCATAATGCACAATTTTGGGCATTGTTTATATTTATTGTCGCTTCCATAACGGATGCTTACGATGGTTATTATGCACGAAAAAATGATATGGTAACCGACACGGGTAAATTTTTGGATCCCTTAGCCGATAAAATATTGGTTTCTTCCGCATTTATTTCATTCGCAGTCATGGGCTTAATTGATTTCTGGATGGTGACACTCATCATATTCCGTGATTTATTTGTAACAGGACTTCGCGTCATTATGTCCCGTAAGGGGTTCACCATGATTACCAGTCAAATTGCGAAGTCCAAAACAAGTGTACAGATTAGTATTATCATTTTTACCCTTACTATTGTGAGTCTGAAGGGGATAAACTGGTTCATAGTTACGGATTACCTCACTTTCGTTAAAGAGTATGAGTTGGTTTATTATTTAACCATGGTTACTGTTCTGTTTACCCTATATACTGGCTTTACCTATATTCAGGAAAATAGAAAAGCAATCAAGGAGATGATGAACTGATTCATGAATCGGGTAGCGGCTGAATGGATTAGTACTGTATTTTATATTGGCAAACTCCCTTTAGCTCCGGGGACGTGGGCGAGCATCGCCGCTACTGTTTGTTGGTATTTTTTATTTCAGGATGTACACCCATTTGTACTACCAGGCGTTTCTATTTTTCTTTTCTTGATAGGCGCCTTCGCATCAGATACAGTCGTTCAAGATACAAAAGAACATGATCCATCCAGAATAGTCATTGACGAATGGGTGGGGCAATGGTTAGCCTTTTCTATGATGCCTGTGACAATCACGACAGGTCTGATTGGATTGGTTGCATTTCGAATTTTTGATATCCTTAAACCAGGCCCCGTCAAGAAGGCAGAAAGACTCTCGGGCGGTTGGGGAATTATGGCTGACGATGTGGTTGCGGGAATGATGGCCTATTTCGTTCTGTTAATATTTTACACCTATATCCAATGAAAATTGGACTCATCACTATTGGGGCAGAATTACTCAATGGTGCGCGTACCGATACCAATGCCGCCTGGATTGGGCAACATGTAATACCATCCGGCGGATCTGTGGAATGGCATATGACAGTTACTGATAAAAAAGAAGCCATTGTAAATGCTTTAGATTCGGTTCCAAAATCCATCGAAGCTGTTTTATGTACGGGCGGATTAGGCCCAACCCACGATGATATTACGCCCACGGTTCTGTATGAATATTTTGGTGCACAGCCGGAGTTCGATGAGGACTACTGGACATTACTCACGGAGAAATTTTCTGCCCGCGGACGCACGATCCCCGAATCCAATCGTAATCAAGCCATAAAACCGGATATTGGGGAAGTCATTCCAAATCCTGTCGGTTCTGCTCGGGGACTCCATTTCACCAATGACCATTACGATTGTTTCGCCATGCCCGGCGTTCCATCGGAAATGAAAGCCATGATGTTGGCTACAATCCTTCCCTGGATTGCGTCCAAATCCGAGGTCAAGCACCATATAACTATTATGCGAACTACCGGTATTATGGAATCGGCCCTCTATGAAAAAATTGATGCAATTATTAATGATTATCCAAAAGTGAATGTGGCTTTTTTACCCCGATTTACCGGAGTGGATTTGAGAATATCATCTACAAATGAAGATGCGTTAAACAAATGGGTTGATCTTGTTTTGCCGGTCATCGAAAAATATCATTTCGGGGGCGAGGGGGTAGCGCTGGAAGATGCTGTCGGTGAATTGCTTATTAACTGTGGCAAAACAATTGCCACTGCAGAATCATGCACTGGCGGACTTATTGGCGATCGATTTACAAATGTTTCTGGAAGTTCAGCTTATTACAAAGGTGGAATTGTCGCATATAGCAATGAAGTCAAACATGATATGCTGGATGTCAAAAAAGATACGTTGGAAACATACGGGGCGGTTAGTGAAGAAACTGCGTTAGAAATGGCCATTGGTGTTCGAAAGAAACTAGCGTCTGATATTGGACTTTCAACCACCGGGATTGCTGGACCCTCCGGGGGTACCGATGAAAAGCCTGTGGGATTAATCTATGTAGGGATAAGCCATGAAAATGGTGAAAAAGTCTATAAGTTTACGTTCACACCTTCCCGATTAACAAATAAGCTCATGGCCAGTCAAGCCGCATTAAATATTACGCGTCTTTATTTATTATATGGATCATAGACTCATTCGTACCTTTATTGCGATCCCTGTTCCAGAACCTGTCTTCGTACTTCAAGGGAATCTGAAAAACACCATTGCAAAAAAAACGGGGAAGGTTCGATGGGTAAAAAGGGATCAACTCCATTTAACGCTTAAATTTGTGGGAGATACTCCGGAAGAATCTATCGACGATGTGCGTGGTGTGATGCAAAAGGTTTCGAATCAAATGACCCCATTTAAAATTTTTATTCAAGGAGTAGGATGTTTCCCCAAAATTGAGCGGCCACGTGTGATGTGGGTTGGATTAGATGGGGCAATAGATAAACTCAATCAATTAGTTACGGCAGTACACGATGGGTTGGACCCGCTTGGTTTTCCCAGGGACGAAAAGGAATTTCATCCCCATATCACCATGGCCCGGGCAAAATATCCCCAAAAGAAAACGCCGGATATTTCTTCTTTTTTAAACACAACTTATGAACCCATTCCATTTAGAATCGAAAAGATTCAATTTATCAGCAGTGAACTCTTCCCAAATGGGCCAGTATATACTATTTTAGGCACTCACTTTTTTGGAAATAATTCACTTTAGGAAAAGAAATGGCCACCACAGAAAATAAAAAATCAAAAGCGATAGAACTGGCAATCACCCAAATAGATAAGCAATTTGGAAAAGGATCCATCATGCGGCTGGGTGGCAATCAGGTGATTGTGTCCGATAATAGTATCTCCACGGGATGTTTGTCCCTGGATGTAGCCATTGGGGTAGGGGGCATTCCAAAAGGTAGAATTACAGAAATTTATGGACCTGAATCATCAGGTAAAACGACCCTCGCCTTACATATTGTGGCAGAAGCACAAAAAGCAGGTGGTTATGCGGCATTTATCGATGCAGAACATGCCATGGATGCACAATATTCAAAAAAGCTGGGGGTTGATGTAGATGAATTATTGGTATCACAACCGGACACAGGGGAGCAGGCATTAGAAATAACTGAAACACTTGTACGAAGTAGTGCTTTGGATGTTATTGTCATTGATTCCGTTGCCGCATTGGTACCTCGGGCAGAACTGGAAGGAGAAATGGGGGATACCCACGTGGGTCTTCAGGCACGCCTCATGTCTCAGGCATTGCGAAAATTAACCGGCACGGTCAGTCGTTCTAATACCGCCGTTGTTTTTATCAACCAAATACGTGAAAAGATTGGTGTAATATATGGTAATCCAGAAACCACCCCTGGCGGCCGCGCATTAAAATTTTATACGTCCATTCGATTGGAAATCCGGCGGATTACCACCATAAAAATTGGAACAGATGTAGTGGGTAACCGCACCCGCGTAAAGGTAGTGAAGAACAAGGTTGCACCTCCATTTAAACAAACGGAGTTTGATATCATGTACAATCAGGGAATTTCCTATACGGGCGATATTCTGGATTTAGCCATTCAAGGAGACATCATTCAAAAAATGGGTTCTTGGTTTTCGTATAGTGATATGAAAATCGGACAAGGTCGTGAAAATTCAAAAGATTTTTTAGATGACAACGAAGATGTGATGAAAGAAGTCGTCACCAAAGTGAAGTCCTTTATGGGACTGGATGAATCCAAACCGGAGAAAAATGGCAAACCGTAAGATTGTCAGAGTAAAGCGGTCCTCGAAATATAGTGACCGAATCATTATTCATTTAGATGACAAAAGCGTCTTCAGGATTCCTGAGGACGTTTTTGTTTCTAATCCATTACACGCAGGCGAAACAGTTTCTCTTGAAAAAATCGCTTCCTTTGGTAAAAAAATGCGGTTACAGGAAGCCAGAGATGCCGCCTTTCGATTGTTGGGCTACCGGATGAGAAGTATTGCAGAAATGAAAAAACGGCTCAAGGATAAAGACTTCGACGAAGAAGAGACCGGTAAAACCATTCATTATTTAATTGATAAAAAATATTTGAATGATGAAGAATTTGGGAGAGCCTTCGTCAAAGAAAAAGTTAAAAATAAAAAAATCGGACCGCGGGCATTAAAATCAGAAATATACCCTCATCAATTATCTCCGGAATTAATTGACACACTCATTACTAAAATATATCAAGAATTTGATCTTATCGATTTAATCGAATGCCATTTAATCAAAAGAAGAATTGAAAAGAATCATCAACTCAGCCATAAAGATAAAAACAAACTGACAAACTTTCTTACACGGAAAGGTTTTTATTGGGATACGATTCAGGGAGTGTACCATGATTGGGGATTAATATAGCATGAAAGATATACCACAAAGACTCGAAGAAAAATGATAAATATTGGAATTTATTTAACAATTAAAATCCTTTGTGCCTTCGAGCCTTTGTGGTAATCAAGCTAACGATAATAAAGATGGAACCCGTTTGCGTATAAAAGTAAAACCCATGAATATACAATTCCTTCAAAAAGAGTTGGGACGCATACCCAATGAAATAGAACAATTATTTTTTCACTATTTCTGGAAATCATACCAGATGCAAAGCATGTTTGATTCAGAAGCTTACCAAGCTGAAGTTCAATCCAATGATTTATCAAAAATGATATTGGCAGCCCAGGGTCAATCCGATCCACGTAACAGAATTTCAGAGAATACCATTCACGCTTTGAATGCTAAAAAGCTTGCAACAATTTCCAGGAGAAAGGGATCTTTTACATTAGGAATTTTACCTGACCCTTCTACAATTCAACCCAAAACAGTACAACATGCCTATTTTATTTCCGGTGGAAACCTTAGACGAGCCATTAAAGCTTTATATACCCAAGACTGGTTTGAGACGGCCATTCCTGTAAATAAGGGTGGGTTAGGATATTCACTTTACCAAATGTTCATGAATTATGGACGTGGACTTATCATGCCAATTGAGAAATCAGAAAATATAAATATTTTATCCAGGAAAGGGGTGAATGGACTTATCATTGTGATAAATCAAGAAAAACAAAATATTTTATGTGATTTAATGAAGGAGAAAAAATGTAATTGTATGGAATTAGGCCGGTTAAGAAAAGAATTTAATATTGATATATATCATAAGAATAAAGTAGTCGGTCACATTCCCATATCTATATTAACGCGGTTGGTAAACCAGAATACAAATCAGGGTGAGATTAAAATCCAAACATCTATTCCCAGTGCACTTGAATTAAAACTGAAGGAGAAAAAACGATTTAACAATGCGCTGATTTCTCTAATGAAAAAAGACAATAAAACGGAAATTCTTCAGCCTATTCAAAAGAAAATCCTAACGAGAGAGAATTTAGCATTTATTCAACATCACCGCCGTCTTTATGGACTTGCTGTGAATGACAATGATACCAAACACTATACAGATTATAAGATGAAATCAATCGCGGCCATTGCCAATAGTACGAGGCATCTTGCTTGTGCAGGTATTCGTCCGGAAGTGTGTAGTGGATTTGTTGCGGTTTCCAATGTGAACTTGGAAGAAAAAGGCTCCTACCTTTCAGGCATACAAAGCGCTGGAAAGCATTTAAATATAAATGTACAGCATGTGTCATTTGAACAAACCGATAATCCCATGGACGGTGAATTCTGCTCGGGAGGCACTGGTATTGGGAATACACTATTCCCCGATGATTTTCCTTGTGCAAATTTATTCATATCCATGCTGGGGAGCCATCGGGGAGAATTGGGAGGGAGCCAGTATTTATCCCTCATCAAACAAGAAAATACCGGCACTCAACCGATGGTTGATCTTATGATGGAATCCCGCCTGCAAGAAACTGTATTAACCGGCATCCAAGGTGGATTGATACAATCTGCCAGGGCGGTAGGAGCTGGTGGCATTGCTGTATCGATAGCCAAGTCTTTTGGGGGAAATGCACAATTAGGCGCTCGAATTCATTTCTCCAGGAAACTCAAAATAGATGAATTATTGTTTGGTGAAACACAAGGCCTCGTCATTGTGACCATAAAAGAAACAGATTTAATGGAGTTTGAGAGGGTATGTATGACCATCGGTATTCCCGCCACGACCATTGGCCGTGTCACAGATGACGGTGTATATTCTTTTAATGAAGCCATTAAACTGCCAGTGAGTAAGTTGGTTTAGAAAAATGAATTATAATGTTCAAAGTGAACAAGGTAATCTTATCCCGGTGAGAAATATTTATTGTATTGGACGAAACTATCGCGCCCATGCAGCAGAGCTCAACCATGATGTACCGGATCGTCCTTTTTTCTTTCAAAAATCAATTCCTGCTTTAAACACTACCAATGAAATCATTTTACCTGAAAATAGAGAGATTCATCACGAATTAGAAATTGTAGTTCTAATCGGTAAGGATGGCGAAATGATTTCAGCAAGTAGTACCGATACATTTATCAGTGGATATGCGCTTGGTTTGGATTTAACAGACAGAATCTATCAAACACAACTTAAGGAAGCGAAATTGCCGTGGTTACTGGCAAAGTCATTTAAAGGTTCCGCCGTTGTATCCACTTTTCAATCGGAAATGGTTCAAAAAGACTTTTGGTTAAAAGTGAATGGCGAAGTTCGGCAAAGGGGGAATGCAAGCCAGATGGTTTTTTCAATTTCCCAACAAATCAGTTTTTTATCGAGTATGATTCCACTAATGAGTGGTGATTTAATCTTTACGGGGACTCCCAGCGGCGTGGGACCAATTCATTCCGGAGATTCATTAGAATTGGGAATTGGAGAAAAATCAATTCATTCTTTATCCGTTAAGTGATTCAACAACTGGCTTTGTAAAAGCCAACATTTCTTTATGGATTTCACCATTAGTAGCTAAAATATGATTTTTATGAATATTGTATTGGTTACCGTCCATCTGGCTCACTTTACCACCAGATTCAGACACAATTAAAATACCGGCGGCCGTATCCCAAGGATGCAGATCAAACTCCCAAAGTCCGTCCACAATTCCACAAGCAACATGGCATAAATCTATAGCTGCAGCGCCTAACCTTCGAACCCCCTGAGTCTTATCCGTAAACAATTTGAATAAAGACATATTGGCTTCCCATTTTTCACCGTGTTCATATCCAAATCCTGTCACCAAAAGACTACGATTCAATTGCGTATTTTTAGAAACACAAATAGGAACCCCATCCACAAATGCACCACCGCCGTGTGTGGCTGTAAATAAATGGTTGGCAGGTAATTCCAGGACAACCGCAACTTCTGGAATTTTATTTATTAAACATGCAATCGATACGGCAAAGGACGGATATCCATGGACAAAATTCGTTGTGCCATCCAGTGGATCTATTACCCATTGATATTCAGATTCGTTGCCGTGAGAACCGCTTTCTTCTGCTAAAATAGCATGATCAGGAAATGCATTATTAATGAGGGAAATAATGATTTCTTCCGCTTGCCGATCTGTTTCTGTAACCAAATCGCTTTGTCCTTTAAAGTCAGGGTCTCGAGGCTGATCCAATGCCGCTAAAATGATTTGCCCAGTATCAAGGGCTGCACGTTTGGCGAGGGTGAGAAGATCGTTATTCATGAGCAAAAAAGGCCTCGGAATCGAGGCCTTTTTGTTTGAAAATATTATTTATACGTTGGATGATCTACTTCGAAATATTCTTTCGTCATTTTCTTTAGAACACCAGAAAGAAGAATTATTGACAAGAGATTTGGAAAGGTCATAAATCCAAGGGCTGCGTCTCCAAAAGACCAAATCGCTTCGAGACTTGCAATGGCACCAATAAATACGAATAAAATATAGAACCCGCGATAAATTGGAATTGCTTTTTCACCAAATAGATATTCGGTAGAACGGTCTCCGTAGAAGGACCAACTGATAACAGTGGATATAGCAAAGAGCAATACACCCAGCGTAATAATTTTATCACCATATGGAAAGATATAAGCCAAACCATCTTTAAAGGCCAATGATGTAAGCAAGCTTCCATTCAGTAATGAACCTGAAAATTCAGGGTCAATTCTCGTGATATAAAATTCCGTATGATACCATGCGCCAGTTACAATGATCGTTAGTCCCGTAAGTGTGCAAATGATAATGGTATCGATAAAGGGTTCTAAAAGAGCAACCGCACCTTCTCTAACCGCAAATTTAGTTTTGGCTGTTGAGTGAGCAATTGGCGCACTCCCTTGCCCAGCTTCATTTGAGTAGAGCCCTCGTTTTACACCCCACAACATGGTATTCATGATAACCAGTAAAGTACCTCCTGCAATTCCACCCACGGCTGCAGGTGGGTTAAAAGCCATGGAAAATATTTTACCAAAACTGGCAGGAATATCACCCAAATTAGCAAAAATAATGAGTAGCGCTGCAGCGACATAAAGGGCAGCCATAAATGGCGCCAACTTAGAGGTGACATTACCAATCCGTTTAATTCCACCAATAATAACCAGCCCGGAAATAAATGCAATTGCGATACCATTAATCACCTGCTGAATGGATACAGCATACCAATCGGTTAACTGGTGTTTAATCGTTAACCAATGATCGGCACCAACCACTTGAGTGACTTCAGATAAAAGTTGATCAGATAAAGTAAAAGACTGAATGGCGTTCCCTGTGGCAAATGAACATATAACAGCAAAACAGGCAAACATAATGGCCAACCATCGCCATTTAATTCCCAATCCTTTTTCAATGGTGTACATGGGTCCACCCGCCGTCATCCCTTTACTGTCAAAATCTCGATATTCTACGGCGAGGGTACATTCAGCAAATTTTAATGCGGAACCAAAAAATGCAGTAATCCACATCCAGAATAAAGCACCAGGCCCTCCATAATAAATGGCGGTGGCCACACCGGCAATATTTCCAATCCCTACTGTGGCAGAGAGGGCAGTGGTAAGCGCCTGAAAATGATTCAAATCCCCTGCTTCGTTGGGATCATCATACAAACCACGTGTGACTCTAATTCCGTGCTTTAAATAACGGATTTGAGGAAATCCAAGATAGATTGTTGTAAAGATTCCCGTGCCCAAAAGAGCCACAATGATAAATGGGACCAAACTAAAAGAGGGAAATGACCAAATCCCCTCAAAAAATTCCACACCAAAAAAGATGAGAAAAAAGAGTATAATTCCAAAAATTATAATTGCGCCTGTTTTCTTATTCATAATGGGATTGGTTCCGTTTGTTTATGGGTTATCGTGCTTAATTGTTTGTAAAACGATGACAAGCTTAGAAAATGTATCCTTAATATGCAATTCCTGAAATGGTTAAATATAGTTCATTATTAATATTTCCATTAGATTTGACCTTATGGGATTAATGCTAAAGCTAAAACCAGCACCATCTTATCTTCATTTTAAGTGCCTTCCTCTTAGGTATATCTTTTAGCTGGCTTCCCGTCTGGATGGTCATTCCCTTATATATTATTTCTCTTTTATTATTCGCGTTTTGGTGGCGAAATGTGAATAATGCCAGTATTGTAATGAAATTGTTTTATGGAAGTACATCATATCTTTTTACTGGAGACTTGGAAATGGAAGGAGAGGCCCAAATTATACAATTTAACGAAGCACTGAAATCTGATGCGCTCAAAGTGGCCCATCATGGATCCAAAACCAGTTCGTCTGACTATTTTCTTCAGAAAGTCCTCCCAAAAATTGCCGTAGTTTCAGTAAGGTATAAAAACAAATTTCGTCACCCAAATAAAGATGTTATGAATCGAATTAGCCAATATGCAGAAACCATCCACCGAACCGATCAGTCGGGAGCGTTGTGGCTCCAATCGGATGGATCCAAAATTTGGGAAGTTCATTGGAAATAATAGCAGGCGTAGATGAAGCGGGGAGAGGCCCTTTAGCCGGCCCTGTGGTGGCCTCAGCGGTCGTCTTGCCAGAAAATCATGGTATTGAAGGATTGGCCGACTCCAAAAAGTTAACAGCAAAAAAACGAGAAAAACTTTTTGATGAAATCAATGAAGTTGCAGATGTTGGGATCGGAATTATCTCTCATCGTACTATTGATAAAATAAATATTCTACAGGCCACATTCAAGGCGATGCGGCAAGCCATTAACAAACTGGAGGATCCGCCGCATAAATCATTAATTGATGGATTCGGATTCCCTGATCAAAAATTAAAGAATGAAGGTATCATAGATGGAGATAATAAAGTAGAATCTATCAGTGCAGCATCCATTATTGCGAAAGTAACCCGGGACGGTATTATGAAAGATATCGATCCCATTTTCCCGGAATACGGATTTGCTAAGCATAAAGGATATGGCACACAATATCATATGAATGCTTTACGGGAATTAAAGGCCACACCCATTCATCGAAAATCATTTAAACCGGTACAAGAGAATCTTCCCAACATGCATTGGTTAAAATCCAATAAAAAGATTGGTCCACTGGGAGAGAAATTGGTGGCGTTGCAATACTATAATCAAGGATATACAATTATAGAAATGAATCGAACCTGCAGCCATTATGGTGAGTTGGATATTATCGCCCAAAAGAATGATGAGTGGATATTTGTTGAAGTAAAAACGGCCACAAAGGATCAGATGGGAGGACCCGCTTTAAAGGTAGATGATTCTAAACTTCAGAAATTAGAATCAGCCATTCAATATTTTTTATCGGAACAAGAAGATGATAAAGACATTCGATTGGATGTGGCAACTGTCATGCTTAATAAAATGCCCATTATTCAAAATTATAAAGGAATCAGTTTAGATTGATATTACCTCAACAGCATTTAAGCGTATGGAATGTAGATTTTTTTCAATTTAATCTGTCCTCTCTTAATTTTGCCATAAGGTAGGGGAGACTATTTGATGGTACATTATTTAACACCGACAGCCAAATTTTATAATATACATATCGTGTCTTTGCGTCTTCGTGGTGAAAAAGGCTAATAATCGTTTCGTCTTGAAGCGTTAACTGAAGTAATTTCGCCGCCTATGAGTTCCAAAATATCTAAAATAATCCACGAAGTCAGATCCTTAATTATTCTCGTTGTAATTGTACTGACATTAAAGGTAACAATTTTTGAACTTTATATTGTACCCACAGGTAGTATGGAAAATACGATAATGACGGGCGATTTTCTTGCAGGTAATCGGTTTGTCTACGGCATGCGCACGCCTGAATGGATTGGTATTCCCTATACGGATATCGGATTTGATATTCCTTCAATAAAATTTCCATCCTTTCGAGAGCCAAAACGGGGGGATGTCATTATCTTTAAATTTCCAAGAGACACAAAACAAAAATACGTAAAACGATGTGTGGCTGAACCGGGTGATACTCTGGAAGTCAATAATAAATTAATTTACATTAACGGTAGTCCATATCCGCTTCCTGAGAATGGAAAATTTACTATGTCCCCAATTTCACCTGATTTTACACAACAGGATATCTTTTTAGGCGATCAGGGAAATAAAGACTATTTCAAACCGTTACGCATGCCCATGAAAGGGGATCGAATAGCCGTAACCCCTGAAAATACAAAACTACTTTTACATTTGATGCTATTGGATGGGCATGAATTGAAATTAGTTAATGGACAGCAAAAATATCCTTTCACCATGGTCAGTCCGGACGAGTTATATCGCCGGAAAGGGAAAATGTCCGTATATGCCCCTTATTATCCTCAGGGAAGTTTACTGGTGCCTTGGTCAAACACATTCCCAAAGGGAAAATTTCTTTTGGATGGCAATCCCATTGGTGACCTCGACTACTATACAGTTGAACAAGATTATTATTGGGCCATGGGCGACAATCGCGATGACAGCTTGGATTCACGATATTGGGGATTTGTGCCGAAATCTAACATATTGGGAGAAGCATTGTTTTCCTATTTTTCATTAAATTTAGAAACTTGGATTCCACGATTTAATCGTATTGGAACAATCATTCAATAGAACTTGATTGCCAAAAATTGATAATGTATTTTGAAGTGGTAAAAGAAGGATGGGAAACAGAATGAAGTCTTTATTTTCAGCATTAATCATAATTTCTTTGGGTGCTTCACAGGATGCACCTTCATCACCAGATTTGTCTAATAGTTCAGAAAACGCAGTTTTAGATACGGCGTCTCAGCAAATTCCTTCTGGTTTAGATACAGGCTACAAAGGGTTTGTCTGGGGTAATCCAAGTGGTACCGCAATTCCTACAATGCTTACGAAAAATGAATCTACTGACAGTCTTGCAGTGTCTCAAGCTTTTATAGGATCTTTAGGATCCGATTCTGTAGCCGTAACCTATTTTTTTGCGGATAGTGGATTTTGGAAGGTTGAAATTGATATTGTAATACCGCTCAATAATATTGATGGTCAAATTTCAGATTTCCGAAGATTGGAAAAAAATATCTCTGAAGTATATGGGCCACCTAAAAGCATGAATCAGAAGGAGTCCGGACCGTCCGGATCTTATTCGAATTTATTAAATCAAAAGTTTTCTCGGGCTTTCTATCGATCGACTTGGTCGGTTACACCTGCAGTTATTGAATTATTTTTAAGTACGTCTGTTTTACTGCCTGCATCAGACTTGGCTATTTTCTCAGGAAACTTGAGTATATTAAAACTGGTTTATTATAATCCGGACTTTATGCATTCTTCCCAACCAGTTCCCGAAGCAAAAGAAATTCCATCAATATTTGAAATATATTAGAAGGCTTTTTCTTGCGTAAAGCAATCTTTTGTTTCTTATTTATTTTTCAGATTGTACAGGGTACCTATCCGACCAGGATGGCACGTGAGTTTCATTACACCATTCCAAAATCAGAAGTGCTTGATAAATGCAGAAAACTACTCGTCAAGTTGGATTATGATATTGACATATTTGCGGCAGAAAGCCATATGTTAATCACAAAACCCGTAAAACTAGGAGGTGCATTAAGACGCTATGATTATGTTGTATATGTGCAAGTTAGCGATCGAATCAATTTACAAGTCGCAGCAGAACGCAGTATCTTTAAACGGGGGTCCCAATCCTCGGTGGGCGGTAGTGGTCAAATTGAAAAACAATCTGAGGCTGCCATGCCATATCGTTTACAAAAGAAGATATTTAATCCTATTTATAATGGAATGATTAAAAATAATTTCAGTCCAATGCGAAAATCAAAATAAATCCCATTATATTAAAATAAAACTGTGTTAATTTCGCATTCCAATTTTTTACAAACGTCATGAATTTGAAGTACACTTTATGAGTATAGATTTCGGAAAAAAGGAAGCCCGCGAAGGGTATCTACAAACAAAACTTGATGATTTATTGGATGGCATAAACGCATCCTATGGTCAATCATTATTGGATGAGCTTATGTCAAGACTAGAAGCTACCATTGATGATTTCAACAAGGAAGTAGATACATTAATGGATTCCCTTAAAAAGAGTTCTGAGGAAAAAGAAAAATTAATTCAACTAATTAAAGCAGGTAAAACGACCAAGGCTGATGCTGAAGGTGAATCTACTGAAGATAAACCTGAAATTGAAGAAGATAGGGAACTGAGTGAATGGGAAAAAAGATTGGAAGGAATGAGTTAACGATATAATGAGGAAAAAATGAGTATTAAAGATAAAATCATTTTTGGGGTATTAATTATCATCATTGCAGCTGGTGGATATTTTCAGTGGGTATCAGATGATATGAAATCCAGAATGGATGTTTTAAACCAAAATGATCAAGAGCATTTGGATGTAATTGATAAAGAATTTAGGGAAGATTTACGCAATTTAAATTTACGTTTTGAAGGTCGCGGAAAGCATATTCGTAAAGCCCAGCAAGATATTATTGCCAATACCAATCTTATCAATACAACTGCGTCTGAGCTTAACGATAAAATTGATGAAGTTCAATATAACTTGGATGAGTTCAGTCGAATTACCGATATAAAAATTGATAAGGCAAATAATGCTTTAATTGATCTGGAGGACTCATTTGATAGTCAACGACGCCAAAACCGACGAAAATTTTCTGATATAGAACAAACGATAACCCAATTGCAAAACCAAGTGAAGGAATTGCATAAGCCGAAAGATGACGGTGAAAAGAAGAAAAAATAATAATCTTCTAATTATATGAAAATCAGTTTGACAAAAGGGTCGCAAAAAAGCGACCCTTTTTTGTTTATGCTTGAATCAGTTAATGAATTTGAATATTTTGATAAGGGAATACGATATTTCAATGCCAATCAATATAAACAAGCTCATAAGGAATGGGAGATATTATGGAAATTAATAGGCAACCATCCGCGAAGAAATGGACTAAAAGTATTCCTTCAACTCATGGGCATTTATCAAAATATTCAATTGGGAAAATGGGATGCGGTGCGCTATGGCATTCGGATTGCAGGCTTACGATTATGTGAAAAGATTACAATGATTAAAGCACTTGTTGAAGTGGCATCTATTGAAAGATTTCTCTCAGTTTATGTAGAGAAAAAAATATCACTTAAAGCATTTGATGAGCTTCAGATACAAAGAAAATGGGGTAGAGTTCACAAAGACCTCGGAACTAAGTGAACGTCTACCCCTTCCACATACCAAAGGTACCAAGCCAGCACCTTGATAGGCTTAAAGTAAAAGTTTAATTAATGGTATGCAAGCTATTTTTTATTGGTTATAAAAAAGAATAATATGTGCCGGAGGGGGGACTCGAACCCCCACACCTTTCGATACACGAGTTTGAGTCGTGCGCGTCTACCAATTCCGCCACTCCGGCAAAAAAGTCGTATAATTAGCGGCGAAACTTATTATCTATCTCAATTGAGAGTCAAATTATTATATTCCTGATTTACTACTAACTTTATAAATTACGATTGGTTTAAATTTTAGAATTACAATAAACAAAACTATTGGGAATTGATCATGGAAATAACACCAAAAATATTATTACAAAATGCAGAGCTGTACGAAGCCGAATCAGCTTTGTCTATAAGGGATCAAGAAGGAAATTGGCATCAGACCAATTGGTCTGACCTATATGCTGAAATCATGGACATTTCGAAAGCGCTGTTTGCTTGCGGTGTGGGCATAAATGATAAAGTAAGTATTTATAGCTATAATAGAAAAGAATGGTATGCAGGATATCTTGCGGCACAGACAATCGGTGGAGTGGCCGTAGGGGTTTATCATACGTGTTCTTCGCAAGAAGTGGAATGGATCGTCGGTAACTCTGATTCGAAAGTCGTATTTGTGGGAAACAATCCCATGGACAATGGTGAAAAGGAAAAAATGCCGAATCATCGAATCCTAAAGATACTTGATAATCTTCCTCAGGTTGAAACTGTTGTCATGATGAATGGCATTGAAGTATTAAATCATGAAAAAATGATTTCATGGGAAGATTTTATTGGCAGGGGAAAAGATATTTCTGTTAATACCGTTACAGCTATTCTCGACAAACTAACCCTAGATCATACCGCATGTTTAATTTATACCTCCGGTACAACAGGAAATCCGAAAGGGGTGGAACTCACCCATAAAAATTGGTCATTTGAAATTAGAGTCAGTAATGAAGTATTCAAGTTTTATCAGGGTGAACGGTACGTTTCCTGGCTGCCTCTTGCTCATGTATTCGGCCAATTAATTGATGTTAATTATTGGGTCCAGAATGGACTTCATTTATACATATGTGACAGCCCGCTAAAGGTTGTGGACTATGCCAAAGAAGTGCAGCCGCACCTATTTATTGGCGTGCCCAGAATTTATGAAAAAATATATTCTAATTTAAAATCAGCGATCGATGGAAAGGCCATTATTAAATATGGATTAAAAATCCCCGGACTTTCAACATTATTAAAGGGGAAATTGAAAGAAGCAATTGGGTTTACTGATGCGAGATTTCTGATTTGTGGTGCTGCACCTATCAACACAGATATATTACACCTCTTTCAATCTTTGGACATTCCACTTTTTGAAGGATACGGTATGACAGAAAATACAGCAGCAGCGACAGCAAACCATGGCAATGCTAATAAAATTGGTACCGTGGGACAAGCAATCCCTGAAACAGAAATAAAAATTGCAAAAGATGGTGAAATCCTGATGCGGGGTGACCATGTGATGAAAGGGTATTATAAAAATCTGGAAGCCACCAATGAAACAATCATTGACGGATGGCTTTACACCGGTGACGTGGGGGAAATTGATGATGAAGGGTTTTTGAAAATAACCGGTCGAAAAAAAGAAATATATGTAACTTCCGGTGGAAAAAATATTGCACCATTAATCATCGAAGAAACCATGAAATCAATTTCATTATTATCTCAATGTTTTCTGGTTGGTGATGGGAGAAAATATTGTTCGGCGTTATTTACATTAGATGTTAGTGTAATATTACGTGACAAATTGGGCGTTGATGTCAATGCTATTCCAAAAGACCCAGAGGGACAAATAATAATGCTGAATGAGAAAGGACACACCTTATCTGATTTCACAGAAAATGAAGATATTTATTCAGAAATCCAGGCTCAGGTTGATGTGTTAAATGCACGCTTTTCAAATCCAGAACAGGTAAAGAAATTTTCAATTCTGTCCAGAGACCTTACCATTGATGACGGAGAATTGACGCCAACTTTAAAAATTCGTCGGAAACAAATCAGGGAAAACTGGGATTCGGTTATTGAATCCATGTATACTGAATAAAAGTGGTAAATATTTCATTACTTGGATGTGGCACTTGGGGAAGTGCTTTAGCTCAGGTGGTGGCTGAAAATGGACATCGGGTTACAGCATGGCATTATAAAAAAGATGTGTTGGATATTAGAGCCTTATCCAGAAAACACCCGCGGTTAAAGGGATTAGTTTTTCATGATAATATTCATTTTGAACATGACTTAGCTGCCAGCCTAACGAAAGCACAATGTATTATTGTTGCCGTCCCGTCTCATGCCGTTCGAAAAATTATGGCGCAATCAAAACCTTTTATTCCTAAAAAAGCCGTGATTGTTAATGTAGCCAAAGGAATTGAAAATGACACACTTAAAACTATGAGTGAGGTTATTGCAATATCATTAAATCATGACATGAATAAAATTGTTTCTTTATATGGCCCAAGCCATGCAGAAGAAGTGGTGGCAAACTATCCTACAACGCTTGTATCTGCCTCTTCATCAGAAAAATCTGCATCCTATGTTCAGAAAATATTTTCTTCGGACACCCTACGTGTTTATAGAAATCATGATATTCGCGGTGTTGAATTGGGTGGCTCCCTAAAAAATGTAATCGCCATAGCTGCAGGCATTTGTGATGGCATCGGTTTTGGTGATAATACAAAAGCAGCTTTGTTAACTCGAGGTATTTATGAAATTACCCAATTGGGTATTGCCATGGGTGCAATCGCAGAAACATTTTCCGGTTTAAGCGGCGTTGGGGACTTGATTGTCACGTGTTATAGTCGTCATAGTCGAAATCGATTTGTTGGTGAAGAAATCGGGAAAGGAAAACCATTGGATTTGATCCTGGATAAAATGGAAATGGTCGCTGAAGGTGTCAAAACTACCAAATCTGTTCGAGATTTATCCATAAAGTATCATGTGGAGATGCCAATTTCGGAAGGAGTATTTCAAATATTATTCAATAAAAAAGACCCGAAAGAAACGGTTACATCCCTTATGACTCGTGATTTAATACATGAAAGAAAAAAACCATAAAAAATCCTTTTCTTTCTTTTACTCAAATCTATATCAGAAGTAATTTCCCCGATGCCCCTGTAGTTCAATGGATAGAATAAATCCCTCCTAAGGATTAGATACTGGTTCGACTCCAGTCGGGGGTACAATTAATTAAAAATAATTACCCTTTCATTGATTTGGCGCTGGTTTCCCACCAACGCTCCCGAAGGTCGGGAGCGGGTTGGGACTCCAGTCGGGGGTAAAACAATTGGAGATAAAATGTTAAAACCAAAAAGAAAAATTTCAAAAAAAGAAATCCAGAGAGACCCATTTCTGGAAAGTATTTTTTCAATAAAAACGCAT
>CATMGX010000018.1:0-21307 GCA_950067765.1 uncultured Fidelibacterota bacterium
GCATTCGTAATGCGTAGGTCAGGAGTTCGACTCTCCTCAGTGGCTCAAGAAGAAACAATACGTTTTATAGACAAGAAAGCCTCCAATTACGGAGGCTATTTGGGCCAGAGGCGTTTCATTTAGCTAAGCTCTTTTTGACAATCATAAGTCCATGGTTGCCTAATGGGTTAATAGTCTACTGCACCATAGAGCAAAGTGTACCTATTCCACGACTAATAAATCCACCTCAAATATGAGGACAGAATTTGCAGGGATGGCACCCATAGCACGGTTTCCATACCCCATGCTAGGTGGAATGGTTAATTTTCGTTTACCCCCAATTTTCATCCCGGGAATACCCTGATCCCAACCTTGAATTACCTGACCAGCGCCAACGGTAAAACGATATGGTTCCCGGCCGGGATTTAAAGAGGAGTCAAATTTGCTACCATCTTCCAGCCAACCAGTGTAATTCACTGTTACAATACTATGTTTAACAGCTTCTGTCCCTTCTCCAACAATGATATCTTCTATAATTAATTCACCATCCATTACTTTGTCTTCCTTACTGCAGCCCGCCATTAACATGAATAGTGCTAACGCAAATATTTGCCATTTTAATTTCATTTTATGTCTCCAATACAAAGGCCGGAGTTTACATCAATTGACGGAATAGATTTACTGTAAATTTCCCTGCATGAATAAGGGTAAATTCTATCATGTTAGCCACACCATCTCTATTTAATCAGCATTTGCCGCCTCTGGCAGACCGCGTTCGCCCCCAGTCCTTGTCCGGATTTATTGGACAATCTCATCTCATTGACCCCGATAAAATTTTATCTAAACTTTTAGAAAAAGAACAATTATTTTCACTCCTTTTCTGGGGACCTCCCGGCACAGGTAAAACCACATTAGCCCGAATTATCGCTAATAATCTCAATGCGGAAATGCATGAATTATCAGCCGTGTCGAGTGGGGTAAAGGATTTGCGAAACGTAATCAAAAAGGGGAAGGCCAATCGGGATTTAGGTCGGCCAACGATTCTCTTTATTGATGAAATTCATCGGTTCAGTAAATCTCAGCAGGATGCACTCCTCCATGCCGTAGAAGAAGGGGTGGTCACTTTGATTGGCGCCACCACAGAAAATCCATCATTCGAGGTCATATCTCCCCTCCTCTCGCGATGCCGTGTACTAACCCTGAAACCATTAGGCGAAAATCAGCTGGCATTGGTATTAGATCGCGCTTTTAAAAAAGATATTATTTTATCTAAAGGAAAAATGCATTTAGATGATGACATAAAATTAAAATTAATACAATCTGCAGGTGGGGATGCACGAAAAATGCTCAATACCATTGAGCTGGCTGCCAGCCTGGTTGAAAACGATGGCAAAATCTCATCGGATATATTGGATGAAGCACTTCAAAGTAAAACACAACTTTATGATAAAACCGGGGACTACCATTATGACGCCATTAGTGCCTTTATTAAATCCGTTCGGGGGAGTGATCCGGATGCATCCGTTTATTGGCTTGCGCTCATGTTGGAAGGTGGCGAAAAACCCGAATTTATTGCACGGCGGCTCATCATTCTTGCATCGGAGGATATTGGGAATGCAGATCCTCAAGGTCTTACTATAGCTACGTCCGGATTTCAGGCAGTCCACATGATCGGAATGCCGGAGGCATCTATTATTCTCTCCCAGATAACCACCTATCTGGCCAGTGCGCCCAAATCCAATGCCAGTTATATGGCCATAAATTCAGCCATGAAAAAAATTGCATCAGAAGGGTCCCCAAGTGTGCCGCTCAACTTAAGGAATGCACCCACTGGTCTTATGAAATCATTGGATTATGGTAAAGATTATCAATATCCCCACAATCATCCAGATCATTTTGTGGATGCCGATTATTTCCCGGAAGGAAAATCGGAAACATTTTACCATCCGACTGAGTTAGGATATGAGGAATACATCCGAGGTCGGCTAAAAAAACTTTGGCCAAAACGTTATTCTGATTAATGCGGTCCCTAAATATCAATCGTTCAGACTTTTTTCAATGGTTTCCCATAAATCTATTGATTAATCTAATCCAATTTATTTTTTCACCACACCTTAATCCCCCCCTTATACGAGAAGGGGTATTGCCTTTACGCCACTGGCAAAAAAGCCGATGGGGAAGTGGTCTGTTAATATTATTTATCCTTTTTTCCCAAATTTATGCCCAGGATAATCGGTTGCGTCTCAAACAGGCGGACCTATTAGAAAACATCACTATTGATGGTCAATCCATGCAATTTTTAAGGGGAAATGTTATTTTTAAAAAGGGGGACATGGTCATGAATTGTGACTGGGCCCGCTTCGACCAAAAAACGGAACAGGGGTTTCTGTTCGGGAATGTATCCATGGTAGAAGATGTGCAAAACCTCACCTGCGATTCCCTCTTTGTTGATTCTCCAAAAGATATCATGATTGCCTATAGCAACACCCATGTTTGGGATACTACTTACAGTCTGGTGGCTGATACATTATTTTATTTTTCGGAATTAGATAGCGGTTCTGCCAATGGAAATGCCACCCTTATACAAGACAAACAAACCATTAAGGGTGATCGGATTGAATATTTTGAAATTCCTGAATCAGATGGTGTATCCTATGCAGCGAGGGGAAATGTATCCATTACAGAAGAGGGGCGTTTGGCCACATGCGGTGAAGCCATTTATGACCGGGAAAATGGCAAAACCACCCTTCGAATCAAACCAAAAATCCTGGATAATAATCAGACCATTGCCGGGAGTGAAATATTTTTAGAATATGATGAAGATGTACTGAAAAGTCTATTTATTCCCAGCGAAGCTCACGCCACCCATCCATCTACGGGCATTCGTCAATGGACAGAAATTGTAGATGGGGATACTCTTACGTTTGAGGATTCCTTATCTTTTACCGATGATATGACCGGATCAATTCTCCGTGGATTTTTCACCGATGGTATAATGGATTCCATGCGGCTGGAAGGCATGGCCACCACCCTGTATCACATTTTTGAAGATTCAGTATATCAGGGGAAAAATGAAGCATCCGGAGATACGATTATCATGAATTTTGCTGATAATGATTTACAGAAAATATTTGTGAATGGTGGATCCAGGGGTACTTACACCCCCGACTCCACCGGCGCGGATGTGGATGGACCAATTCATTATGAATCAGAAGATATTGACTATGATGTGGTTAATGAATTCACGGACCTCCATGGTGATGCGGTCATCGATTATACCAATATAAATCTTAAAGCAGGATTTATCAATGTGGCCTGGCGGTACAACCTGCTGAAGGCTTTCCCTGAATCCGAAAGAGATTCCTCCTACGGGTGGATTCGCCCGTCTATGGTGGAAAATGGGGAAGAACCCATGGTAGGTGATACGATGATTTATAATCTGGAAACCCGCCACGGAAAGGTGATTCAAGGCACGACCAAAGCAGAAGATGGGTATTATCATGGGCAGGAAATCCGCAATCAAGATATGGATATATTTTATATCGATGATGCGGCCTATACAACCTGTGATTTGGATAATCCCCATTTTCATTTTAAAAGCCGCAGAATGAAAATGATAAATGAAGATAAAGTCATCGCCCGTCCCATCGTTCTATACATTGCCAATATTCCTGTATTTGGTTTACCCTTTGGGATATTTCCCCATCAAAAAGGTCGGAGACATTCAGGTTGGATTATGCCATCATATGGTACAGACGCCCGCTGGGGCGGGTACATTAACGGGTTAGGTTATTATTGGGCAGCCAGTGAATATTTTGATTCGAAATTTACCATGAGCCTTTACGATAGGGATGGGATTACCCTTCGAGCCAAGAATAATTATGTGAAGCGATATGCCTATTCAGGCAATTTGGATTTGGAGACGAAACAGCGGTTTTCAGGTTCCGTCCCAAATGAAGATCGTGACATTTACAATTTATGGGACAACCGCCAGAGTGACTATGTGGTTCGATGGAACCATCGGCAACAATTACGAAATAACCAGTCTGCTGCCGTGAATGCCAGTTATTATTCCAGCGGAGATTATAATCGTCGGACCGGCATCGAACAAAGCCAGCGGCTGAACCAACAGGCCGTTTCAAACGCCACCTATTCCAAGCGCTGGCCCAAATCCAAGAACAGCCTCAGTTTGAATCTCTCATCCCGACGGGACCTTATGGCAGAGAAAAAAATTGACCAGAATTCCGTATTTTATTCCCGAGCTACCCGAGCTGGGCAGCAAATAAATATCACCAATAATACATTGCCGCAATTGGCTTTTACTCACTCCCAAAGAGCCCTCTTCCCCACCAAGGCAAAAAAGAAAAAATGGTATCATAATATCAACTACCGCTATTCCTCTCGATTTACCAACAATTTAAAAAATTATTATGAATCGGAAGCTTATGCCATGGATGATACCACCACAGGATATCGGTGGATGATGAATGAGAATGAAGACCCTTTTACTCAGACCTTTACAGATTATTTTATGACCCATTCCTCTGGACTGAGCATGTCATCCAAAATTTTTAAATATATTAATGTGACGCCCAGCCTTTCATTGAAATCCGATTGGGTGAATCGGTCATTCACCGGAGCTATCGATTCCGCCGGAACTATTAACCGCAATGAAGTGAAGGGCTTTGCAGCCCGAACCACTGGCTCTTTTAACATCTCCATGAATACCCAAATCTATGGACTTTTTCCTGTCAAAATAGGCAAGATGGAATCGATTCGCCACGTGATTGCCCCATCCATCGGTTATTCTTATCGACCCGATTTCTCCCGGGAGGTATTTGGCACCAACCCCGGTTATTATGAAGTGATTCAACAGGATAATGGAGAGGTGGTGTACTTTGACCGCTTCTCCGGTACCCTGGCTGGTGGCACACCGCGGGGGGAAAGCCAATCCATGAATTTTTCCATGACCAACAGTTTTCAAGCGAAGATCGTAAATGGAGATAAAGATAGAAAACAGGATTTATTTTCCTGGCGCATGAGTACCAGTCGGAATTTTGTGGCAGATGCATTCCAATGGAGTAATATCAGTTCATCGATTCGCGCCAATGTAAGTCGAAAGTTAAATTTAGATTTTAGTACGGTTCACGACTGGTACGATTATGATACAGAAAAAAATATGCGTATTAACCAGTTCAAAACCAGTGGCGGTATGCCCACACCACGACTGGTGAACGCTCGATTTTCTACTGGATTCCGATTTTCCGGGAAGCGTTTTTCTTTTGAGCGGGAAGAAGATGAAACCACGGATGAAGACACTACTGAATCAGTGGAAAGAGTCGATGGCGCCAACCTGGCTGGCATGTTTACCGGTTTTGGATTAAAATCAGAGGGTGATAAAAAACCGACCGGTGAACTTTGGTCTACCTCAGCCAGTTTTAGTTTTGCCTACAATAATTTCAACCCTAATAATCCCCTGAAAACATTCTGGATGTCTACCAACTCCACCATCAATGTGACTGAAAATTGGAAGGTAAAGTATAATGCACGGTTTGATCTTATTAAACAAAATTTAGTTAGTCATACTTTTTCTATTTATCGGGATCTCCACTGCTGGGAAATGAGTGTAAACTGGACACCGAATGGATATGCTTCAGGACTTTATTTAAAACTGAATGTAAAATCACCAAATCTCCGAGACCTGAAACTGGAACGACGCGGGGGAGCATTCAGCCGACCATCTTTGTTTGACCGATAATTAAAATTTATGTCATTGGGAGTAACACAGCCATATTTGTATTTCATCTCAACAGTTTAATGCATTAGAAACCGGTGTGAGTAATAGTGATCTGACATTGTTCAACAATAAATTTTAGGTCAAGATTAGTTAGCATAAGATGATATGCTGTAAATTCCGCAACAACTATGGAGCCCTATTATGTTTTGTCCTGAATGTAAAAGTGAATATGTTGAAGCAATAAACGTCTGTCAGGACTGTGGCGTATCCTTGGTTGAACTTAAACCAGAGTCTGAACCGTTGGAGAATATGACTTGGGTTTCCATTGCAGATTTTGATGGAAACATCATGGCTGACATGGCTGTAGAAATTTTAAAAGATAATGATGTCCCCTGCTACACTAAAGGTGATTTTATCAGTTCTGCTTTCGGAATTAATGCATTGAGCCTGCCCGGCGGCTCTGTAAAATTGTATATTCCTGACTCATTTAAGGCAAAAGCAGAAAACTTATTGAAAGATATTATATCATAAAATGACTGAAGAATTTATCCGATCAATTAAAGGCACCCAAGATATTCTCCCGAGCCAAAGCCACCGCTGGCAGGTGCTGGAAGCCGTCATCCACAACACCATGGATACCTATGGATATAGTGAAATTCGTACCCCTGCCTTCGAACGAACGGAACTTTTTTCCAGAGGTGTAGGCGAAGAAACCGATATTGTTTCGAAAGAAATGTATAGTTGGACGGACCAAGGGGGTGAGAACCTCACCCTGAAACCGGAATTGACGGCACCAGTGGTACGGTCATTCATCCAGCACAATCTGGGTGGTCAAAGTCCCATTAATAAACTGTATTATATTGACGCATTATTTCGAAGAGAACGGCCCCAGAAAGGGCGCTACCGCCAATTCCACCAATTCGGGATTGAAACGTTTGGATCTGAACATCCGGAAATTGATGCGGAAGTCATTGCCCTGGCCATGTCTGTTTTCAATGATATTGGATTAACAGGCCTAAACTTAAAGTTGAATTCAATCGGCTCACCGGAATGCAGAGATAATTATCGCAATGCACTTCGTGATTTTTTAAAACCCCATTTCAACGACCTAAGCGAAACCAGTCAGAAAAGATTTGAAAATAATCCAATGCGCATTTTGGATACAAAAATACCCCACGAAATTGAAATATTGAAAGAAGCACCCAATATTTCTGATTCATTGACAGCAGAAGACAAAGCCCATTTTGAGGAGGTTTGTTCCCTTCTGGATGCCATGGGAACTCAATATTTGATTGAGTCGAATCTTGTGCGTGGATTGGATTATTATACCCGGACCACATTTGAAATTACCTCTACTGAATTGGGCGCCCAGGATGCTATTTGTGGGGGTGGCCGTTATGATGGCCTCGTAGAAAGATTGGGTGGCAAACCCACGCCGGGCATCGGTTTCGCCGCCGGTATGGAACGAATCCTTTTGGCCTTGGGTGATGACGATTTAAGCGGTAAAACCACACAAGTATATATTGTAGGCCTTGGAGATCGTGTCCGGCCAACAGTGGCAAAATTAGCAGAAGATTTGAGACAAAATAATGTTCGTACCGATTTTGATCCATTGCGCCGATCCATGAAAGCCCAAATGCGGGAGGCCAATAAATGTGGTGCAACCATTGCGATCATTATTGGAGATAAAGAATTAGAGTCGGGACAGGCCGAAATTAAGGATTTGAAAACGGGAGATCAGGAACCAGTAAAAATAAAAGCGTTGGTAGATCATATCAATTCTTTGACATTATAAAATTTTCTTTTACATTAATATACGCGCGCGATATTGCGGCATTGCCACTGATTACAGAAAAAAAGAGAACTAATGAGCTCAAAACCAATATTAATTGTTGAATCGCCTTCTAAGGCAAAAACCATTTCGAAATACCTTGGTGGTGAATATGAAGTCATGGCCAGCGTTGGCCATATAAAAGATTTACCCAAAAAAGAATTGGGTGTGGATGTGGATAACGACTTTGCCACAGTGGAAGATGTGCTACCCGATAAAAAGCAATTCATGAAAAAATTTAAATCTTTGGCGAAGAAGACCGACCGAATCGTTATCGCCACTGACCCGGATCGTGAAGGTGAAGCCATAGCGGCACACATTGCCAGCGAAGTGGAAGCCTCAAAACTTTCTCGTGTTCAGTTTACAGAAATCACCAAAGAAGGTGTTGAAGAGGGTATGAATAACCCCCGAGAAATTGATAGCGATTTAGTGGCAGCCCGCCAAACCAGACGCATCATTGACCGACTTGTGGGATATAAAGTTTCCCGTGTACTTTGGAGCACATTGAAAAAGAATATGAAATTTGTGAAAGTTAGTCTTTCCGCCGGACGGGTACAGTCCTCTGCCCTTCGAATCATTGTGGAAAGAGAACGGCTCCGTCAGGCATTCCATTCTGCATTATATTATGATTTAAAGGCGAACTTACAAACGAAAGATAATCCATTTTCAGCGACGCTCATCCGCGTGGATGGTAAACGCCTTGCCACCGGAAAAGATTTTGATCCCAACACAGGTCAGTTAAAAAAACACGATGCACTACTATTATCCAAAGCACAGGCAGATGAATTGGTAAAAGAATTAAAAGACGGTCCCTGGACGGTTAAAGATGTGGAAGAAAAGATCAAAAATTCTGATCCCAAACCACCATTTACCACATCCACGCTTCAGCAGGAAGCAGCGCGGAAACTGCGATCCTCCGCACGTAAAACCATGCGCACATCCCAGCGCCTTTATGAACAGGGATTTATTACCTACATGCGGACGGACTCCACCACCCTTTCGGCGGAAGGCATCAATGGGGCGCGGAATGAAATTGTCTCTCGTTTTGGTCAAGAATATTTACCGGAACAAGCACGGACTTATGCTACAAAAGTGAAAAATGCCCAGGAAGCTCACGAAGCCATCCGCCCCGCTGGTGTTACATTTACCACCGTGGATAAAGTGCGTGCAGCCATTGATGAAGATGCAGCAAAATTATATGACCTTATTCGAAAGCGAACTTTGGCATCTCAAATGAAATCAGCCAAAGTGAAACAAATAGCTGTAACGATTGAAAATCAAAAAACGGAATTTCGCGCCAATGGAAAAGTGATACTTTTCCCCGGATACATGGCTGCCTATGTAGAAAGTACGGATCGTCGAAGCGGAATCACAGAAGATCAAGAATCAATTTTGCCGGATTTGGCCAAAGGCCAACCTCTCACATGCAATGAATTAACGGCAGATACACATGCAACCAAACCGCCAGCGAGATTTACGGAAGCATCTCTGGTGAAAGAATTGGAAGCACAGGGAATTGGACGTCCTTCCACTTTTGCCAACATTATTGATACCATCATCTACCGAACCTATGTGACCAATAACCGAGGACAATTGACACCGACCTTTTTAGGGATTGCGGTCACCCAACTTTTAGAAAACCATTTTACTTCTCTGGTGGACAGTCAATTCACAGCCAATATGGAAGACGGCCTTGATGCGATTTCCCGCGGAGAATTGGATGCAGTCCCATTTATGAAAGAATTCTATTTTGGCTCTGATGACCAAATTGGATTGGAGGGTATGTTAGATGATAAAATAGATATTGGGAAAGCCTGTTCGGTCCAATTGGATTATGACGGCGACCCCATTGAAATTCGCGTGGGGCAATATGGTCCATTTGTGCAACAGGGTGAAACGCGGAAATCTGTTCCTGCAGATGTATATCTCGGTGATTTGAATGTGGATAAAGCATTGGAAATTTTGAATCAGGAAATCAATGAAGATCGAGAATTGGGTAAAGATTCGGATTCCGGTGAAATGGTCTTAGTTAAAAATGGACCTTACGGACCCTATGTTCAATTGGGAGAAACCAGTAAACGAAAAGGGATTCCAAAAGGAACACCAGACGATGATATTGATCTTGAAATGGCGCTTAAACTATTATCACTCCCCAGAATATTAGGAAAATTTCCTGATTCTGACGAAGATGTGAAAGCTGACTATGGCCGATTCGGATCCTACGTGACTGCAGGGAAAGGAAAAAACGGCACCATCCCTCCCACTATGTCGCCGTTAACCATCGAACTGGCAGAAGCGTTGGAACTGATCAAAAATCGAAATAGCGGTCCCCAAAAATTACGTACATTGGGCGATCATCCACAAACCGGCGAATCTTTGGTATTAAAAACCGGACGATATGGCCCTTATCTCACGGATGGAAAATTTAATGCTTCTCTGCCTCGAGATACAGATCCGGAAAAAATGACATTAGAAGAAGGGGTAGAGCTCATCAATAAAAAGCGGGCGGCTCCTCCAAGAAAAAAACGCCGAAAGGCCAAAAAGAAACCAAAAAAGAAGGCTAAAAAATGAAAAAACTCCTCCCCATTTTAATCCTATTGAGCCTGGCATGGGCCGATGAAAAAGGAAAACTTATTGACGATTTGGAACAAAGCCTCATGGCCACATGCTGTTGGAGCGGAACGGTGTATGACCACGGAAATAAAGAAATGGAAATTGAAATTGCAGGCATGGTGAATACAGGGAAAACAAAAACCGAAATTCTCGATTATTATAAAGGAAAATATGGAGAACGTGTATTGGCAATCCCCGTAGCGGAAGGGTTTAATTATTTTGCCTGGATTGCCCCAATCTTTATGGGATTATTAGGCATAACCATTATTTTTGTTTATATCCGAACAACGAAGGAAACGCCCGCAATCATCGAAACGCTCGATGCGACTGTTACCTATAGCGATCAGATTGAGCGTGAACTCAAAGAAATGGATTAAACCCAAACTGTCGTTGCAAAGCCAAACTGACGCAATCTCATTATTTTATAACATTAGAAAGGATTCAATTCTTTCATCATTTCACACCATTTATTTATCTAAATAATTTCCTAATTTCCCGTCTTAATAATTAACGGAGATTTAACTCAACCTTATGAGTATGGAAAAAATTGTTTCCCTTTGCAAACGCAGAGGGTTTGTATTTCAAAGTTCTGAAATTTATGGTGGCTTCGGAGCTGTTTATGATTATGGCCCATTGGGTATTGCCCTAAAAAATAATATTTCCCAACTCTGGTGGCGGGCCATGACCCAACTTCATGAAAATATTGTTGGGTTAGATAGCGGTATCTTAATGCATCCCAAAATATGGGAAGCCTCAGGGCATTTGGGTGCATTTAATGATCCATTAGTGGATTGTAAACAATGTAAAGCGCGATACCGTGCCGATGAATTATTTGATGGAAATCCGGAAGATGGCAAATGGGATGAAATCCAATGCCCTAAATGCGGGACTACAGGTAATCTTACGGAACCGCGCCAGTTCAACCTCATGTTTAAAACCCATATCGGCCCGGTAGAAGAAGAAGCCAATATTGCATATTTAAGACCGGAAACTGCCCAGGGTATTTATGTGAATTATCTTCTCACTCAAAATGCCATGCGTCTTAAAGTTCCTTTTGGCATTGCCCAGATTGGGAAGGCATTTCGAAATGAAATTGTGGCAAGAAACTTTATCTTTCGTACCCGTGAATTTGAACAAATGGAAATGCAGTATTTTGTAAAACCCGGGACCGATGACCAATCCATGGCAGATTGGAAAGCAGAACGGTTGGACTTTTATAATCAGTTGGGGGTCGATGCAAAAAAACTCCGTTTTCATGAACATGGTGAAGGTGAATTGGCTCACTATGCCAAAGAAGCCTGGGACATTGAATTTGAATTTCCATTTGGGTGGTCCGAGATTGAAGGCATCCACAACCGAACGGACTTTGATCTCCGCCGTCATCAAGAATTCTCTGGGAAGAAAATGGAAATATTTGACCAACCGAACAATGAGCGGTTCCTCCCTTATATTATTGAAACATCAGCGGGATTAAATCGCATGATGCTGGCTGTATTATCAGATGCCTATTGGGAAGATGAAGAAAACAATCGCGTGGTGATGAAACTCCATCCCCGAATTGCACCGGTAACTGCTGTAGTTTGTCCATTAGTGAAAAAGGATGGATTACCGGAAATTGGTCGGAATGTAATGGATATTTTAAAACCTCATTTCAAAGTGATTTACGATCAGCAAGGATCTATCGGAAAACGATACTACCGCCAAGATGAAGCGGGCACCCCTTACGGCATTACGATTGACCACCAATCCGTAGAAGACCAAACCGTGACGCTTCGCCATCGGGATTCACAGCAGCAAAACCGCATTGCCATCGATCAATTGGTAAAAGCCATAAATGATAGCATGGAGAATTATTCATGAATCGCCATTTAACATTTCGTTCCGGAAACCCCACTTTGAATGCAAAAACATTTTCCGGATTTGACATAACCACTGGTGCCACTATGACCATCATGGGTACGGTGCATAAAACAGCACTGGGATTGCTTTTACTCATGACTACAGCCCTTTATACCTGGAATCTGCCCTTAGGAGACCCCAGAACAAATATGTTCATGATGATCGGCATTTTTGGCGGATTTGGTGTGGCCATTTTGACCGCTTTTAAGCACCATCTCGCAAAGTACACGGTACCTGCATACGCCCTCTTGCAGGGATTGGCTTTAGGTGGTATTTCCAAATATTTTGAAATGCGTTATCCAGGAATTGTTAACCAGGCGGTTATGCTGACTTTTGGGACACTTGGTGCTTTACTTTTAGCCTATCGTTCCGGACTGATTAAGGCAACGGAAAATTTCAAACTGGGTGTGGTGGCGGCTACGGGTGGCATTTTTTTTGTTTATCTCATCAGTTGGATATTGGGTATGTTTGGCGTTGGAGTCCCTATGATTCATGGTAATTCAAACATGAGCATTTTATTCAGTATTGGTGTGGTCATTATTGCCGCATTAAATCTCGTTCTTGATTTTGATTTTATTGAAGAAGCAGCAGAAAATGGTGCCCCAAAATATATGGAGTGGTATGGTGCCTTCGGACTTCTGGTCACCTTGGTCTGGCTCTATTTAGAAATTTTACGGTTATTAGCCAAACTAGCTTCGCGGAGGAATTAATCTGTGAAAAAAATTAGAAATGCATTGGGCACCATAGTTGTTTTGGTTTTATCTATTATCCAAGTAGCCGAAGCGAAACCAAAAGAAAAGTTCGCACTGGTCATCCACGGTGGCGCCGGCACAATCCTGAAAAAGAATATGACAGCGGAAAGAGAAGCAGCATACCGTGCCAAATTAGATGAAGCACTTCAAACAGGATACAAAATTTTAAATACCGGCGGCACAGCTATGGATGCAGTGGAAGCCACCATTCACGTCATGGAAGACTCTCCCCTTTTTAATGCGGGAAAGGGCGCCGTATTCACCAACGCAGGGACCAATGAAATGGATGCCTCTATCATGGATGGAAGCAACCTAAAGGCCGGGGCTGTTGCCGGTGTAAAAACAGTAAAAAATCCTATTTCTGCCGCACGGAAAGTCATGGAAGAAACATGGCATGTGCTATTGGCGGGAGAAGGGGCTGATAAATTTGCCGAAGAACAAGGCCTTGAAATTGTAGACCCCAAATACTTTCACACTGAACGACGGTGGAAAGCCATCCAAAAAATGAAAAAGAATGAACAAAAAAAATATGGCACTGTGGGTTGTGTGGCTTTGGATAAAGATGGCAATTTAGCCGCCGGCACATCCACCGGGGGCATGACAAACAAACGCTGGGGCCGTGTTGGCGATGTGCCTATCATAGGCGCCGGGACCTATGCCAACAATGAGACCTGCGCTGTTTCCGCAACGGGGACGGGAGAATATTTCATCCGCGCGGCGGCGGCCCACGATATTTCTGCCCTCATGGAATATAAACACTATTCCTTGATTAAAGCATCAAAGAAGGTGATACAAAAAGTGGGTAAACTGGGCGGTTCCGGTGGTGTAATCTGTATTGATGCCAAAGGAAATATTGCAATGCCATTCAATACCAAAGGCATGTACCGGGGCTATATCAAAAGTGATGGAAAGGCCGTTACTTTAATTTATAAAAAAGATTAATACTCCATTCTAAACCGCATAATACTACGAGGCCTCTCTTGAAATACGGATTTCACTGGAATAAGTGGACGCGCAAAACCCATTATTGGGGTGCTTTCGTTATTTTTATTCCCATTATTATTATTATTGGAACGGGGATTTTACTTCAGGTTAAAAAAGAGATTAATTGGATTCAGCCAACAACAACCATTGGTAAGATAAAAAATAATCCCTCCATTTCTTTTGATGAAATTCTTACCATTGCAAAAACGGTTCCAGACGCGGAAATTCACAGTTGGGAAGATATTGATCGCTTAGATGTCCGAATTCAGGCAGGAATGGTAAAGGTTCGCAGTAAAAATAATTGGGAAATTCAAATTGATACCCAATCGGGCACAATCCTTCAGCATGCTTATCGACGATCCGATATTATTGAATCCATTCATGATGGATCCTGGTTCCATGATAAAGTGAAACTCTGGATTTTTCTCCCGACAGGAATTGTTCTCTTTATTTTATGGATCACAGGTGTTTATATGTTGATTTTACCCTATACTATTAAATGGAAACGTAATTTAAAATAATGAAATATATTATTTCATTATTAGTTTGTTTTATGATTTCATGTGCCGCGCCCACATATGATATTATAATCAATAACGGAGAAATTGCTGATGGAAGTGGGGGTGATCTTATATATGCCAACCTTTATATTCGGAATGGGAAGATTGTTTTGGTGGGAGATCAACCCAATGCTACAGCGTTCGAAATCATAGATGCTACCGGATTGGTGGTTTCCCCTGGATTTATCGATATGCATACTCATACTGAGCGAAAAAGTTTAGATTTTCCACCTGTTGAAAATTATCTTCAGCAGGGTGTCACAACCATGGTAGGTGGTAATTGCGGTTCCTCTCCTTTCCCAATCGGTGATTTCTTTGCCAAAACAGATTCTACCGGTATTGGTCCCAATTTAGCACTCCTTGTTGGGCATAATACCATACGCCGTGAAGTTATGGGCACTGAAAACCGTTTGGCTACAGAAACAGAAATAAAGGAGATGCAATCGTTGGTTCAGTCCGCCATGGAGGATGGTGCTTTTGGGATGTCTACGGGATTAAAGTATATCCCCGGGGCCTATTCCAATTTGGATGAGGTTGTGGCTCTTGCTTCAGTCGTATCTGAGAATGATGGGTTTTATGCAACCCATATGCGGGAAGAAGGAATTGGATTACTTGAATCAGTGAAAGAAGCGATTGATATCGGAAAACAAGCAAACTTACCCGTGCAAATCTCTCACCACAAAGCAGTAGGTAAGTCTATGTGGGGCCAAAGTATTAAAACACTTGATATGGTAGATAATGCACGTAAAGAAGGATTGGAAATTTCCCTGGATCAATACCCATATACGGCCACAAGTACGACCCTTAAAGTGGTATTCCCTGCTTGGTCATTAGCCGGCGGACATGAAAAATTAAAAGAACGACTAGATGATCCCATTCAACGGAAAAAAATAAAAGATGGTATTGTGTGGAATATCGTTTATGATCGAGGCGGCGGCGATCCAGCCAGTATTGTGGTCGCAAGTTATCCAACCGAACCTCGTTTGAATGGAATGAATCTGGCTAAAATTACCCAATCGAAAGGATTTGACCCCACGCCGGTAAATGCAGCTGAAGTTTTGATGGATATGGTATATGCTGGCAATGGATCCGGAATTTATCACTGTCTTAATGAAAATGATGTCCGGAGAATCATGGCCCACCCCCAAGTCATGCATGCCTCAGATGGAAGTACAATTCAATTAAATCATGCACAGCCTCATCCGAGAAATTATGGGACCTTCCCTCGTGTACTTGGATTGTATGTTCGAAAACTTAATGTAATTTCTTTGGTAGAAGCCATACGGAAAATGACCAGTCTCCCTGCTTCAATCTTGGGCTTATCAAATCGTGGGCAAATAAAGAAAGAATATGTGGCTGATTTGGTAATTTTTAATCCTGAAACCATTATGGATAAGGCAACGTGGGATGAACCCCATCAATACCCATCGGGAATTTCTTGGGTGATTGTGAATGGTAAAGTTGCCATTGATCATGGAGAATGGACAAAAATTTTATCCGGAAAGGTATTAAAAAGACATGAATAAAAGAAAATTAATTAGAATCATTATGACCCTACTCTTGCTCATAACAGCAGGTTTGGGGTCTCACCCCCGCCCTGTCTATGCGAAAAACGGTATGGTGGTTTCAACCAGCCGCCATGCATCTCAAGTGGGGATTGATATCCTTAAGAATGGGGGGAATGCGGTGGATGCAGCTGTTGCGGTTGGTTTTGCTTTAGCTGTTACGTCCTCCTCAAATGGGAATATTGGCGGTGGCGGCTTTATGGTTGCTCGATTCGCCGATGGAAAAACCTTTACGTTGGATTACCGGGAAATGGCACCGGCCAAGGCCCACCGGGATATGTACCTTGATGAAAAAGGGGATCCCATAAAGGGAAAATCCCTGTTTGGCCATTTGGCATCTGGTGTACCGGGATCTGTCGATGGACTCCTCAAAGCCTGGCGCGATCATGGTTCCGGGAATATATCCTTGAAACAAGTATTAGCTCCGGCCATCAAATTAGCAGACAAAGGATTTGATTTATCCTATTATGAAGCAGAACGATTTAATCGGAGTAAAGAGCGGTTAAGCCAGCATCCTGAAACAAAAAGAATTTTTACACGGGATGATCGAGTATGGGAAATTGGCGATTTTTTTATTCAGAAGGATTTGGCTAAAACTTTGAAACGCATTTCCAAAAAAGGTCGAAATGGTTTTTATATGGGAAAAACGGCTGATCTGATTGTAGCGGAAATGGAAACAGGCGGCGGATGGATTACCCATAAAGATTTGGAAAATTATGAATCTAAGTATCGAGATCCAATCAAGGGATCCTTTGAAGATATTGATATCATTTCCATGGGGCCACCGAGCTCCGGTGGGCTTTTATTAGTCCATATGCTGAATATGTTTCAAGAAATGCAGCGTCGCTCCATAGAATTCCCACTGGATCTCAGTTGGAATTCTTCTGATTATATCCATGTGCTGACTGAAATTGAACGCCGAGCCTACGCCGATCGGGCTGAGCATCTGGGTGATATTGACTTTTGGGATGTACCTACTGATAAGTTGCTTTCCAATGTATATGCAAAAACCCGTGCAAAAGGAATTGATTTAACCCATGCAACATCCTCCGATGATGTGAAGCATGGAAATGGGCCAACCAAAGAAAGCGAAGAAACCACTCATTATTCTGTGGTAGATAAAGAGGGAAATGCTGTGTCTGTAACTACAACCATAAACTGGGGGTATGGTAATGGTGTTACCGTCACCGGTGCTGGTTTCCTCTTGAATAATGAAATGGATGATTTTTCTATCAAACCCGGAGTCCCCAATGTGTTTGGGTTGGTGGGTAATGAGGCAAATAAAATCCAAGGTAAAAAGAGACCCCTCAGTTCCATGACACCAACAATTGTTTTAAAAAATGATAAACCCTTTTTAATTCTGGGTACCCCAGGCGGATCAACCATTATTACCACTGTTCTACAGAACATCCTCAACGTCACACTTCATGGTATGAATATTAAAGAGGCCGTATCCTCACCGCGATTCCATTCCCAGTGGCTACCGGATATGGTATTTTATGAAAAGTATGGATTATCCAGTGATATTATTGAGAATTTAAAAGTCCGGGGTCACGATATGAAACTCCGCGGTAATATTGGTGAAGCTAACGGAATAATGATTAATGAAAAGGGATATTGGGGCGGAGCTGATTCCCGTGGGGAAAATATTGCGATTGGCTATTAATATTTTAAGCTAAATCCTTTACTGCCAATTGGCCACATCCGGCATCAATGTCGGTTCCCTTACTCCATCGTACTGTCACCGTAAATGGAGCATGTTTGAGCGAATGTAGAAAAGCTTGAATTTTATCTTCTTTTGGACGGTTGTACTTTCCCCCGATTTCATTATAAGGAATCACATTCACTTTACAGGGCAGTGAACGAAGTAAATCAATAAGTCGTTTACCATCTTCTGGAGAATCATTCACATCTTTAAGAAGTACATATTCAAATGTAATAAACCGGCGAATTTTTTTATAGTAATAATGGGCGGATTCAATAAGTGATTTTAAAGAATGCGTCTTTGTTAATGGCATTATGGTATTTCTACTTCTTTCATCCGTTCCATTTAAACTGATTGCTAATTTATATTTATGATCCTCATCAGCCAATTGTCGGATTTTTGGTACTATTCCCGCTGTAGATATGGTAATTCTTCTGGCACCAAATCCCATTTCTTGGCTCAATATTTTGGCGGCTTCTATGACACTTTTATAGTTTAAAAAGGGCTCTCCCATTCCCATAAAAACAACATTTGTGATTCGAGATTTTGACTGGGTTTGTAGATGAATCACCTGATCCACTATTTCACCAACACTTAGATTTTTAATAAACCCCATGGATGCTGTGGCGCAGAATTTGCAATCAACTGCACACCCCACCTGGCTCGAAATACAAACGGTTGTTCGCTTTCTATCGTTCATCAATACCGATTCTATTTTTTGTCCATCTAATGTCTCAAATAAATATTTTCGGGTAGATTTGGAGTCTGATCCACTTATTTTGATGATTCTCAATGGATGAAGCGCAATCATATTTTCAAGGTTATCCCGCAATGATTGGGGAAGGTTTTCCATTTCACCCCAACTGACCACACCATGATCATAAATCCAATTGTGGATTTGCTCTGCACGGAAGGATGATTCACCCAATACTGTCAGGAGCGAATCAATTTCATTTGTATTCAATTCTAAATATGATTTTTTCACGGTATTATTTGGCTGAAATATGGGTTTAAATTTCTATCTTCCAAAATAGTCTCGCAAGACATTCGTGTTGTTTCATCCGGAGACGTCTAGTAATTTTTCGCCCCATTTTATTTAAACAAGGACGCAGATGGAAAACCAAACCGATTTACAATTACTCGAAAAATTAGATGATGCTAAAAGTCGCTTCTTCAGCGAAATTGCTAAATCTATCATTGGCCAAAAAAATGTGTTGAACCATATCCTGATAGCCCTCCTGTGTAAAGGGCATACTTTAATTGTTGGTGTACCTGGATTAGCGAAAACACTTATGATTAAATCCATGGCTGATTTGCTGGATTTAAGTTTTAGTCGGATTCAGTTTACACCAGATTTAATGCCCAGTGATATCACCGGGACAGAGGTGATTGAAGAGGATCAAACGACGGGAAAACGCAGTTTCCGTTTTTTTAAAGGTCCCGTTTTCGGCAATATTATTTTGGCCGATGAAATCAACCGTACACCGCCTAAAACACAAGCAGCGTTACTCGAAGCGATGCAGGAAACTAAGGTTACTGCGGCAGGAAACACCTATGATTTAGAGGAACCTTTCTTTGTCTTGGCCACTCAAAACCCCATCGAACAGGAAGGAACCTATCCGCTTCCGGAAGCACAATTGGATCGCTTTATGTTTAATATATTAATTGATTATCCCACCCATGAGGACGAAGTCTCAATCGTCAAGGTAACAACTGCCCATAAAAAATCAAAATTAAATCAAGTTATCTCCCGAGAAGAAATCCTGAAATTTCAGGATTTGGTCCGGCGAGTCCCTGTGGCAGATAATGTCATTGAATATGCAGTAAATTTGGTTAGTGCAACACGTCCTGGAGAAAATGCACAAGATTTTATAAACGAATGGGTTGATTGGGGAGCCGGGCCGAGAGCATCTCAATTTTTAATTCTCGGTGCCAAAGCAAAAGCCATTTTAGATGGCCGCCCCACTGCAGATATTGATGATGTTAAATCACTATCCTTACCCGTTTTGCGTCATCGCGTCTTACCAAATTTCAATGCAGAAGCAGAAGGTGTGAGTGTGGATGATATTATTAACCGCATAATAAGTTAAACGGTTGAAGTTAAACGATTCACGTTATGGATAAACGAAAATATCTCGACCCGACAATTGTTGCAAAAATTGATAATATGGCTCTTCGAGCCCGGTTAGTCGTTGAAGGATATTTGATTGGCCAGCATAAAAGTCCTTATCATGGGTTCAGTGTGGAATTTGCGGAACATCGCGCTTACGGGCATGGAGATGAAATTCGTCATATTGATTGGAAGTTATATGGAAAAACGGATCGGTATTACGTGAAGCGTTATGAAGAAGAAACAAATCTCCGATCATATATTTTACTCGATACCAGTCTATCCATGACCTATGGAAGTGGGTCCATATCAAAACTGGAATACGCCAGTTATTTATCTGCGGCTATTACTCATTTAATGCTCAATCAAAGAGATGGAATGGGTTTGGTTTTATTCGACGAAAAGATACGAAAGTTTATCCCTCCTCGCGCCGCACCATCCCATGCCAATATAATCATGGGTGCATTAGACAATATACACACCGGAAAAGATACGCAAATTCGCTCCACTTTAGATCATATGGCAGAACGGATAAAAAAACGCGGTTTGGTTATATTGATTTCTGATTTATTAGATGATCCGGAACAGGTTTTGATGGGCTTGAATCACTTTAGGCATAATAAACAGGAAATGATAGTTTTTCATCTTTTGGATCGCCAGGAACAGGTTTTTCAATTTGGAAACCGAACAAAATTCAGGGATTTGGAAACGGGCGAAACAATCACAACTGAACCCTGGTACATTCGATCGGCATACCAGAAAGTCGTTGAATCATTTCAGCGAAAATATCAATTGGGATGCCGAAACCAGCGAATAGATTATGTCCCCCTATTTACAGATCAGCCCCTGGATATTGCCCTGAATGAATATTTAAATAAACGGAAAAGAACCGGATAAAAAAATCCCCTAAATATAAAAATTATGGGGATTTAAATATCAAATAGTGTTGGTTAAATAATCATTCACCCAACTTTTTTGACTTCTCAAAATAGCGGGTCGCCCCATCCATATCGCCTTGCTTAATTAACACACGCGCCATGCCTTTGTAATGTGCCGGATTATCCGGTTCCAGCGCAATGAGTTCACGATAGAACTTGGAAGCCCTACGCCATTTCTCTGCATTTTCAAATGTTTGGGCCATACCCACCAAAGCTTCCGTATCCTCAGGATTAAGATCATAGGCATACATAAAAGCATCTTCAGCTTCCTGGAAATGATCCAATTGCATATTCAGTACACCTAGGTTGAAATAGAGGTCAGATTTCCGCATTTTATCTGTTTCGGTCTTGATTGCAACCTCAAAGGTTTCAACCGATTTTTCTTTTTCACCCAAATCATAATATAATGTGGCTAATTGACGAATGGCTACCCTGTTGGAAGGATCAATATCAATTGCTTTTTTTACAAAAGTGACTGATTCCTCCTTGTTCCCAGTTCGAGATAGAATTTGTCCCAGCGCTAAATTAGATTGAAAGTCATCTGGCATTATCTCCGTTGCTTTCCTTGCATTGTATACCGCTAATTCTTCATTTCCCAATTCGAAATAACAAGTGGCTAATATTGAGTAGGTTT
>CATMGX010000019.1:0-20931 GCA_950067765.1 uncultured Fidelibacterota bacterium
GATGATGGAAAATGTGGGACAGGAAATAAAAATTAAAGAGGAATGATGAAAAGAGACTTTTTACATATTACCGATTTTACAACCGACGAAATCTGGGAAACACTTGAATTAGCCAAAAGCATTAAGGAGAGACTAAAAAATAAAGAAGATTATAAACCGTTTAAGGATCATTCTCTCGCGATGATTTTTGCCAAACCATCCGCCAGAACACGGGTATCTTTTGAAACGGGATTTTTCCGTTTAGGTGGTCACGCTATATTTCTTGGTCCAAACGATATTGGTATAGGAAAAAGAGAGGCGATCAAAGATATCGCCCGCGTATTCAGTGGTTATAATGATATGATTATGGCCCGATTATTTGATCATAAGCATATGACAGAATTAGCAAAATATGCATCAATCTCCGTGATAAATGGTTTGACAGACTATAACCATCCTTGCCAAATCATGGCCGATATATTAACTATTTATGAACACCGTGTAAATTTGGATAATATGAAAATAGTTTATGTGGGGGATGGGAATAATATTGTTCATTCCTGGCTCCATTTGGCCGCGCGAATTCCATTTCATTTTACCTGTGTTTGTCCTGAAGGGTTTGAGCCGGATCCAGAACCAATCAAACTGGTTGAAGCGGCAGGTATTTCTACTGTAGAAATAACCCACGATCCTAAAGCTGGAGTGGTCGGAGCAGATGTGGTATATACGGATGTGTGGGCGTCCATGGGCCAGAAAGAAGAGGCGGAAGAGCGGGAGAAAATTTTTGCTGACTTTCAGGTGAATTCTGCTATGATGAATTCTACAGGAAAAGAAACCTTGTTTATGCATTGCCTTCCGGCAGAAAGAGGTAGGGAAGTGACGAATGCTGTTATGGAGTCAACCAATTCAATTATGTTTGATCAGGCTGAAAATCGAATGCATGCCCAAAATGCGATA
The DNA here is from genome assembly GCA_950067765.1 of uncultured Fidelibacterota bacterium. Taxonomy (GTDB): domain Bacteria; phylum Fidelibacterota; class Marinisomatia; order Marinisomatales; family TCS55; genus TCS55. The sequence goes on from CATMGX010000019.1 coordinate 937, forward strand.
ATGGTTAAAATCGCAGGGTTACAATAATTTATTTATATGATTCCCATCGAACTTCATAGGTCCGATAAGAGACTTTATCCTCATCGGACAAAGGAATGGTGAGTTTAAATTCGCTGATTGAACCTGGTTCAAGGGATGTGTCCGCCCGAATGCCTGTTAAATATTTTTGTTTTTGCCCCGTAACAAATACAGAATCGATTTGAATCAGTTCTGTTGTTGCTGACCATAAATGGGCAATCACCCGGACAAAGTCAGCCCTTTTCAATCCAACATTTTTAATGGTTCCTGCAATTTCTTCCCGATCGGGGAATGCATTTACATAAGGTTCTCCCATAATTTCAACTTTGGCATTGGGTGGCAAATCTTCTGTAATGTTTACGACGCGATCCATTTCAATTGCCAATTGACCTATGGATGTTTGAACGATGATTCTTAAATCATCCTCCTGAATTATTTCACCATTAACGATTGTCCCGTTTTGAAGTTCAATCCGATGCCGCAATTGCGGAACCTTAATTAGGTTCAGTAATTCTTCATCGATGGTTGGCATGGCACCCCTCCCTTTTTCATAAACGGAAATCACTCGCTTGAGAGAATCCATTTGTTGGTGGAGTAAATCAATGCTTGATTTCAATTCGAAAAAGGGTTCACCTAATGGAAGTTTATCTGCTTTGTCACCCAACTCACGGATATCTGGTAAGGGAACCAATGTATCCTGTGCGGTTGTGTCTATTGTTTCTGGCATTTCAATGGTAGGGACTGGTTGCGTTGTGTCAGGCTCAATAACAGCTATGGAATCAAACGGTGCCACAATTGTTGAGTCTGCATCATTCTGACTCAATCCAATACTAATTAAAAATATGGATAAAATAAATTTATTCATTCAACAAAACCGCTTTTTGATGTGCTTCAAAAGTTCTACGTCGAATTTCTTGCTCATATTGTTCGTATTGGCCAAGGTTCTTTACAGTTTTAATGACGGCTGAATGAAATTTATACTGCCCAGGATCAGATAGTATAGTTATAATATCTGGAATAACATTATGTCCGCCTAAGTCAGACAGTTTTTCAATAGCCTTGATGCGAATTTCCTGGGGATATGCATCATTCATTGCTATTTCCTTAACGGCTCTCCGAATTTCCGGATCATTGAATTCTCCCAATGCTTCTAAAAGCGTTGTTAATAAATTATAATACTGATCTTTGCCGGATCGATAAGTTTGGAGCAGTGCGAGAATGAGGTTTTCTTCTTTGACACCTTTCATGGTGTTTAGGGCAAAATCCTGGACTTCTAAATTGGTTTGTGGATCCCCTAACAATTCTGCAAATGCGCCGGCCACTTGGGACGGGTCTTTCTTCCCGAGGATTTCCAATGCGCGATTGCGAATACCTAAGTTTACATCAGGATCTCTTGCAATTTTTGTAAGAATTGGAACCACTTCATCTGTTCCCAATGCGCCCAAGGTTTCTGTTAATAATCTTTCGGTACGATTAAAATTATTTCGACTCACTTCATAGAGATCCAACAATGCCAACACTTGGTCTTTTGTCCGTACTCTATTTAGATTTTGGATCAATGCCATTTGAAGTGAATTGGTTTTGATTTCAACTTTATTCATGGCGTTCACCATGGCATCAGCCGCTCGGGGATCGTCTCTAAATTCCGCTAATAATTCAATGGATGCAATCATGAAAGTCACGTCAAGTGCCGCTGCATCTCCCACTGTTTTTGAAATGGCATTTAAGGCGGTTGGATGATGTGTTTCTGCCAATGCTTTTCCCGCTGCAATTCTTACATCGAAAGGTTGGTTGGTATCATCGTAAATGGCTATCATTTCTTCAAGCGCCTGGAGTTTTCCTTCACTGAAAGCGGTACTGAGATTTTCAATCAATTCATATGAAATATCATCTTTTGCACCCCGTTTCCCCGGCCAGAATTTTTTAATCGTGGAACACCCATCTATAAAAATGAGCGAAACCAATAGTGGAAGCATAACATTAAGGCGTTTCATGATTGTCCCAGAATTTTAATTTCAGACCATGGCCATCAAATTTTGCATAGGAAAAAAAGCTAAGCCAGTCCCCGAGAATTATTAATTTACCACCATTCAGGGGTAAATCCTTTGCCTGGTGATAATGACCTGTAATAAAATAATCATACCCTTGATCCAACTGTTTTTGGGCATGCATGGACATTTCATCGCATATCCTTTTATTATAGGCATCTGAATGTAAATAATGTTCTCCCTTTTTAGAAATCCATTTGCCAAAGGCGTATCCAATTCTTGGGTGTAACCAGCGATATGCCCAAATAAAAATTCGGGAATGAATAAAAATCTTAAGGATTCGATATCCCCAGTCCCAAGATAAATATCCATCTCCATGAGTCACATAAAACTTTTTACCATTAATCTCGAATTGGGTATCGGAAAAATACGTATAATCAAACAGGGTATCTGTGATAAAATCGAGAACCCAATAATCATGATTCCCAAGGACGAAATGCACTTTCACACCTGCTTCGCGCAATTTGAGTATTTCGTGATAAAAAGGAACATATACTTTTGGAATAACATCTTTGTATTCAAAATAGAAATCGAAGAGGTCCCCATTTATTACAAGTGTTCCACCAGATTCCTTCACGAAACTAAAAAACTGGAACAGCTTATTTTGGCGACTTACCTCGGATTCAGATCTTTCCAGCATCAAATGGATGTCGGAAATAAAATAGATTGGCAATTCCATAGTGTGTAAAATACTATTTCACTTAGGGTTCAGTCAATCTGGAAACTGGAAAATTTAATTTATCAATATTTTAACATTTTTCGTTGATAATCGTCGAAATTGGGGAACGAATAGATTAAATTCAAGTATATAAAAGCATGCAACGAATTATTTTTATTATTTTCCTAATGGCATCCACGATGCTCAATGCCCAATCTTTTGGTCAAAACAAGGTGCAATACCGTGATTTTGATTGGCAATTTATTTCTTCACCTCAATTTGATGTTTACTATTATGGTGATGAAATTGAATTGGCTCATTTCACAATAGAAGTTGCTACGGATGCTTATGAACAAATAGCAAAGCACCTTCGCTGGAATTTAAAAAAACGCGTATCGATTATTGTTTACCATTCCCATAATGAATTTCAGCAAACCAATGTGATTGGTCAATACATGCAGGAGGGGATCGGTGGTGTTACAGAATTATTTAAAAATAGGATTGTTCTTCCCTTTGAAGGTGATTATGCCGCTTTTCGCCACGTGATTCACCATGAGTTGGTTCACGCCATGATTAATGATTTGGTCTATGGCGGCCGCATGCAAAATGTGATTTCTGGTGGAATGAACCTTCGGATTCCGCTTTGGGCAAACGAAGGACTGGCAGAATATTTATCAATGAATTGGGATACTCAGGCCGATATGACTATTCGTGATTTAGCCATCAATGAAAGAATCCCAACGATTCGTGAATTGGAATATTTTCTAGCATATAAGGGTGGCCAGTCTGTATGGCGATTTATCGCAACAAAATATGGTCGAGAAAAAATTGGTGAAATATTTCAAGCCATGAAACGTCATGGTAATGCAGAAAAAGGATTCAAAGAAGCATTGGGTATGGACTTTGAAGAATTAACTGAACAATGGCATAAATATATTAAAAAAGAATATTATCCTGATGTGGCTGGCCGGGATGAATTGAAGGATATTGCGAAACCACTGACGGATCATAAAAAAGATAAAAACTTTTACAATGTTTCTCCCACCGTTTCCCCCGATGGGAGTAAGATTGCGGTGTTATCCGACCGATCAGGATATATGGATATTTATATTTTGGATGCGGTGACGGGGAAAAAAATTGACAGAGTCGTGAAAGGAAATCGGTCAATCGATTTTGAGGAATTAAAATTCCTTCAGCCCGGGATTAGTTGGTCTCCAGATAGTAAACGTATTGTGATTGCGGCGAAAGCCGGTGCCCATGATGCCTTGTATTTAATTAATGTCAATACGGGGAAAGACGAAAAAATCGACTTTAATTTGGATGGCGTTTTTACTGCATCCTGGAGCCCCGACGGAAAACAGTTGGCATTTGTTGGGAATGAAGGCGGCGCCAGTGATATTTATCTTTACGATTTGGATTCCAAAGAAAATACGAACATTACTGCTGATGTTTTTTCAGATACGGAACCATCTTGGAGCCCGGACGGGAAAATGATTGTTTTTGTATCGGATCGGGGCGACCTCATTAATCAAGACGAAACAACGGCTAAAGATATGCTGAATCATAATTACGATCAGCAGGATATTTATACGATTGATGTTGTTTCTGGTACCGTTTCAAGGATTACGAATACCGATTATAATGAAAATTATCCAATTTTTGCTAATACAGATAATAGCCTTTTTTATACAGCAGATTATCAGGGAACTTGGAACCTTTTCCGTCATGATTTAAATACGAATGATGCACAAGTTGTAACAAATTTACTAACAGGACTTTTTCAATTAAGCCTTACCCGTGATGATGGTATAATGGTATTTGCAGGCTACTCGGGTCTGGGGTGGGATATTTATCGAATCAATAATCCCTTGAATTTAGAATCAACCTCTGTTGCGCCAACGAATTTTATTGCAAATCGAGAAGAGAATGATCGGGAAGAATTAACAGATTTGCGGAAACATAAGTTGAAAGGAACCGACGCCAATACAACAGATTATTCAACCTATATATTTGCATGGGAATATGAGCAGTATAATAATGAATCTATGATAGATCAGACCTTAGAATCCAAACCAGATTCACTATATAAAAGGGACGATGGTGAATACATCCCCCAAGCTTATAAAACACGGTTTAGTCTAGACATTGCGCAAGCTGCCTATGGTTATAATAATGTATTTGGTCACCAAGGTTTATTCATGTTTTATTTCAGCGATGTCATGGGAGACCACCAAATATCCGTTGCCCTTGAATCTCAAATCTCGTTACAAAATAGTGATTATTACCTGAATTATGCCTATTTAAAAAATCGATTGGATTATTATTTTACCTTATTCCATCAGGCGGATTTCTTTTTTGCAGGATATGCCTTTAACGAATTGGGAATGGTCACAGATTTAACGGCTCGCATGCGTCATTTTGGTTTGGCAGCCATGGCCTCACGTCCCTTCAACCGATTTCACCGAATTGACGCTGGGTTGATTATTCATAATTTGGATTACAAACTTTTTAATATCGATTCATATCTCAACAAAAATGAAATTATTCAGGATGATGGTTTTGTTTCGGCCAACCCTACTTTGAGCTATATTTATGACAACGCTGTTTTCGGATATACGGGACCCATCGATGGATTTCGCCAGAGTACAACATTTGAAATGAGCCCTGCCATGGGGGATAAGGGCATTTCCTATCAAAAACTAAAAATTGATATGCGGAAATACCAAATGATTACCCGGGATTATTCATTCGCCGGACGATTATTTTTTGGAATGAGTACAGGGAAAAACCCACAAAAGTACTTTTTAGGTGGCATGCAAAATTGGATTTTTGGCACAGGATCGACAGATGGTGTAGATGATGACACAACGGGGGAAACACGTTGGCGTAATGTAATCCTCGACAGCAATAATAATACATTATTACAGGATATTTATTTTTCTGAATTTGCGTATCCGCTTAGGGGTGCTCGTTATTCAGAGCGATTTGGTACCAATGTATTCTTGGCCAATTTTGAATTCCGGTTTCCCTTCATTCAATATTTTCAATTGGGATTCCCAATGAAAGTTATTTTCGGCAATATCCGGGGCCATATTTTTATGGATATAGGTGCCGCCTGGGATGATCGCCGGGAATTTTCAGACTTTGCTTATTTGCAGGCAAAATACGGAAACAATATATCAGAAAAATTCTCGCCATGGGTTCGAACCATAGGATACGGAATTAAAGTCCCCTTTATATATTTATTACGGATTGAAGCGGCTTATGATTGGACTGATAGTGGATTCTCTAAGCCTCAATGGTATTTATCTCTCGGGTATGATTGGTAAGGATTTAATACCTTTCCTCTTGGTTCTGGATTGTTCTCTTTCCAATTTCTCTCCTAATAATGCCCCAACTAAAATCTAAAATAGTTTACCTATGTTCAGCCTGTGGGAATGATCATCCGAAATGGTATGGCCAATGTCCTTCTTGTAATGAGTGGGGAACGCTAGGCGAATTTAAGGTTTCCAAAAAGCGAAAAAAGGGAAATAGTGGTTTAGCGCGGGATTCTCGCAAACTTTCAGATATTCTACAAGGTGAAGAAGTCAAACGCATCCCAACAGGCATTGCAGAAATGGATCGGGTTCTGGGCGGTGGACTTTTACCCGGATCACTCATTTTATTGGGAGGCAACCCGGGGATTGGAAAATCCACACTTGCACTTCAAATATTACCTGCATTTACAAAACCAGTCCTATACGTTTCTGCAGAAGAAAGCGAGGAGCAAATTGGCTTACGTGCCCGACGGTTAAATGTGAATTCAGATACCCTACACCTTTCATCGGAAAATCGGATAGAAGGCATATTAGATCAAGTATCCTTAATCCAGCCCGAATTGGTTGTGATCGATTCCATTCAAACTGTTTTTAGTGATGCGTTGGATTCACTCCCTGGTTCTGTGAGCCAAATCCGGGAATGTGGCCAACAGCTTCTTCAATTGGCGAAACAAAGGAATATTGCTGTCATTATTATTGGCCATTTGACAAAAGAAGGTATTATCGCCGGGCCTAAAATGCTGGAACATATGGTGGATGTTGTTTTGTATATAGAGGGAGATGATCGTCATGATCATCGTATCCTTCGGTCCGCAAAAAATAGATTTGGTACGTCAAATGAAGTGGGCATATTTCAGATGGAATCCAATGGTCTCATTGAAGTGAAAAATCCATCGGAACTCTTTTTAGCTGAAAGACGAGATGATATTTCCGGATCAACTATATTTCCATCTTTGGAGGGCAGTCGCCCGATTTTAGTGGAAGTTCAGGCTTTGGTTTCTAATGCAAACTTTGGGACGCCTCAGCGCAATGTAAATGGGTTTGATTTTAAACGATTGGCTATGTTGTTGGCTGTTCTTGAAAAAAGACTAGGAATTTTGATGGGAACCAAAGATGTTTTTGTCAATTTAGTTGGCGGACTCAAAATTGATGATCCAGCTGCTGATTTAGCCGTCATTACTGCTGTGGCATCCAGCGCTCGGGATAAACTTTTACCTAAGTCAGTCATTTTAATTGGTGAAGTTGGTTTGGGGGGTGAAGTGAGATCTGTAAGCAGATTGGATACTCGGATTAATGAGGCTAAAGCCCTAGGCTTTAAATCAGTAATCGCCCCCACCGCAAATGTGAAACGCATGAAAACGCAGCCAAAGGGTATAAAAATATCAGGCGTTACCAATGTGGGAGAAGCGTTTCATCTTTTATTTTGATGAGTTCGATTAACAATGATAGTTTGGGGATAAATCCCCTGTTTGTTGGGATGTTCACGCCCCATCCTAAAGGATGGGGTAAGAATCCAATAATAAGTTTAATTAGTAAGTTCAATTACCCCGTCATTTATGACGGTGTTTCAAGAAAATCACCAAAGTTGGGGTTTTAACCCCAATTCGGATCAAACTTTTTGATGCAATTTACAATTGTCCATAGCGACAGAGGAACGTCGGCGCGGCGGGGTATTCTCAAAACAAACCATAGCGAAATACACACACCTGTTTTTATGCCTATTGGTACACAAGGTGTCGTTAAAACAATTGACCCGGAGGTACTCACAAAACTGGATGCGCAGATTATTCTTGGGAATACGTATCATTTATATATTCGCCCCGGCCATGAATTAATCCACAAAGCTGGGAGCCTTCATTCATTTATGAATTGGGAAAAATCTATTTTAACTGACAGTGGTGGGTTTCAGGTTTTTTCATTGGCGAGATTAAATAAAATTTCCGACGAAGGTGTGGAATTCCAATCTCATTTGGATGGAAGCCGACACTTCTTTACACCGGAAGTATCCATGAATATCCAACGCCATTTAGGGTCTGATATTATCATGGCTTTTGATGAATGTCCTCCGGGGGAAGCGGAAGAATCAATCGTTGAAAAAGCAGTAGAGCGCACTACCCTTTGGATGGGGCAATCCCATGAATACTTAGAGAACAATGGTCCATTATTTGATTGGCAGCAAACACTGTTTCCCATTGTTCAGGGGAGTATCTGTGAATCTCTTAGAAAAAGAAGTGCTGAAGAATTAATGCCCTTTGCCAAGTGTGGAATGGCGATTGGCGGTTTGGCTGTTGGAGAAGAAAAAAATGCCATGTTTGAAACGATTGAGCAAATGGATGGCATACTTCCTCAGGATCAACCGCGCTATCTTATGGGTGTGGGTCGCCCAACAGATTTGGTTAAATCCGTTCAATTGGGTGTAGATATGTTTGATTGTGTGTTACCTACACGAAATGCCAGGAATGGGCAATTATTTACCAGTCACGGCATCATCAATATTGGGAATAATCGACATAAAGAATCGTTTGAAACGATTGATCCGGAATGCACATGTTATACCTGCCAAAATTTTACCCGCGCCTATTTGCGCCATCTATTTAATATAAAGGAAGTGTTGGGGTTACGCTTGGCTACCATCCACAATTTGACTTATTATATGACCCTCATGGAAAAAATACGATCAACCATTACAAAAGGAAATTTTGAATCCTGGTCCAATGGCTTTTTGAGCCAAATGTCCGATCATAAAGGAATGTAGTGTGAGAGTACTTTCATCCATATTGATTATCGTAAGTATCCTATTTGGCCAGAATAGAGAAGTTAGTTTTATGCGCTTTTATGCAAATGATCATGATTTTATGGCGGATGATCGTCTGTTAGCGACGGATCGATTTCAAAAATCGCACCTTCAGGTTTTTTATAATGCAAAAAAAATGGCTGTCATGAAGGAATGGATTGATGTGGATGGGGAATCTCTGAAACGTGAAGTATTAGAATATGATCCAGGGAAAAAATTGATCCGACGGTATTTCCTAAATGCTGATCAAAAACCGGATAGCCTGATTCAATATGGGATGGAGGAACCATGGTCAGAAGAATTTCGGAAGGAAAGCCCTAAACAAATTCAGGGATATTACGAGGGGCAGGAATCCAAATTTATCCTGAATGAATCGGATCAAATTGAATCAATCCATTTTACCGATATTCGAGGTGACCATTATGGAAAAATCGATTTTATTTATGATCACTTGGGCTTATTAAGTGGTGAAGTTTGGATATCATTACCAACGGAAAAACCCATTCGCCGATTTGCATATTCTATAGATATGTTGACGAACCGGAAAGAAATCTGGGAGTTTGACCATCGTGGGCAAGAAGTGAGCCATGTGGCATTGGTTAAACCACCGGCCGATCAATTATATAAAACACCGCCGCCGCGTTATGGAAATCGACTGGACGAAATTTCAATTATATTAGAAGAAATTCGAGAAAAAGATTTAGCCGTTCCATTTGACGTATTTATCCCTAAAACAGATTATGATTTAATGGTGCTGACCAATGGGGATAGTTTGTTGATTCATCTGATTGAATTGGGTAATCAGCGCGTTACCTTTATTCTTATTGGTGAAAAAGGTGAATTAACAATGCCAAAATTTAGAGTACAATCCATTACATCGAAGTATGGAGAACGGATTTTCCCCTGAACTTGCATTGGGTGGAGTACATTGGCTAAATTGACGGCTCTATAACCACATACTAGAGGATTAAATGAAGTTATTTAAATCCATCTCAATACCATTATTTATTTTACTTTCCACATTTGGATGGGCACAATCCTATCCGCCCCCAACAACATTAGTGACTGTACCATCAGCTGGAACACTTGTTCGCGGAAGTTACGCTATGGAAATGCGCGTTCAAAAAGGCGGGGGACTTACCACCTCTCTCAGCGTAGGAATTACGGATCGCTTTCAATTTGGGCTTTCCTTTGGATCGGCTAATTTAATCGGTGATGATAGCCTTATTTGGTATCCAAGGCCAGAAGCGAATCTTAAATATCGACTCATTGATGAAACGGAATCCATGCCCGGTGTTTCCTTTGGAGTGAATACCCAGGGACTTGGTCATTTCAATGCTGCTGATTCACTCATGCGTTATGATGTGAAAGCCATGGGCTTATATTTGGCAGGTAGCAAAAACTGGAAAACCCCCTTGGGAAATCTTGGTGTGCATGCAGGTACAAATTATAATTTTGCAGAAGTAAATGACGGCGACAAGGATATGAATTATTTTTTCGGATTCGACATAGAGTTCAATCCTGAATTATCATTATTGTTGGAATATAATGCTGCCTTGAATGAAAATGACATGACGGCAAAAACCATGTCTATTAGTAAAGGCGGTTATTTAAATGCAGCTATTCGCTGGACATTTGTGGAACATCTTCATATTGAATTGGATTTTAATAATCTACTTTTTGACGATGAAAAAGTGGATTATTTCCAGCGTGAATTAAAAATTACTTATATTGAATATTTTTAATGACTAAATATGGGTTGATTATTTTCATATGGGTTGGAATTCTTTTTTCCCAATCCAATTTGGAAAAAGGAATGACCGCCTACAATCGCAGGGCCGAAGGCAGTATAGAAGATCAGGCCAACCCAAAACAGATTAATTACGCAATAGAATTCTTTCATTTTGCTATGGATGAAAGTAAAGTAGAGGCAGTGGTGGGATTATTAAAATCCTACTATTTTAAAGGGAAGTATATTGCCAAAACTAAGAATGAAAAAAAAGTTATTTATAATAGCGCTAAGGAATTGGCATTAGAAAATTTAGATAAATATCCCAAAAATGTTGAATTACATTATTGGTACTTATCGAATCTGGGAAGTTGGGCAGAAGTGTATGGTATTTTGACAGCTGCAAAGGAAGGTGTGGCGGATCAAATGAAAGACCATGCACTCACCATCATTGAATTAAACCCTAACTATGAAGACGGTGGTGGTTATTTTATGTTGGGGGCTGTTCATTATAAATCACCGTATATTCCTTTTTTTCTTTCCTGGCCTGATAACGATGAAGCCATAAAATGGCTGAAGAAAGCGAACGAGACAGGCGACGCAAAGCCGGTTCAAAAAGTGTATTTAGCCCAAGCACTTTATAAAAATAAAGAAAAAAGTTCAGCAATTTCTCTCTTAGAAGAAGTCACCAATATGACCCCAACAAAAGTAGAATCTCTCGCTGATTGGGAACAGATCAAAAAAGCCAGAATTCTTCTTAAAGAATACCGATAATTAATTTTAATCATTGTCAGATTTAAAAGAAACTAAAATTTCTTCAGAGAAAGTATTCTCTGGTCGGTATCTGGATTTGTACTTAGACAAAGTAAAGTTACCCAATGGCAAAACCAGTACAAGAGAATGGATAGACCATCCCGGTGCCGTATGTATCATTCCCATATTACCTGATGGAAATATTTGTCTGATTCGGCAGTTTCGTTATGGTCCGAAAGACGAGTTTATTGAAATTCCCGCCGGTAAACTGGATGAAGGTGAAAAACCAATCGATTGTGCCCATCGAGAACTGGAAGAGGAAACAGGATATCGAACTAATAAATTAACTTTCTTAACAAATATTCACCCTGCTATTGGCTTTACCAATGAAAAAATGTGGATGTATTTGGCAGAAGATTTGATCCAAACAGAACATAATTTAGATATTGACGAATTTTTGGAATTAGTTCCCACATCTTTAGAAGAAGCATTGTCATGGGTCTGGAATGGAAAAATCACCGATGTAAAAACAATCATCGGTATTTTATGGGCAGAAAAATTATTGAAAAGTGAGGACTAAATCTCTCGGTAATATCTCAATACACTTTCTATCCATTTTTCCGGGTTATCCATTTGGCAAAAATGGCCGGTTTCAGCCATACGTGTAAAGCACGCATCCCTACATATATCATTACTTAATTTTTCAGCAATTGCAATGGGAGCAACTGAATCCAACTCACCCCAGCATAAATGAATCGGAATTGTTGTTTCTTTTAATGCCGGCAGCCATCGACTATTTTGATATCTATGTCGGTCATGTATATACTGTATAAGCCGATGACCAATTATTTTTCCATTCCCACTTCGAAATGCTGACCACATGATTTTAATTTCAGATTCATTCAATTGTAAACTGCCATTGGCACTATATACTTGCTGTTTAAATATCTTATACTTGGATAGTTTTGAAAGGAAAGGCCCGAGTATAGGATTAAGCATCAGTTTTTGAAGGATTCGAAGTTCGGCAAGTTCTATTACCATACCGCCATTGGTGAATGTGACTGATTGAAATTCATTTGGAAACCAATCTCCGATTCTTGCATTTGCTAAGGCCACCAGTTCTGTGGCGACACTATCTCCCATATCATGGGCAATTAGGTGCCCACCTTTCACCCCATAGGATTTCCATACTTCCAGGGCTATCTGGGCTTGTTCTTTTAAACTATAAGTATGGTTCAAAGGCTTATCACTGAGACCAAAACCCAAAAAGTCAAAAAGAATAATGCGGTCAAAAAAAGTATTTAAACCTTCGATAACACGATGGTAAGAATATGACGACTCGGGGAACCCATGAAGTAAAAGGACCGTTTTGTCAGCATCTGCATTTGGGTTTCCAATCTGTTTACAAAATATTTTTAACGAACCGGACAATACAGATTTCATCTCACCGCCAGTTTTCCATTCGATTAAGTTTGGATGTAATTCAGTCATAAGTCGCTAAAATTTACATCCCAATTTTGGTGTGATATGGTAATTTGAGTTCTCTAAATTCTGTGATGAGAAATTCACTTTCAGAATCAATCAAATCAAAAGCCAAGGGATTGGGGTTCCAAAAAGTGGGTATTGCGAAAGCGGAACCCACACCGGACGCGAAGAGGAATCTAGACCAATGGCTAAATGTAGGTAACCACGCCACCATGGAATGGATTGCAAAGCGAAAGGATGAGCGGGGAGATATTCATTCATATTTCCCGGAAGCGAAGTCTGTTATTAGCGTCGGGATGAACTATTTTGTCGGAAAAGATCAGTCAGATATAACGACTGATTTTAAATTCAGCAATTATGCCTGGGGGGATGATTATCATGATTTATTGAAGAAGAAGCTGTTTTATTTATTGGCGTGGTTGAAAGAAGAAAACCCGGAAATGAAAGGAATTGTGTGCGTCGATACATCTCCGGTAATGGATAAAGTATGGGCTCAGAAAGCAGGATTGGGCTGGCAGGGGAAACATACCAATTTGATTTCGAGAGATTATGGCAGTTGGCTTTTTTTAGGTGAACTTCTATTAGATATTGAGCTGGATTACGATCCGATTTTTAATGAGGATCTTTGTGGTTCTTGTACTGCATGTATTGACGCATGTCCCACCCATGCATTGGGTGAATACACCATGGATTCAAGAAAATGTATTTCATATCAATCCATTGAATATCGTGGTGACTTTAGTGATATTGAAAATTTATACGGCTGGATATATGGATGTGATATTTGCCAGGAAGTATGTCCATGGAATCAAAAATTCAGCCAAGTATCCACTGAATCTTCTTTTCAGCCTCGTAAGGAATTTTTAGAATGGTCTAATGAAGATTGGACTAAAATGGATAAAGACGGGTTTCGTAAATTGTTTAAAGGATCTGCAGCAAAACGGACCAAATTTTCGGGGTTAAACAGGAATATTAATCAAAATATAAAGTAGAGATTCAGCATGCTGAATCTCTACAATTTATTAAACAAATAGGTAAATTATGAAAAAAGTAGGTGTATTGTTATCGGGGTGTGGGGTGAATGATGGATCAGAAATCCATGAAACAGTCATCACAATGTTGGCTTTAGATCGTGCGGGAGTCGAAATGATTCTTATGGCACCCAATATTGACCAAATGCATGTGGTGAACCATTATACCGGGCAGGAAATGGATGAATTCCGCAATGTGCTTGTAGAGTCATCCCGGATTGCCCGAGGGGATATAAAGGATATGGCGGAAGTAACGGGCCATGATATTGATGCATTGATAATTCCCGGGGGATTTGGTGTGGTAAAAAACTTATGTGATTATGCGATGGCTGGGGCTGATTGTTCTATTAATCCCGATGTATATCGATTGGTTACAGAAGTCCATCTTTTGCAAAAACCCATTGGCGCTATTTGTATTGCCCCGGCTATGATGGCCAAAATTATGGGTGAGTTGGATGAATCGGCTGAAATGACCATTGGTTCGGATAAAACAACTGCCGGTGATATAAAGGCAATGGGCAGTGTACATGTGGCATGTCCTGTCACTGAAATGATTATTGACAAGGAAAAGAAGATCATTACCACACCTGCTTATATGGAGGCTAAATCAATTAAGGAAGCAGCCGAAGGAATTGAAAAATTGGTGGCCGAAGTATTAGCCATGGTTGAATGATAAAGGTCGCAAAATTTTCTGAAATTCCAGAAGGGGGGAGTAAACTGGTGATGGTAAATGATATTCCCATCGCTTTGTTTAATATAAAAGGAAAAATTCATGCCTGGGATAATCGTTGTCCTCATAGAGGTGGTTCGTTGGCGGATGGAAATATTTCAAATAAAATAATTCAATGCAAATTTCATCTATGGGAATTCGATGTTGATAGTGCTTGTGCTGTAGCCAATTCGGTTTTAAAAGTAAAAACTTTTGAAGTTGAAATAAAAGAAGGATCAGTTTTTATCGACGGCCAATAAAATATTTCATTTTTATAATTTCCTTATTTTAATGTCTTAAATCGATGTCAACCGATCCAAGTCCGACGCTAATATCGAGGAAGACAGTTGGCCGGTCAGATTCCCAATCCTCGGTTAAATAATAATTCCCTTTTTTGATTAAATCATCCATATCAATACTGGATAAAAAATTGTGGCGAACTTTTGCCTTCACATTCACATTATCTGGTAGTATCAGCTCAAGCGATCCCATACCTACTTCAATATCAATTTCAACATCATGGGTAAAGTGGCCACGGTAATCAATTTCGGCTGATCCCATACCTACTTCAATGTCTACTTCTCGCGCATTTATATTTCCCAATCCTTCCGCTTCAAATGATCCTAAGCCTGTATCAATTTTTAGGAAATCACACACCATAGGATTGGGTCTGTGCATTTCTACATTCATTTCACCCATTCCACCTTCTATTTGGATGTGGGATAATGTTAAATCTGTGAAATCAATATTGGCAGAACCCATACCGAAATCCAAATCCAAGTCAATCGGGATCATTGTTGGAAGGGAAAAATCGAGTGAATTATCTTCAAATTCACTGAAGCCCTTTTTAAATATTTTATACTCACTCAAAACAAAATTATAATTATCGTCCTGATCTGTTCGGATTGAAAGAACCCCTCGATTAGACCTTTCTTCATATTCAATCTCAGGTGCAAACCAGAGAGGGTAATAAAAGATACTTCCGCTGATTAATTTGGGTTTCATGTTTGCATCCAGGTTGAGTTCCCCCATAACATATTCAATATCCACTTCCAGTTGATCTATATCGCCCACTGTATAATTATAATGATCCCGGACCCACTTTCCTTTGTCGTCACGCCCTTTATCTTGTTGAAATAGGGGAGTGGATGGACCCTGGGCTATTCCAAGTGAAAGGAGAATGATTGCTGTGATATATTGTGTCTTTTTCATGTTAAAATGAAAAGTTAAATCGAAAGGTTGTTTCGATAGGGCCATCATGGTCCAGTGGTTTTGCAATATTAACCATCACATGAAGGTCATCATCAAGATCGCCATTGCCGAAACCGATTCCTGCTGAAGATATGCCTAACTTTGGATTATCGGATATCCAGCCCGTATCCCAAGAACTTCCTGTCCACGCTCGACCCCCATCAACAAAAAATGAAATGAGCCAATCGCCGTCGGTGAATGTAGGGGTTAAAAATAATGCCAGGTTTAACTGTGCCATTTGATTCCCTTGCTGAAGTTTATAGGGTTGCGCTGCAACAGAGCCAAGCCCCCCCACGGTAAATAAACGATGGGGAGAAAGTGCTTCTCCGGCAGAGCCAATCATTAGACGGGAACGAAAAACGAGTCCTTCTGAAAATTCCCAATTGAATACGATTAATGCCAAGTTTCGCTGGATGGCTTTTCCATAATCCATTTTAAACACGGTGGAAGAATCTCCCCCAGCCTGAATGAATTCAGATTGCAAAAACACGGCTAACCCCGTACTCAATGGTGAATAATGAGCTGATTTGCCCATAATGGAAATTTCCGAATAGTTAACAGCGGTTGGATCCAAAACAAGATTGGGTCGTAGGTTCCGTCCTTTTTCAAATACACTATACATATTCCAAACTGGGAGCGTATCTTGTTCCGCTGATACAACCCGGCCCTTGATTCTGAAATTCCTGAATAGATTTAATCCGCCACCCACTTCCCATCCTTGCTCCTCCCAGCGGTCATAAAAATCCTGGCGTGCGAGAAAACTGGCCCAATCATTTTCTTTTTGTGGTAGTCGGTATCCATCATCGGTTCGCGCTTCTTTAAATAAACTGGTATAGAGGACTAAATTCTGATTTTCAAAAAAGTTTTTTTCAAAAGTTGCACGACCCGCATAATCAGGAGCAAATCCTTTTCTCCAGCGAACCCCTGCAGACCAATTAAGTCTAAAATTTGATTTTGAATGACGATCCCAGCGTTCATTAAAGGGTGTAAGCAATAGGCCTTCATTTCTATTATACTGAAGGACAGAGTGTTCGGGATGAATCCAACTTTGGCGGGATCGTTCTGATTTACGATCCAATCCAAATTCAGTTGTTCCCTGAATGGCATCTTCCTTGTCCGTTTCTCGGTAAATCAATCCTTCCGACAGATTATTCTCGATAATTTTTCCATTTACCATACTTTTCGGTTCACGGTAAACGTTCCCGCCGATGGTAATGATTTCGCCATTCAGCACACTGCCATTTTTTAGGGTAGCATCACCACCAAATAAGGTTATCTTGCCATTCACGGTACCAAAAACAGTCAAATCTCCACCGATGATACGCATATTGGTTTCGGATACCTCACCAGAGTCAATGGTTACGTCCGCACGGAATGTGAATTCATCTGTGGCTAAGTTTTCTTTTTTCTGATCTTGGGTGGATTCTGTAGAAATGGCTGGATCAACAACGATTTTTACCTCAGTTGTGTCCTGGGCAATTCCCATATTCAGAATAATAAATGATAATAATATTTTCATGGCCTTAATCCTTTTCTATAGTGATTGAGCCGCGGTGCGATTTTAATTTCACAATAAACGTTCCCCCGTTTATGTCGCCCGTGCCAATAACGTCGCCATCGTCCAGGCGAATTTGTAATGGGAATTCAGAATCGATGGCGCCTGTGGATCTACGATTTTCAACGAATGCATCAAAGGAAGCAGGAAAATTACCCGGTAGGATTAATTCAATACTACCATCGCTGGTCCTCAAATTAATGTCATGATTTTTCAACGACTGATCCCAGATCTTTTCAATAATAACGGATCCACCACTGGTTCGGGCATATATTTTTCCGTGAATGCGATCACCATTGATAGTCCCGCCACTGGTTTTCACATCAATATCACCGCGAATGCGATCAAGATCAATATGGCCACCGGATGTTTCGCCTTCTAAATGGCCGTCTATGTTCACCACTTCTATATTTCCGCCGGATGTAAAAACTTTCACATCACCTTTAATATCTTCAACTTCGATGTTCCCTCCGGAAGTCCTACCGTAAATATTTTTGCCTGTAATTTCTTTAAAATCAATATTTCCTCCGCTGGTATGCATATCTACTTCGGCCTGACAGAAAGAAACATTTATATCGCCACCGGATGTAGTCCCCTCCAATTTGCCTACACAATCAGTAATTTCTATATCACCGCCGGATGTACGGATATTGGCAACCCCTTTCACTTTTTCTAGGGTTAAATCGCCACCGGATGATTTGGCGGTGAGACGACCGGTTAAGGCAGTCACATCCACATCACCGCCGCTGGTTTTGAGATAAGCTTCTCCAGTAAGATATAACACTTCTACATCACCGCCGGAAGTATGCATACTCAGGTTATAATGATTTGGGACGATGACATCATAATCATAGTGAACCTTATGGGAACGGAACTTTTTGTCTCCCTTAAATTGGATATGTCCCATCCCGGATTTGGACACTTCAGCCTTGCTGGATTGAAATATTTCTTCTGCTGCTGACTTGGTTTTTGATCGTATTTTTATTTTTTCAATAATCGTAACAGTTGTTGTTGGTTTTCCTTCAACAGAAATGTCACCGATGACATTGCTGAATTCAACCACTCGGTTATTTCCTTCTGCTTTACTGACATCAAATTCGTATGTCGTTTTGGCTACATACCAATTTTTTGAATCTTTATCAAACGTTTCGAATGACTCATACAAGTTTTGGGTATGAGCTGAGACGATGAATATTAATGGAATAAGATATTTCATTGAATTACCTCTAATGCTTGGTCTTCGGCTAAGTAACTTATGTCGATCATCACTTCTACTGCCCGTTCACGAATATATTCATTTTGGTCCATAAGACTCACCACTCGAAGGGCAGGAACAATATCTGCTGATGGACTATTGGCCAGGATAGATAGGGCCCCCATTCGAACAGCTTCATTTTGGTCTTCCAGTAAAATTTTCAAACAGGCATCCCGAATGGTTTTGTCTGTTTCAAATTGAGATAATAAATCCAGCGCTCTAAGGCGAACCCCCGCATTGGTTTCCGACAAAATAGATGAAATGAGGACGAGTTTTTTGTTATCATGAGCAGGCACGGTTTTTAAGAGGCTCACGGCTTGGAGTCTTTTCCCCGGATTTGCATCGTTGAGTAATAAATAATACAGTATATGCTGGATAATTTCATCGTTGGTACCGCCGGATACATCTACATTCTGTTTTGTTTCCACCGCCAGGCGGATGTTGTCACCTTCGGATTTTTCAAACTGAACGTTTGAAAGTGCACCTTCTTGAATGAGTCCTAAAATTTCGGCAGATGAAAATCCATTATGTGTAGCAGCATCCTGAACGGGGGTAACTGATAAAAATTGACCGGCAATAAAAGCAATTACCACGTACGTTACCACCGCCCAAATGGGTTGACGAGGTGAAAGAACTGTTTCAAATGCAAGACTTACTTTTTCTAATAATGGGACATTAGATTGAATGTTGTCCAACTGAACAGTCTTTACCCTTAACAAATTACGTTGACCTTGTAATTCTTCTTCTGATGGTTTGTAATCAAATGAATGTGTTGTTAATGACAGGGTATGTGTTAATTCATCAACATATTGCTTTAATGCATCATTAGTTGTCATGGATGATTCGAACAGGTCGCGCTCTTGATCTGTCATGGCATTCATGACATAAAGCGTGGCCTTTTCTTTCAGTTTTTTGGAAATATTAGGCATGTTGATAATCCTTTAATTCGATTCTGAGTTTTTCCATGGCCCGGAATAGGTATTTTTTTACGGTGCCTTCACCAATACCCATAATTCCGGAAATTTCACGAATTTTTAAGTTTTGCATATGTTTGAGTAAAAAAGCAGTCCGCTGTTTTTGAGGGAGTTTTTCTGCAGCTTCTTTTACAGCAATGATAATTTCATTTCGTTTGGGAGAATCATTTGGTTCCTCAGAAATATTTAAAAGATGATCTGTCCCATCTTCTAATGTCTCTTGAATAGGCATTTTGTTTTGTGACCGTTTCAAATTATAAAAAGTATTTACCGTAATTCTGTATAGCCAAGTATAGAATGCACCCTGAAAGCGAAATTTTGATATACTTTTATATGCCTTTATAAAAACCTCTTGGTAGAGGTCTTCTGCATCTGTTGTATTTTGAGTGAGTTGGAAAGCCAATGTCATTATTTTCTC
>CATMGX010000020.1:0-20449 GCA_950067765.1 uncultured Fidelibacterota bacterium
TTAATGAATTACAAAAACTGAAAATCAATGAATTGGTAGACTTGGCTGCGAAGCTGAATATTGATGAATATTCGGGAATGAATAAGCAGGAGCTTATTGTTAAAATCCTTGAAGCTAACACCGAGAAAGAAGGCGGCGTCATGGCTGATGGTGTTTTGGAAGTTCTTAAAGAGGGCTATGGATTTTTACGAAGCCCTGACTTTAATTATCTTCCTGGACCGGATGATATTTATGTAAGCCCTTCACAAATCAAACGGTTTGGTTTGAGAACAGGCCATCAGGTATCAGGGCAAATTCGTCCTCCCAAATCAAAAGAACGATTTTATGCACTGTTGAAAGTGGAACAAGTAAATGGGAAAGATCCGGAAGAATTGAAACGGGCTTTTTTGTTTAGCAATCTTACACCACTTTATCCTGAAGAGAAATTCAACTTGGAAGTAAACCCAAAAGATCTATCCACTCGAATAATGGATATAATTTCTCCTGTGGGGAAAGGTCAGCGTGGCCTCATCGTTGCTCAACCAAAAACGGGGAAAACGGTTTTACTTCAAAAAGTGGCGAATGCGATCACTAAGAATCATCCCGACGTAAAAATGATAATCTTACTCATTGACGAACGTCCAGAAGAAGTCACCGATATGAAGCGGAATGTAGATGCAGAAGTCATCAGTTCTACCTTCGATGAACCGCCGGAACGTCATGTTGCTGTGGCGGAGATGGTAATTCAAAAAGCACGGCGGATGGTAGAGTTTGGAGAAGATGTTGTTATTCTTTTAGATAGTATCACCCGATTAGGTCGAGCGCATAATGCTGTCATTCCACATAGTGGAAAAATCCTTTCTGGTGGTGTGGATGCGAATGCACTTAAAAAACCAAAACAATTTTTTGGTGCGGCCAGAAATACGGAAGAGAGCGGAAGTTTAACCATTATTGCCACCGCTCTAATAGATACTGGCAGCCGCATGGATGAAGTCATTTTTGAAGAATTTAAAGGAACGGGTAATATGGAATTGGTCCTGGATAGAAAGCTCAGTGACCGACGGATTTATCCCTCGTTTGATTTAGTAAGATCGGGTACCAGAAAAGAAGAACTTCTTCTGGATAAAAAAGTGCTGGCCCGGATGTGGATCCTGAGAAAATTGCTAAATGAAATGAAAGTGGTAGAAGCGATGGAATTCATTCAGGATAGAATGCGCCGGACAAAGACCAATGAAGAATTCATGGAAACAATGAGTCAGTAAAACTAAATTCTTGTATCTGATTTACTCTATGTGTAGCAACTATGGAGGATATATATGAGCTCTAAGTACCCAAATATAAAAACGATTGCGGTTCGTGTGTTTACGGATAAACCAGTCCGAAAAACGCCTTATCAAGTGAAAGGTGTTTTGATGAACCAGTTCTCAGACGAAGAAATCGTCCCGATGCTTGATGGTTCCTACCGTCAACAATTTCTTTATCCTCGTGTTCAGGTTAAGATCCTGAATGAACAAATATATATAGTTGGAATTAATGAGGGAGTAGATCCAATTAAATCCATTGCAAAAAAATTGGATTTCATGGATTTTGGCAATATTACTTTTCAGGTTTTGGATACCGAAATTGAAGAATATAGTGATCGGTTTCAACCCGTATCAAAATTGATTCGCTATCGGTTTGTGACCCCATGGGTAGCCCTGAATCAAACGACCGGATATCGTTATCGATTTTTGAATAATGCGGACCGTGTTAATTATTTGAACCGGCTTCTTGGGCAAAATATCGTTTTTATGGCTAGGGAAATGGGAATGGAACTGGAAGAAAATATTTTTACTAAAGTAACCCTTTCATCTCTTTTCCCACGTCCAGTGGATGAAAACAACTGGGGTTCGTTTGATGGAGAATTTCGGGCTAATTTTGTCCTACCCAATTATTTAGGAATCGGGAATGGAATTACAAGGGGTTATGGCACACTATTCGGTTTATTTAATCCTGAAGTTTTTTCATTTAATGAAGCTGACTTGAAAGAGTTGGAGTCAGAGGCAGTAAAAGATGATGACGAATCCATCGTGGCTGAATCTGATTTACAAGAGATTAATATTGAAAGTGTGCCACGCCCTAAAAAGGTTCCGGGTCAACATTCATCAAAGCCAAAAAGAAGCAAAAAAGTACTTTCTGAAGAATTTCATATTGAGGAAATGGATGGGGGCTACGAAACGCAACCCATTAAAAAGGCGAAACCCAAAAGATCTAAAAAATGGGCTTCTCCCCCAAAAAAACAAAGGACAAAAGACAGTTCTGGTTCCGACGTGAATTACAATTCGGAAAAGTATCATAAGAAACAACACAGTCTTTAAATAAAATAAATCCTATGACTGAATTTGCTGATCGCGTTCACCGCGTTAAACCTTCCCTTACACTTGAAATGACAT
This sequence comes from uncultured Fidelibacterota bacterium, assembly GCA_950067765.1. Taxonomy (GTDB): domain Bacteria; phylum Fidelibacterota; class Marinisomatia; order Marinisomatales; family TCS55; genus TCS55. The sequence continues at coordinate 2,412 of CATMGX010000020.1, forward strand.
CCAGAGCTGCTGACCTGCGCGCTCAAGGGGTTGATGTGATTAATTTTGGTGTTGGTCAACCTGATTTCAATACACCAGAAAATATTCGGCAAGCAGCTAAAATCGCCATGGATGATGGTGAAACAAAATACACGGCAGGATCGGGAACCATTGAACTACGGCAAGCAGTTTGCACAAAATTAAAACGGGAAAACCAATTGGATGTATCTCCGGATCAGGTGCTCATTTCTAATGGCGAAAAACAAAGTTTATATCTGGTATGCCAAACACTATTTCAATCCGGCGATGAAGTATTAATATTTAAGCCATATTGGGTGTCGTTTCCGGAGTTTGTTACACTTTCAGATGCAACACCGGTATTAGTAAATACGGTTCCCAACCGGAATTTTGAACCGGATGTTGAAGATTTAAAGTCTAAAATAACGGATCGGGTGAAAGGGATTATCATCAATTCCCCTTCGAATCCCACCGGTAGCGTTTGGACGGATGAAGCTATTATTAATATTTTAGGAATGGCAAAAGAGAATGGCTGGACAGTTATTTCGGATGAATGTTATGAAAGACTCGTTTTTGATGTTGAATTTACCAGTGCTCAAAAACTGAGCGATAATCACCATATTGGTGCAAATATTATTACCTGTATGAGTATGTCAAAAACATACGCCATGACGGGTTGGCGGATTGGGTATGCATTTGGAGAAAAATCTATAATTAAAGCCATGGGTAAAATCCAAGGACAGGCCACATCATGCGCGAATTCCATTGGACAAGCTGCTTCTGTAGAAGCGTTACTTGGCGATCAATCTGCTGTTGAAATGATGCGGGAAAAATTTAAAAAAAGACGGGATCTAATGGTTTCATTATTAAACGATTTACCCGGTGTGAGTTGCGATACACCAGGAGGAGCATTTTATGCATTTCCGGATTTTTCAACTTATATTGGTCAATCATTTCGTGGAGAAGAAATCAAAGATTCATTTGCGTTAAGCGATGTTATTTTGAATGAAGCTAAAGTAGTCACCGTTCCTGGAGATGGGTTTGGTGCTCCAGGACATATTCGATTTTCATATCCATTGGGAGAAGATGAAATCGAAGAAGGAATCCACCGTGTAAAAAAAGTTTTAGAAGACTTTGAAAATAATTAATAATTAAATTGAATTAAAATAGGACATAACCAATGAAAGCAAATACTCACCCTGAATATAAACTGGGGAATATTGTTTGTTCCTGTGGGCATACATTTCAAGTGTATAGTACCATGGGAGATCAGCATATAGAACTCTGTTCAGAATGTCACCCATTTTATACGGGCAAACAAAAGCTGGTAGATACTGCAGGCCGAATTGAGAAGTTTAAAAAGAAATACGGCAAAACGAACCAATAACACGAATAAAAATAGGAGTGGTTTCACATTAGGATAATCCTGTGTGAAGCCATTTTTTTATGATAAAAACAATATTAATATCTTTGATGAAGCCCACAATTCTGGTGGGTGGACAGGCAGTAATAGAAGGGGTAATGATGCGTGTCCCAGGTGCTTATGCCACCGCCGTCCGGGATCCGAAAGGGACTGTGCATGTGGATCGTCATGATTTTAAATCAATCACCGAACGGTCTTCCTTCTGGAAAAAACCTATTTTTAGAGGTATGGCCGGATTGTTTGAGGCCATGAAAATGGGAATGGCCACACTCCAATGGTCTGCGGATATCGCCATGCCTGAAGAGAAGGATAAAAAGCCCAATAAGTTTTTGGAATCTATATCATCTGCATTTGCAATTCTGTTGGCTGTAACGCTATTTATGATTGCGCCCATGTGGATTACCACAAAGATGTTGGACGTAGAAAAAGAAGCGGTAGCCTTCAATATGATTTCCGGCATATTTCGGATCACCTTTTTTGTGATTTACCTTTTTCTAATTTCATTGATGAAGGATGTAAGGCGCCTGTTTCAATACCACGGTGCTGAGCACCGGGTTGTATATAATTTTGAATCTGGAATGGAGGTTGAAGTGAAAAACGCCCAATCCTTTCCAACCCAGCATCCCCGGTGCGGCACTAGTTTTATGTTTATTGTTTTACTGTCTGCAATAATTGTTTTTTCTATAATTGATGCCGTCGTAATGGGAATCACCGGTCATATCAGCTTACCTATTCGGCTGATGGTCCACCTGCCCCTCATTCCATTGGTGGCTGGTGTTTCTTATGAAATCATCAAGTTGACTGCGCGCAATGGTGATAATATATTTTTCCGAATGTTAAGAGCGCCAGGTTTATGGCTCCAAAACATCACCACAAGCCATCCAGAAGATGACATGGTAGAAGTGGCTATCACAGCATTGAAAGAAGCATTTGGTGATGAATATGAGAAAATGGTTGGGAAAGAATACGTGGCAGAAGCCATCGGATGATAGACAAACTCAAAGAAATCACGGCCCATTTTGAATCGTTGGAAGCTCAAATGGCAGATGGGGTACTCATTAATGATCAAGCCAGCTATATAGCTGTGGCAAAAGAACATCGGCATTTGTCACCCATTGTAAAAAAAGCGCGGAAATATATTTTAATTCACGAACAAATGAATGACAATCAAGAAATTTTAGATGGTGATGATGATGAATTAAAAGAAATTGCCCAGGCTGAAATAGAGGAATTCCAATTATCGCTGGGTACCTTAGAAGAAGAGATGAAAGTACTGCTTTTACCTCATGATCCCACCGATGATAAAAATACAATTGTTGAAGTTCGTGCCGGGACAGGTGGTGACGAAGCAGCCCTTTTTGCAGCTGATTTATACCGAATGTATTGTCGTTTTGCTGAAAGAAATGGATGGAAATATGAAGTAATGGAATCCAATGCCATTGGTATTGGGGGACTTAAAGAAATCATTTTTTCTGTATCAGGTGAAAGCGTGTATGGAATGATGAAATTTGAAAGCGGTGTTCATCGGGTTCAGCGGGTTCCGAAAACAGAAACCAGTGGGAGAATACATACTTCTGCGGCCACGGTAGCGGTTCTACCAGAAGCTAAGGAAGCAGACGTTGAAGTGGTTGATGCAGATTTAAAAATTGACACATATCGTGCAAGTGGCGCTGGGGGACAGCATGTGAATAAAACTGAATCAGCAATTCGTATTACCCATATTCCTACGGGATTAGTAGTTACTTGCCAGGATGAGTCATCCCAGCATAAAAATAAGGCAGCAGCCCTAAAGGTACTCCGATCGAGGTTGTTAGCGGCCGAACAAGAAAAGTTATCTAAAGAACGAAGAGATGCAAGGAGAGATATGGTTTCTACAGGCGATCGATCTGCTAAAATTCGAACCTATAATTTTCCGCAAGGGAGGATCACAGACCACCGAATAAATTTCACTGCCTATAATTTGGAAGCCATCATGGATGGTGATATTGGGGAAATTATTGAAAACTTAAAATTGGCTGATCAACAAGTCCAATTGGCTTCTATTGGAGATTGAATGGCTCTTCCCGCTGAAAAAGGAAATCAAATTTGGCGGGTGATTGATATCCTCAATTGGGGCGAGGATTATTTCAAATCAAAAGGGTTTGAAAGTCCCAAACAAGAAATCGAGTGGCTTCTTTGCGATCTATTGAATTATAAGCGAATTGATCTTTACGTGCAATTTGAACAACCAATCCACCGGCCTCAACTTAAACAACTGAAAGAGTGGATTAAACGCAGGATTGGCCGGGAACCTTTACAATATATTACAGGAAAATCAGAATTTTACGGGTATAAATTTAACATTACTCCAGATGTGCTTATTCCTCGACCTGAGACTGAACGCGTAGTGGATGTGGCGCTCCACAAGATAAGTAATATTAAAAACCCAAAAGTGCTGGAGGTTGGCTCCGGATCAGGCTGTATTGCAATAGCTATTGGGGCAGAAAAGAAGGATGCATTGATATTATCTGTGGATGTATCTGAAGGTGCTATTCGTAAGGCTAGGAAAAATGCGGTTCTAAACGAATTATCCAACATTGAATTTCAGGTTATGGATATTTTAAAGGATATACCGGATGGACCATTCGATTTATTAGTATCTAACCCACCCTATATTCCCGAAAAGGAAATGAGGGAAACCATGTCGGAAGTTCACCAGTATGAACCCAAAATAGCGCTAACAGATGAACGGGATGGTCTTACTTTTTATCGAAGGTTTGCGAAAATAGGCAAATCCTTGATTAAACCAGGGGGCTCGATGGTATTAGAAGTGGGCCTTGGGGAACATCCGTCAAAAGCGGTGGATATATTCCAATCCGCAGGTTATACCCAATTAGAATTAATCCCTGATTACAACAGCGATGAACGTGTCTTGAAAATTCAAATTTAATTAGATGTAGGCTTTGCAATGTTTTGCGTCTCAAAATCACACAATGTATTTTTGAACCCTTAATCCAACTAATCAATTTCATTTTTAATGACATCAGAATTCGTACACTTACATAATCATTCCGATTACAGCCTTTTGGATGGGGCTCAAACCGTCCAAACATTGGTGAATACCATTGATGATTTGGGCATGGATTCCGTGGCCCTTACCGAACATGGAAACATGTTCAGTGTGATACCCTATTATAAATCAGCGAAAAAAGCCGGAGTTAAACCCATTATTGGCTGCGAAACTTATGTGGCTGTTGGCAGTCGATTAGATAAGAAACCACGATCCGATGGCGGCTGGGGAAATAATCATCTTGTACTGCTTGCCCAAAATTATACAGGGTACAGAAATTTGATGAAATTAGTCACCTATGGTTATTTAGATGGGTTTTATTACCGCCCAAGAGTGGATATTGATTTATTGAAAGAATATAACGAGGGAATCATCTGTCTCTCCGGCTGTCTCAAAGGTGAAGTGACTGAAAAAATGCTGAAAGACGATTGGGATGGTGCCAAAGAAGCGGCCCTTCGATTTGCGGAAATATTTGAAGATCGCTTTTATCTAGAGGTCCAAAATCACGGCATTCCTGATGAAGCACGAAACGTTGAAAATATGAAAAAACTGGCAGGCGAATTAAACCTGCCATTGGTGTGTACCAATGATGCCCATTACGCTAAACACGAACATTGGGAAGCTCACGATGTTCATATTTGTCTGGGTACTGGTAAAGAACGAGATGACCCCAACCGACTGCGCTATGCCACGCCGGAGTTCTATTTCAAGACTCAGGATCAAATGTATGAAATGTTCAAAGATGTCCCAAACGCCATTGAGAATACTAGAAAAATCGCCGATAGTATCGAAATTGAACTTCCCATGGGAGATTATCATTTACCCCGTTTTCCCATTCCGGAAGATGTGTCGAATAAAGATCCAGATACGTATCTTCAAAACCTATGTGAAGTCGGTGTTCAAAACCGGTATGGTGAAATCGATCCTAAATTGAGAGATCGGCTTGACCATGAATTAAAAGTGATTAAAAAAATGGGTTTTGCGGGCTACTTTTTAATTACGGCTGACTTTGTGAAGTATGCAAAAGATAATGCCATCCCCGTTGGCCCTGGTCGCGGTTCTGCCGCAGGGAGCCTAGTTTCATATTCTTTGGGCATTACCACCATAGATCCCATGCGTCACAATCTTCTATTTGAGCGATTCTTAAACCCCGATCGAATCAGTATGCCTGATATTGATATTGATTTTTGTATTGAACGCCGGGGTGAAGTCATCGATTATATTAAAGATCAATATGGTGAAAAATCCGTTACTCAGATTATTACATTTGGTAAAATGAAAGCCCGCCAAGTGATTCGCGATGTGGGGCGTGTATTGGGATATTCATTTGGAGAAATTGACCGTCTTGCGAAATTGATTCCCACTACGTTGAATATCACATTGGACGATGCCTTAAAACAAAGTCCAGATCTCAAGGAAGCAGGGGAAGGGCAGTATAAGGATGTGATTGAATATTCGAAAGTACTGGAAGGGATGAACCGCCATGCTTCAACCCATGCCGCTGGTGTGGTTATTGCCCCAGGAGACTTAACAGATTTTGTACCACTCTACCGGTCGCCCCAGGGAGATATTACATCCCAATATGATATGAAGGGTTTGGAATCACTGGGTCTTTTAAAACTCGATTTTCTAGGCCTCCGAAACCTGACAGTCATTGATAATGCCCTGAAGCTTTTAAAAAAACGGGGTGAAAAAGTTGATATAGAAAAAATACCCATGGATGACCCCAAGGTCTATAAAATGTTTGCAAAAGGATTAACCATTGGCATTTTTCAGTTTGAATCTTCCGGAATGCGGGAATTTTTGAAAAAGCTAAAGCCCACCGTTATTGAGGATCTCATTGCCATGAATGCCTTATATCGCCCCGGACCCATGGATAATATTGATGACTTTATTTCCCGTAAACATGGGAAAAAGAAAATTAAATATACCCATCCGGCCATGGAATCAATTTTGAACGAAACTTATGGCATTATTGTTTATCAAGAACAAGTGATGCAGATCGCCCATGAAATTGCAGGTTTTACACTGGCTGAAGCAGATATCATGCGCCGGGCTATGGGGAAGAAAGATAAAAAATCCATGGATGAACTAAAAGTGAAGTTTATCGATGGTGCGCTGGAAAAACATGATATTTCTAAAAAGAAGGGCGAAGAGATTTATGAATTGATTGAAAAATTTGCTGAATATGGATTTAATAAAAGTCATTCAACAGCCTATGCCTATATAGCCTACCAGACGGCCTGGCTTAAAACCCATTATCCGGCAGAATTTATGAGTGCAAACCTCACCAGTGAAATGTCCAATATTGATCGGGTTGTCATTTTGATTAATGAATGTCGAAAATTAAAAATTGAGGTGGATCCTCCAGATGTGAATATATCCGGGACCAATTTTCGCCCTGTGGATAATAAAACCATTTCTTTTGGGTTAAATGCTATTAAAAATGTGGGGACCAAAGCGTTAGATCAAATTGTGGAAGCAAGGGATAAACATGGAAAATTTGACTCATTATTTGATTTTACCGCCAATATGAGTTTGAAATCTGTGAACCGAAAAGTGCTGGAAAGCTTGAATATGGCAGGCGCTTTGGATGGATTAGAGGGGAATCGCGCACAAAAATATGCTGTTATTGAAAAGGCGTTGAAATATGGTCAAACGATACAAGAAAATAAAGCGCGAAATCAAGTGGATCTATTTGGCGTCTCCAGTACCAATGGGCAGGATATTTCTATGGTACCATCCTTACCCCAGATAGAAGAATGGTCTGAACCCCAATTACTGGAAAATGAAAAGGAAGTCTTGGGCATGTATCTTTCGGGGCATCCCTTACTGAAATATGCGGAGGATCTGGAAGAATTTTCCAATTTTGATTTTACTGAAAAAGTAGAACATCGGAATGGGAGCAAGGTTCGTGTTGGGGGAGCCATTTCTGATGTAAAATTGCATTTTGATCGGAAGAACAATCAGATGGCATTTTTTAAATTAGACTGTTTGGGTGGTCAGGCAGAAATTTTAGCATTTAGTGATACATTCGCAAAGTATAAAGAATTAATCAAAAATGATTCTGTTGTTTTTATTTCGGGTAAACCCACGGATGAAACTGATTTTTCAGATTTAAAAATGATTGCAGACGAAATTGTGAATGTGGAAAAGGCGAGAGAAATTTATTCAAAAAATGTGAATATTCGTATCGAGCCAGATCAAATGTCTCCTGCAGATGTAGATGCGCTTTTAGATATGGCGAAAGGGCACAAAGGTGGGTGTGGTCTCATGTTCCATATGGCTTCAGAAAGAGGAAAGCAGCAGCGGATTTATGCCCACAATGTGAAAGTTTCTGCCCATTCATCCTTCCTGAAAAAACTGCGGGATACTTACGGGAAGCAAAACGTCTGGGTGTCTGATTGATCGCTGTGATCCAACGAGCCAAGCGTGGCTCTGTTACTGTAAAGGAAAAAGTAGTCGGACATATTGAACATGGATTTGTGATTTTAATTGGTGTGGTTGACATAGATGAAAAAGAAGATGCGGATTTTCTTTCGGAAAAGATCACACACCTTCGGGTTTTTGATGATGAAAATGGGAAAATGAATTTATCCATACAAGATGTAGGTGGTTCCGCTTTGGTTATTAGTCAGTTTACGCTTTGTGGGGATACACGAAAAGGTCGTCGTCCCAGTTTTATCCATGCTGCACCACCGGAAAGAGGCGAGACCCTTTATGAATATTTTATGGCTCAATTAAAAGGAAAAGACGTTCCTGTTGAATCGGGAGAGTTTGGCGCTATGATGGATGTGGCTTTGGTGAACGATGGACCAGTGACCTTTGTTTTAGATAGCAAAAATCCATAATTCTCATTCCTCGACTCAATTTCTTTTTTATTGTAATTTCCCCATCAAATAATTTGAAATTATGAAACGTAAAATAAGAATACTCATGGCTAAGCCCGGTTTAGATGGTCATGACAGAGGGATTAAAGTCTTGGCAGCTGCCTACCGTGATGCGGGTATGGAGGTGATATATCTTGGCTTACGCCAAACACCAGAAATGATTGTATCCGCTGCGTTACAGGAGGATGCTGATGTCATTGCCCTCTCCAGCTTGAATAATGCCCACATGACTATCTTTCCCAATGTATTGAATTTGATGAAAGACAGAGGGTTGGATGATGTACTTTTGGTTGGGGGAGGTATTATTCCAAAAAAAGATGTAGTAACATTAGAGGGAATGGGCATGGGAAAACTATTTGGCCCTGGCACACCTGTGCGGGATACGGTGGATTATATTACGAATTGGGTTCAGGATAATCGTAGGTAAATGAATCTCACAAACCTAACGGAATTGGAACTTTATTTTGCCGATCATTTTGATACGGTATTGTTTCCTGTTTTAGCAGAAGTATATCAAGCCAAGGCGGAGTATGATCGGGCGAAGCGTGTGTGTGAAATTGGGTTAGAGCATCATCCTAATTCAATTGATGGACAATTTATTTTATCTCAAGCAGAACTAGGGTTGGGGAATTTATCGGTGGCTGAAAAATGGATGAAAAAAGTACTCACCCAAATTCCCGATCATAAAAATGCCGCCACATCTCTCCCCATGGTTCAGGAACAATTGGATCGTTCTCCAACCACATTAAAAACAAGTTGGAAACGGGCACAAGAGGTAGACCCTGGCAATCAATTTGCGAAAGATTTTCTATCAGATAAAAAAACTAAAACAAAACCAAAGCCAAAAAAGAAAAAAGAAAAAAAGCCTTCAGTTTCTACAATCCCCCATATCCCCAAAAAGGATAAATCAAAAACCCCACTTCCCAAAGATTTAAGTGTGGAAGGGGTCGCGATTAGTCCACGATTGGCCACCATGACACTTGTGAATGTACTTAAAGGGCAGGGCTTGTATCATCAAGCCCTGGAAGTCCTGAATATTTTGGAAGAAAAAGGCGAAGACAAAAAACGGATTGACGGAGAACGTAAAGCCATCAAAGCTGAATTATAATTTTCTAAATTATCATGTTTGTTTAAACAAAGCATGAAAATCCAAATGTATAATAACCCAGCCCTATATGATGCATGCACTGCCCATAAGATAGACGATATTCCATTTTATGAATATTGGGCAAAACAAACCAATGGCCCCATTTTGGAGTTGGCCTGTGGTACGGGCCGGGTTGCAACACACCTAATAAAATCAGGATTTAATTATTCAGGCTTAGATTTAAGTTCTGTTTTCATTCACCATTGTAAATCAAAACGCTTTAATGGAAAGTTCATTACAGGCGATATGCGGCATTTTACTCTCGGTCAAAAATTTGATTTAATTTTTATTCCATTCAATTCATTTCTTCATTTATTCACGGAGGAAGAAATGGCCCAATGCTTAGGTGCCGTACAAAACCATTTAACAGAAAACGGGAAATTCCTTTTAGATATTTTCGTCCCGGACCCTGAGTTTCTTTATCGTAATATAGATAAGAAATATAAAGAAATGACGATTAACCACCCAGATAGTGGAAAGTGCGACATTTGGCAAAAAAACCAATTTGAAGAAGATACAGAAATAAACCATATTCATTGGTATTTTGATCGAGAAGATGGTGGTAGTGTGGACGAATATGAATTTGATATGCGTATGATTTACCCAGACACCATGGATAGAGTCCTTTTAGATTCGGATTTTACTATAGAGGAAAAATGGGGCGATTATGATGGAGAACCATTTGACGAAACCAGTCTTCTTCAACTTTATATTTGTTCAAAGAGATCGTAATGGAGATTCAAAAAGCTTTAAATTACTTAAGAAAATCAGATTCCCGAATGGGGCGCTTGATCGATGAATATGGTCCACCGGAATTCAACCCCATTGATAATTATTACGAATCATTAGTGCAATCTATTGTTTATCAGCAATTGAGTGGTAAGGCTGCATCCACTATTTATGGACGTTTTAAAAACCTGTTTAATTCCAAGTCATTTCCCAAATCAAAAGATGTTTTAACCATTCCCCATGAAACCTTGCGTTCGGTAGGACTCTCTCACCAAAAAGCCAACTATATCCGCGACTTATCTGATAAATGGGAAAAAGGGGAAGTTGATTTGTCAAATCTTGATCAATTGTCTGATGAAGAAATAAGCACCGAATTGATCAAAGTGAAAGGCATTGGTCAATGGACCGCCGATATGTTTCTAATGTTTACCCTCGTCCGCCCCGATGTATTTCCTTTTGGAGACTTAGGTATTCAAAAAGGATTTATGGGACTCAACAAAATGGATCGTTTGCCTACACCCAAAGAAATGGAGATGGAGGCTGACATGTGGCGCCCTTACCGAACTGTTGCTGCTTGGTATCTATGGAAATCGGTAGATGGTCCTTTTAAATGGTAAAAACTATTTTTTCTTATCAATAGTAATATTGGAACCACTTCCCGATCCGCCGGAATTTCCGCCACTGCTCGTTCCGCTATAACTGCTACTGCCAGTTCTATCGGTTGCTTCTAGTCTGGCTCCGGGTATGATCGTTTCATCACCTGTTCCCGATTGTTGGTAATTGTTTCTTTTTATAGCACTTAATTTTGAAATAGTGAATGTTTGCAAAACGGATACTTGTTTTTCATCATTTTAATAAATTTACAAACCATTTTCCACTTTACCAAATCTCTCAGAATATTCAGGCCCATTTCTTAATTTCCTGCCCTCTCTTAACATAATAATACCACTCTTAATGATTAAAAATATTTTCTTCGATATCGGCAATGTGCTGATCCATATTCATCCAGATCGGTATATCCAATACTTAGCAGACAGTACTGATTTACCAATAGACATCATCAAAGATGCCTTCCCCCTTGAAGTGCATTATGCCTATGAAAGGGGAGAAATTTCCGGACATGAGTTCTTTTTATCTTTTCGTGATGGACTGCCCCAGCCATGTTATTTAAAAGAATCGGATTTCTGGCGGGGGTGGCAAAAACTATTGGGGAAAGAAACAGAAATTGTGTCTTTCCTCAAATCACTTTCTTCAAATTACACTATTTGGCTTTTGTCAAACACCAACCCTCGACATATCAAAGATGAGCTGGAATCTCAAGTTTCATTTTTAGAATATATTGATGGTGGAATTTATTCATTTGATGCAGGGTCCAGAAAACCGGATAGTGCTATTTATGAATATGCCCTGGAAAAATCCGGAGCAAAAGCGAATGAGTCTGTCTTTATTGATGATCTAATAGATAATATTAAAGCAGCCGAAAAACAGGGATTCCTCGGGATTCATTACGTGGGAGAGGATCAATTGCTAGAGGATTTGAACAACTTGGGAATTGAAATTGACAAGATGGTAGCATTAGTATGAGAAAAAAATATTATTGGTTAATAGGCCTGTTGTTAATTGCCCTGATTACTGGAGGAAAAAATTATGTACCCTTATTTAATGAACCGATTGCATTGGATTCATTCTCAGATTATGATGTAACCATTTATCGTGATACATGGGGTGTACCCCACATCTTTGGAGAAAAAGATAAGGATACGGCATATGGTTTAGCCTACGCCCATTCAGAGGACGATTTTAAAACCATTCAAAATATTTTAATGGCTACTCGAGGGAAATTGGCGACGATATATGGTAAAGATGGCGCCGCTAATGATTATATGGTCCAGTTGCTTCGAATATGGGACGTGGTTGAAAGTGGCTACGAAATGCAATTATCTGAAGATGTTCGTGCCATTTGTGATGGATATGCCGATGGGATCAATCATTATGCAAAACGTCACCCAGAGGAAGTCCTTAAGGGGATATTTCCTGTTTCAGGAAAAGATATTGTGGCGGGATTTGTTCACCGAACACCCCTCATGTTTGGTTTAGATCGCGTTCTTGGGAAGTTGGCTTCAGATGAAAAGCCAGAATTCGCATTTGACCGTGAGGCGATAGAATGGGGCCCATTTGACCAAACATTGTTGGGATCGAATGTTATTGCAGTCGCTCCAAGCCGTTCTGCTGACAAATATACCCGAATTGCTATTAACTCTCACCAGCCCTGGACCGGACCGGTGGCGTGGTATGAAGCTCACCTCCATAGTGAAGAAGGTTGGAATATGAATGGGGGGCTATTCCCTGGATCTCCCGTAGTGTTTGTAGGTCATAACGAAAATATTGGGTGGAGCCATACAGTGAATTCACCTGATTTAATTGATGTTTATGAGTTGGAAATACATCCAGAAGATGAAAATCAATATTTTATTCATGGGAAATGGGAAGCATTGGAAGTTCGGGAAGCAAAAATCACGGTGAAACTATGGGGCCCATTTAAATGGACATTCAAACGAGAAACACTTTGGTCCATTCATGGCCCAGTCATTCGGAATCCCCATGGAACGTATGCGGTTCGGTTTTCAGGGTTTGGAGAAGTCCGGCAGGTTGAACAATGGTTCAGAATGAATAAATCGCGAAACCTGGAAGATTTTGGAAAAGCCATGAGTATGTTGGCGCTTCCCATGTTCAATACGGGATATGCGGATAAAAACGGAAATCTATTTTATGTGTATAACGCATTGCTTCCCATTCGCGGAAATGATAACTATGATTGGCGTGGCATTGTACCGGGAAATACAGCCTATTCATTGTGGCGTGGTTATCTTGCCTTTGATGATCTACCTCAGGTGGTGAATCCACAATCAGGCTTTATCCAGAATTGCAATAGTACGCCATTTTTGGCCTCCATAGGTGGGGACAATCCGGATGGGTCATTTTATCCGCAGAATTTGGGGATTGAGATGTTCCAAACCAATCGGGCGTTGAGGGCTCACGAAACATTTGGCAAAGATAAATCCATCACCCGGGAAGAATTTTACCAATATAAATTTGATACCAAATATTCCGAAAAGTCCGTTATGGCGGTGAATTTAAAGAAGTTTTTAGCAGAAGCGTCCAGCGAAGATCCTCACATTACCAAAGCACTGGAATTACTCCAAAACTGGAATTTGGATACGGATAGTTTAAATACAGCCGCTCATTTAGCCATTAGCGCTATTCGCCCAAAATTCAATCCGACTAAGTATAAATATGATTACTCACGCATTATGAAACGATTACAAAAAACAGTCAATACATTAAAGAATACATTTGGCAGAGTTGAAGTAAAATGGGGTGATATTATGCGGCTTCGAAGAGGGAATACGGATTTGCCATTAAGCGGAGGCCCGGACATTTTACGCGCTATTTATTCAAAGGAAAAAGAAGGCGTCCTAATCGGAACTGCTGGAGATTGTTATTACGAAATTGTGGAATGGGACCCAGATGGAAATGTATTTGCTCAAAGCATCCACCAGTTTGGTTCGGCCACACAAGATTCCAATTCTATTCATTATGATGACCAGGCCAAATTGTTTGCAAAGCACCAAATGAAACCTGTGTGGATGGATCTGGAAGATATTAAATTAAACTTGGAAAGTTCCTATCGCCCCGGAAAAGAAAACCCCCTTTAAGGAGAACATGATGAAACGACAATTAACCCTATTTATATTTTTATTGTCTATCGGTTGGGCGGGCCGTCCCATTACAGCGGAGGATATTGTGAATATACGCTATATCGCCCAACCTGTCATTGATCCCAGTGGCAATTATATCGCTTACGTGAAAATCATCCCTCGCGGTACCGATGAAAAACGGGGTGGCAGTTATCGCGAAATTTGGGTTACCAAATTGGATGGAACTGATCAGCGACAATATACTTTTTCTCCGGTGAATAGCTGGTCTCCTCAATGGACCCCTAAGGGGAATCTGTCATTTTTGTCCAGAAGGAAAGATCACAACCCTGGAACCCAAATTTATATTATGCCCTTCAAAGGAGGGGAAGCAAAATTGTTAACGGACCATAAAACAGGGGTGGGTTCCTACCAGTGGTCCCCTGATGGGAAATGGATTGCCTTTACTTCTCGGGATCAAAAATCTGACGATCAGAAAAAAGCGGAAAAAGAAGGGCTTGATATGATTGTGATGGATCAGCTGCATATCTATACTCGTTTGTGGGTTTATAATGTAAAAGCCGCTACCTACCAGAAAGTGTTTAAACAAGATTTGAATGTGGCCAGTTTCAAGTGGTCTTCGGATAGCAAAACAATTGTATTCCAGGCTACGGATAAAACGGGGGCTGACAGGGATTTATTGGAACGTTCTATCTATCGGGTAAAAACCCCCAGTGGACACCCAAAGAAAATATTGGAAACACCGGGGAAACTGGGTGATATGGCTATTTCACCAAACAATGAGCGCCTGGCTTTCTTAGGCGCCACCAGTTATAATGATCCTTTAGCCCAAAATATTTATGTTGTTCCAGTCAAAGGAGGAAAGGCCAGCTTATTGACGCCGGATTTTAAAGAATCATTTGTAACAGTAGACTGGGTTGATGATCAAACAATATTGGCAAAATCTTATCGCGGAACCAAAACGGTTCTTTCAACCATAGATACAAAAGGAAAAACTCCGGAAGGGATTGCCAACCAAACCGATGTGTTGTCCCCGGGTGAAATCCTGTCCTCTATTTCTTTTCACAAACCATCTGGGAAACTGGTTATTACGGCCAGTACCCATGTTCACCCCAATGAATTATATGTAGGATCTTTAGGGTCAAAGGTCATTAAAAGACTTACCCACACAAACAAAGGGTTTGATGAAATTGATTTGGCAAAACAGGAAACCATTTCATGGTTCGGACCAGATGGGCTCGAGATTGAAGGAGTACTTACCTATCCCTTGAAATACAGAAAAGGAAAGAGATACCCTCTTGTTTTACAGATCCATGGTGGCCCTGAAGGCACCAGTCTGGATGGGTGGAATACCCGGGCCACTTACCCGGTTCAGCTTTTAGCAGCGGAAGGATTTGTTGTTTTAGAACCAAATTATCGGGGTAGCGGTGGTAAAGGTGTTGCCTTTTCAAAAGCGGATCATGACGATTTGGGCGGGATGGAGTTTGAAGATGTACTCTCAGGAATTGATCACCTTGTTGCGGAAGGAATTGTGGATAATAATAAAGTAGGAACCGGTGGCTGGTCCTATGGTGGGTATTTTTCCGCCTGGGCAGCAACCAAACATACAGATCGCTTTAAAGCATCAATGGTGGCTGCGGGACTTACAAACATGATTAGTTTTACTGGCACCACGGATATCCCTTATGAAATGTCCGTTGTTCATTGGAATCAGTGGTGGTTTGATAACCCAGAACTCCATTGGGAAAGATCACCCATTTCACATATCAATATCGCCCATACACCGACCTTAATTATCCACGGACTGAAGGATGATCGTGTACATCCTGAACAAAGTATGGAATTGTGGCAGGCATTAAGAATTAAAGGAGTAGATACAGAATTGGTACTCTACCCCCGTGAGCCCCATGGGTTGATTGAACGGGCTCATAAGCTGGATTATATGGATCGTCTTGTGGGTTGGTATAAGAAATACGTGAAGTAAGCTTAGGATAAAAAATGAAATTAATAATTACGATTCTATTTTCAATTCAATTCATGTCAGCGGATGAAGTGCTGCCGATTGAAATACCTTTAAAAGGCGAAGCGGCAGAACGAAACTTGGAAATGTCTGGCTTGGCATGGTATGGGGACAATTTAATTTTGATGCCCCAATATGTTAATAAAGAAGCACCGGGATTTTATTTTCTTAAGAAAGACCAAATCAATAATTGGCTGGAAAGTGATCGTGTTGATGCACTGATACCTGAAAAAATAGACTTAATTTTTCCCAACTTCGATGATGCGATTGGGGGATTCCAAGGGTTTGAAGCGGTTTGCTTCAGCGGAAATAACGCATATCTGGTGATGGAGTCGAAACATGATGGTGTCATGCATAGCTTTCTCGTTTCGGGTAAAATGGATTTCAAGCAGAAAAGATTAACTATTAATTCTGAAAAATTGGAACCCATAAAATTACCTGTAAATATTAAAAATATGGGCTATGAAAGCATTCTTAAATATAAATACCGACTCATGATTTTATTTGAAGCCAATGGCGCCAATGTTAATGCTGACCCAAATGCAGAATTGTACACGACTTCTCTAAAACATAAAGCCTCCGTATCTTTCCCAAATGTAGAATATAGAATTACGGATGTAACAGATATAGATAGTCATGGCCGCTTCTGGGCATTAAATTATTTTTGGCCGGGAGAAAAGAAAAGACTACTCCCAGCAGAAGACACCATTTTAGATGTTTTTGAGGAAGGGTTAACGCATCAGCAATATGATCATGTGGAACGGCTAGTAGAATTCAAAATTAACTCAAAAGAAATTGTCCGAACAAACACAGCGCCGATTCAACTTGTAATGGAAGAAAAATCCCGTAATTGGGAGGGCTTAGTTCGGCTGGATAAAAAAGGATTTCTCATGATTACAGATGAACATCCTCGAACTATTTTGTCTTTTATACCTTTCCCTAAAAATTAAAAATTCAAAAACCGGATTCCCACAGTAAGAAATAACCCAGATGGATTGATGGTAGGCGATGGCCCCATTTTGGAATCCCATATTGCTGGCTCTGTATCCACATTATCTCCCTCACCTTCTGTATAACCCCATCCGCCTGTAATGGAACCCACGGCATATTCAATGCCCAAGATCCAATCCCTGTGAGGAGATGTCATAAAGGTTGTTTCAGCGCCAATTTTAGGTACTCCATAAAAAGCAGATGCAGAATGATTATCGTCATCCTGTCTGAAAACCGCGTTGGCATGAAGGTTAATTGTGCCTCCAAGCGTAAAGGAAGGTGTATGAATAATATTAGTGGTTAGACCAAAAGGTACGCCTAAAATAAAATCGTGATTGTTTCTGCTGTCTTGGGCAGATCCGATTTGAACCCCAATTTTGAAATTAGTTTTATTAAAGGGGTTAAAGTTAATTCCGCCTCCAATATTAAAGTCATTTTGATCAGCACCCAAAGAGCCGGTTAAATAGAAGGCTGGTATAAAATGCGTCTTTTCTGTTGCCTTATATTCTTTTTTGATTTTTCCCCAGCGCCGGACTATTTGGCTGCGATTTGCATCCCCACTCAATTCCATTACTCGGACAAGCGCCACCGATCTGCCAGGGACATCGATTTCATGATTATCGAATATTTTCGTCTCATCCAATGAAGAAATTTCAAAGATGGTTCCCTTTTTAACACCCATTTCTTTGCCTAAGAGCAGCATGACTTCTTTTCGATCAAAACCGATTACCTGACTGGTTAGCTTATACATTTGGCGCAATTTCAAGGATAATTTTCGCCGGGCTTGGCGCAAAGTTGTTTTTAAGGATTTTCCACGGCCGCCACCGGTATGTTCGGCACTGATATAATGAGAGTTCAGCGTTTGCCCCGTTTCCACATCAATCGTTTTAATAGAAAAAGTCAGAACAGTTTGAATATTATCAGCATGAGGCTCTTCTTTCTCCTTTTTCGACGAAGCATCGACAATGGCCACAATTACGTCAAAAAAATTAGTTTCTTCTTCTTTTTTATCAGGTTTGGGTATACCGTGTTGGTCAAATTGAATCAGTTTAATAAGCATCGCTTCTTTCGCCCCAG
>CATMGX010000021.1:0-19933 GCA_950067765.1 uncultured Fidelibacterota bacterium
CCCATGCACGGTTCAGGCTTGTACCGTCATTATTAATATACATGTCCTTGATGGCGCCAGCAGGATTAAATAAAAATACATAACCGCTTTTATCATCATTAAATGTATCCAGCATGATGGCAAAAACATCCGAGCTCTGTGAATCGAAATCCTGCTCCAGGCTTTCGATTATTATTTTATCCGGTTCAGAATCGTAAAGAATGGCGGACACATACAGAAAGTCCTTATCATATAAAACGCGAACCACTGTTCTTTCTGTAGGAAGATACCCTGGATTGGGTTGGGACTGGTAAAATTCTGTAATAGAATCCGCTACCATCCATGCCGATTCATTCACATAACCGTCAATGAGAATTCCACCGGGTGATTCAACTGCATTCATGGTTGGCCGGGGAAATGTTTTTAAGTCAATCGCGGATTCATTTCCCAATAAGATGGGATATGTAAAGAAAAGAATTTGAAAAAAATAACGGCGGATCATGAAATACTCCATAGTAAATAAGAGGAGGGAAACTACCTCAATTTATCTATACTTAAAGTGAATTGAGTTTACTTAGGGACGACCAACACTGGGCATTTAGATGTATTGACAATTCCTTCATCTACTGAATCAAAGAAATGATGTTTAAAAAAACTTTGTTTTCGATGTCCGAGAATCAAAAGGTCCATATCTGCTGTCGCATCTCCAATGGCTTTAGAAACGGACTCGGAGGTTAAAACAATATAATTTGATTTTTCTGCAATATTTTTATTAACAGATTCCACCCATTCTTTAATATCAGCTTCCTCATATTTTTTATCCGGTGCGTCCATCATCATTGACATTTCGCCAGCATGCAAGTCATTCACATGGACGAATGATAATTGTCCACCATCAGCAATGTTAATTGCTTCATTAATAACAATTGATTCGTCACCTCTACCGCAGAGACTAACTAAAATATTTTTGTATACCATAGTTTTCCTGTCGGTATTACGCTATTACTTTTCAGCGAATTTAATAGCGCAGCCCAAGGCACGGGTTTCTGCAACTGTTATCGTTTGACCATTCCCCACTGCCTGGATTGCATCCATCAAATATGTATTTTTTACTTTTTTAGGTTTGCGGGCATTATCATCAATGGCACCGCGGTAAACGAGTTTACCTTTTCCGTCAAATAAATAAATATGGGGTGTTTTGGTGGCGCCAAATGCGGTGGCTAATTCGGCCCCCTTGTCAACTGTGTAAAGAAAATTGTGGCCGTATTTTTTGGAAAAATCACGCATATCATCCAGTCCTTCACCAATCTTAGCTCTATTTTTTGTATTGGGATTGATCGTAATAAAGCCAATCTTATTCTTATTGCTCACTTCGGACAGGGAATTGTAACGATCCTGCCAGGCTATGACCCATGGACATTTATTACACGAAAAATTCACCAGTAAGCCGTTTTCCATTTTGATATCGTTTAAGGTCACCGTCTTTCCTGAAATATCGGTCATTTTAACATCACCCATTGGCATGGATGCACCAAGATCCAGTTCACCGGCAAAAGTAAAGGTCAGTAAAAACGCTAAAATTGTTGTTTGTTTAAGGTACTTAATCATGATGAAACTCCCATTTTAATGTGGGTGATATTACGGTATATTTTACGACTTCACAAAAAAAGGGAGGCATTTAAAGTAAATACTTCAGAACCGCTTTTGAAATTTGTATATCCTGAACAGCCACGCCGGT
This sequence comes from uncultured Fidelibacterota bacterium, assembly GCA_950067765.1. GTDB lineage: Bacteria > Fidelibacterota > Marinisomatia > Marinisomatales > TCS55 > TCS55. The sequence goes on from CATMGX010000021.1 coordinate 1,718, forward strand.
TAAATCTGCAATCGTAATCTGAGAATCAGACGTTCTCCCTGTTTTTTTTCCAGATATAATATCTCCAAGTTCCACCACATCATCCATGGAAAAATCATTCGATTTCAATGCTTGATGAATTTCACCCCGAACTTCACATTGGGATTTACTATCCGCGACCACCAAATCCGCCTCCGTTAAAATGGATGGTACCAGTTCCTGTTTCGTTAAGGTATCGGAACCCATGGCGGTTATATGCGTCCCGGGATTTACCCGGCTTAATAAGGGGGTTTCACTTGACGTGCACGTTACAATCAATTGGCAGTTGTCCATCACATCATTTATATCAGTAGTAGTGGTAATCTCAAACCCGGCGTTTTTCATTTCCGATTGATATTTCAGCAGGGATGTTTCACGCCTTCCCCACACTATCACATTATTGCAATTAATGATACTGTTGAGATATTCCAATTGCATTTTCGCCTGGAGACCCGTGCCTACAATTCCAATACTCTTCACTATTTTCGGCGATAAATATTTCGCACAAATGGCACCAGCCACTGCAGTCCTCACATCGGTGAGGTGTGCTTCATCTTTCAGGATGGCCATGGGTTCGCCGGTTTTCTGGTTAAATACCAGCATCATGCCATTCCCGTTTGGTAGTCCCCTATCTGAATTCCGTGGAAAACCAGACGCAATTTTGATTACATATACATCATCATTTTTGATATATCCATATTTGATATGTACATCTCCCGGCGGCGACTCGAATTGCAATTCTCCCACAGGCGGCACCACAACGTCACCACGGGTATAGGCCACAAATCCCGCTTCAATCTCTTTCATGAGATCAACGTTTGGGAGAACAGATTTAATTTCAACCAAGTTGATAATTCGCATTATAGTATGCTCTTTAATACTTCAGAACTGATATTCCCACCGCATATGACGATTACGACCGTCTGGCCATTGAGTTTATCTTTTAGTTTCATAAATCCAGCAATGGCAGCTCCGGCTGCCCCTTCGATGAGTTGATGATGTTTTTCCACACCGATGCGAATACCATCGGCGATTTCGTCCTCCGTCACCAATATAAATTCATCAATGATTCTTTGGCATAATTCAAATGTAATAGAACCCATTTCAACGCCGCCAGCTGTACCATCGGAAAGGGTCGGGTCCGAAGGTAAATCCAGCTGTTTCCCCGCTTTTATAGATTCATACATGACACAGGAGTTTTTCGGCGAAACGGCAACCATTTTTACATTTTTCTGAACGGATTTCAAGTATCCTCCAACCCCAGAAATCAACCCACCGCCGCCCACGGACACAAATACAGAATCGATGTTTTTTAAATCTTGATCTATTTCATAACCCATGGTACCCTGACCGCAAATGATGGCTGGATCATTATAGGGAGAAATATAGGTTGCGCCAGTTGTTTTGGAAATTTCCTGAGCCCGTTCTTCTGCAATGAGGCAATCATCCCCATGGTATTCTACTTTGCCACCGAAATTCAAAATATTATTCACCTTATTTTTATGGACGATTGTGGGTACCACAATTTTACCATCAATCCCAAGTAAAGACATTGCCAGTGAACATGCAGCACCATGATTTCCTGTGGAGGCGGTTACCACACCTTTTTCCTTTTCTGTTGCACTTATAGAGGTCATTTTACTAACAGCACCACGAAATTTGAATGAACCGGTTTTCTGAATATTATCCAGTTTTAGATAAACATTCCCATCGATGAGGTTGCTCAAATAGGGGGAATGCTCCAAAGGTGTTTTTCGGATAGATGATTTTGACCGATTATAGGCTTTGATCACTTCTGTTGGAAAATCGATCATAGAGATTTAAATATAGGTGTAATGCGCTCCAATGCTGCCTCAAGATCACTTTGTTTGGCACCATAACCAAACCGGAGATAATGATCCATGCCATACCAATCCCCCGCCACCAGCATGACACTGGCTTCTTCCCGCACCTTTTCGATCAGTTTGGTTGAATTGATATCCCAGTCATACCCCACAAATGCCATGGCCCCTGCTTCCGGTGGAATAAACCGCATTTTACTATCGAATTCGGATATCCAATTTTGGAATAGACCTAAATTCGCAGTTAAGGCATCCCGAGTCCAGTTTAATGTTTCCATCCGGCGAGTGGGATGCAGTACATGGGCCGCAATGATATCGCTCATTCGCCCTATAGCAATAGACGTATAATCATGAGTTGCCCAGCATTGTTGGATGTAATCCGAATTGGCAACAGACCAACCAATTCGCAATCCTGGGAGTCCGTACGCTTTGGAAAGTCCACAATTCACAATTGTTTTGTCATATCCCAAATCCCAGAAAGACGTGCATTCCTCACGATTTAGCTCCGCCCCGCGATAGACTTCATCCAATAATATCCATGCACCTACACCCTGGGCAATTTCACCAATTTGATGCACCGTTTCTTTCGGCAGCACAGCACCAGTGGGATTATTGGGATTGCAAATACAAATCATTTTGGTTTTTTCAGATACAAGGTTTTTTAATTCATCCAAATCAGGCTGCCAGTTCAAGGATTCGTGGAGGGAGAAAGTTTTCACATTGACTCCCAATCCTCTGGCGAAGCCGTAAATCTGGAGATAATTAGGTACCATATAGACCATTTCATCGCCTTTTTCTAACAAGGACAAAATGGCGACCATATTGGCTTCAGCAGAACCATTGAAGGCCTGGACATTGTCGGGGGTAGCACCGGTATAAATAGAAGCGATAGACTGCCTCAATTCTGGGGATCCTTCTGTAAATCCATAGGTAAGTTCTGTATTCTCGATCTTTTCGATGAAATTGCTTGAAAATAGTGATTTTAATGTCCCGGGATGAATGCCACTCTCAGATAAATTATAATCTACCTTGTTCTCCCAAATGGATTGCTGACGCTCTAACTGGAATGGTTCAAATTTCATGATTCAATTGCTTTCTTTATGGCTGATTCAAAACGGGTCTTATCCTTTTCCATTTCCCAATGATCTGTTATATTGCCATTTTTATCAAAAACAATCGTGAACGGAAGTGCCCCTGACCAATCATCATTTATGGCGCGGATGAAATTATTATCGTTCCCTTCCTCTTTGATAAAGGTTACCCCTTTCACACCTTGTTTTTCAAGAAAGGCAATGGCTCTATCTTTATAGTCCATCCAATCGGTTGTGACAAAATAAATTTTTATTCCGTTATCTTTATATTTATTCGACAGTTCGACAATCATTGGAAATTCTTTCAAACATGGGGCACAAGTGGTGGCCCAAAAATTGACTAAGACAGCTTCCTTTCCTTTATGGGTGGCGATCTGTTGATGCAGCGCCGCCGCATCAACTGTTTCCAGTTGGAAATCCGATTGACTGCACCCCAAAAAAGCGATAAATAATAAGGGTAATATTTTTTTCATTTTTTCCCAGTACAGACGCGATTAATCGTGCCTGTACATGAATTAATTTCCAACGATAAAAACAGCATTCCCAAACAATAATTTTCCATTAAGCCAGAATGCTCTGAACAAAGGGTTGTCGGCTAAATACACCACGTTGCCCCGGCCCATACTTTCTACGCCAAACACCATGGATTCCCGAAAATTCTCCTGAGCCTTAATCCCCACAAATCCGCTGACCAATGCAGTGGAATCGTGGGTGACTCCCACATTCCAACCATCGGGTAAAAATGCATAATGATGATTTCGAATTCTTAAGGAAAAATAATCCTCTCCATATCCAAACGCCAGTGGATGGGACGGGTCCATTTCAATTTTAACGATGGAACCGTAGGCATTATCAGTAAGACGGTCCCGCCGTCTATCTTTATAGGATTTTAACCGTTCAGCCAATTTCCGCTTTTTATTTTTTTCCTCAGATGCTTTCTTTTCATCTTCTGTGGCGAATCTTTTTAATCCGAATCCATCCTTATCCACAAATTGGTCCATGGCCGAATCCATCAGAATTAATCGCCCGCCTTTTTTCACCCAGTTGCGCAGTTCATTCACTGACTCCTTATTTATATAACCATGACTGCCTGAGGGAAGGATAATGACATCAAAATCATGTTTGGGAATACGGTTAAAATAGTCACTATTAATGACGGTAATAGGGAACTCAATTTGCCGCTCAAAGAAATGCCACACTTCGCCATAACGGTAACTGCTTACACCCTCCCCGGAAACCAATCCGATTTTCGGCGCTTTCACCACCCGCATAGATGACGAGCCAAAATCTTTTCCTTTTGTCACAAACCCTGTACTTGCCACTGTCAAATTCCGATGATTTTCCAGAGCCGTTTTCTGGATAATATGATCAAAATTCTTTCCCAGTTTTTCATTCCCTTTTCGCGTAATGACCAACGTACCACTATCAAAAGTTTTACCGTTTAATTCGAAAGGTTCTTCTGTTACCCGAACAACTACATCATTTTTAAATAGAACCGATAAAAATTTAACATCCCAAATTCCCTTCCAGGGAAGGATATAGGCATAGGGAACACCTGAAGGTTTTTCAGTTTTTGAGACAAATTGTTTCGCTGTGGACATTTTGACATTACTTTTAACTGCAACCGCATCCAAGCCGTAAACATAGGGTATGGCCCATGCGGTGAGATCATAAGTCAATGTGTCCCTTAAGGTTGTTTTGGGCTCAAACAAAACCTGAACGAGCACGGACTTCGATTGGTTGGCAGAAATAACCAAATCGCCCACATTTATTTTCACAGAACCGGTTTTCCCCGTTTTATAATTAAATCCTTTATAGGATCGACTGGCACTGGCTGTACCATACTGGATTCCATTTTTATCCAACCAACCCTGGAGATCATTCAGTTTATCTATATGATTGGATTTTGAAATAATATACGTATTGTATTCAGCCTTTGGATTATTCTTCCCTTCCGAGAAAAACTTCACAAATTCGTCTACAATACGATTGACATTTTGAGACGCTACCTCAACGGTGGACAATCCTGTTGTATAATGATGGGTAATCCGATCCAAAAGCGTCAGGGTATCTCCATCTTCCGTTTCAATCGCAAGGCCGCCGCGGCTGTGGCCTGCCTGTTCGTAAGTCATCCCAATGGCACCGTTATATGTGGGATAAGTATCACCATAACTGGGGTAAAGAAGATCAAAAACCTCTTTTGTGAAATAGAGCCAATTGTTCTTGTCAAAATACTTGGCGTGATTTTTTCCAATCATGGTTTGGAGTTCCCGCTGCCAATCCGTGATATATTCATGGAATGGTTCTGCCGCCGGTGCAAAATAATAGGGGCTGTTTATTCCTTGTTCGTGAAAGTCCACATGGATATGGGGCAGCCACTGGTTATACAATTTGATCCGCGAATCTGATTCCGTTTGCGTCTGCCATGCCCAATCCCGGTTCAGATCAAAATAATAATGATTGGTTCGTCCTCCCGGCCAAGGTTCCATATGTTCCCTGGATACTGGATCTGCATCGGGCCAGCGGTTTCCGGTCATGCGAAACCAATGGGTATATCTGTCCCGTCCATCAGGATTAATACATGGATCAAGGATTACCACGGTATTTTCCAACCACTTTTGCGTCTCTCGATTGGTTGGGTCTGCCAAAGCGTGAAGTGTTTTCATGGCTGCTTCCGTGGAATTGGCTTCATTTCCGTGCACATTATAGCTGAGCCAGACAATACCAACCTTTTTTCCCGAAGGCTTTCCTTTCAGCATACCAGCCCGTTTTAGGTTATCCCTGCGAATCTGGTCCAGATTCGCCATATTTTCCGGACTGGAAACAATCGCCACCAACAGGGGACGCTGCTCGTATGTTTTTCCGTAATGTTGAAGGGTTACATTCGAACGGGATGCCGCCACATGTTCGACATAAGATACCACTCGATGGTGATAGGTAAATTGATCTCCCAGGTTATAACCCAGAAATTCCCCGGGTGATTTGAGATCACCTGCAAACAGAATAGAAAAAATGAAGAAAATATTGATTGACGCTTTACGCATAAACACTCCTGCTTAAATTAGGAGCATAACTTAGGGTTAGTTCTTATAATACAGTAAATAAAATCATGATAAAAAAAAGCCCCTCATCTTTCGATGAAGGGCTATAACAAAGGAGGATCTTTCGATCGTATAAAAAGTTTTTTAGACTTTTTTCCCGTCAGCTCTCATTCGATTCAACACTTTACGAATACCGATTTTATCAATCAGCCGTAAGCCCTGTATCGATACATTGAGGGTAATCCAACGATTTTCATCCGCCAGCCAAAATCTTTTTTTCTGAAGATTAATATCAAACCGACGTCGGGTTTTATTGTGAGCATGGCTCACATTGTTCCCGAACATGGGTTTTCTTCCTGTTACATCACATTGTCTACTCATAATTTCCTAAAAACCTGTTTTTATTGTCTAATAAAGCCTGCAAATATAATTCAATATTTGAGAGACATCAAATATTATAATTGGGGATATTTTGTACTATTATAGGTAGATATCACTACGATTTACAATTAGGACAATCAAGAGGGTTTCCCCTTTATTTCTTTTTCTCAAACGCCGCTTCCATCAGCACCCATAAATTTGGATCCAAGATAATCTTTTTTGGCTCAGTATCCACTTTAATCGTGAAGGAATTCCTTTTCTTATTCACCTGAATCGTTTCAATTACAGGCGTCGTCTCCCCCGGTTTATAAATACCAATCTGTAATGGCATCTTGAATAAATAACCATCATTCTGTACCTGGTCCAATGTGATTTTTACCGTACCATTTTTGTATTCCCAAGTTCCTGCATATTTTAAGGTACCGCCACCATTGAGCCATTGTTTGAAAAATCCAGATAAATCCATGCCGGAGGCCTCTTCCATTTCTCGGCGAAAATCATCCGTGGTGGCATTGAGATTTTGATACTTGGCATAATAGGATTGTATCCCTTTCCAAAAATTTTCAGTACCCATAATGCCACGCAGCATATGCAAAATCCAACTTCCTTTCTGATAAATCTGACCCGTGGTAACGTCGGCCATGTCCTTTAAATTGTCATGAACTATCGTGTAGTCGGGGTTCTTTTTATAAAATGCGTTTACGCGTTTTTGGCTTGATTTCAAGCCCTCAACAAAAGCGTCCCGGCCATATTGGTGTTCGATAAAAAGCAAGGTGAAATAGGTGGCAAAACCTTCACTCAGCCAAATATCATCCCAATCATATTCCGTTACTGCATTGCCAAACCACTGATGGGCAATTTCATGAATGATAACGTTTCGCCACCGCACGGACCTTTTTCCCGTAACGGATTTATCACCGTAAAATATTGCTGTTGCAGATTCCATGCCGCCGCCCACACTATTGGACTGAATATTGGCGAGCTTTTCATAGGCAAATGGACCTACATAATCTGTATAAAATTCTAATACCTGTTTCGTCGGCTCAGCAAAGTCATAAAATCCTGCATCCCGATCCTGTTCATACACCCAGGTCTGAATTGATTTACCATCAAAGGTATCCACATATTGAACCGCAAAATGAGCGACGCCAAGGACAAAAAGCCATGGTGCGATGGGTACAGATTGTTTCCAATGGGTCAGCCGTTTACCATTGGGACCATCCGTTTCTTCTATTAATAATCCGTTGGAGATGACCTGATAATGGTCCGGAGCCGTGACCACAAATTCGCACATGGCTTTATCATAGGGATGGTCAATGAGCGGCAACCAATGCCGGGCTTTATTGGGCCAGTTGTCACTAAAAAATGTACGATCACCATATTTATTATCGGCAATTTTAAATCCACCCGCAGGAACTCCTCTGTAAGAAATTGTGTACTGACTGCGCTGATTCACCGATGATGGCACCGGCAGTTTAATATACAATTCATCATTTTTATGTTTAAAAGTCAATGCATCACCATTGGATGTTACCCGGCTGACTTTCATCCCTTTACCCTTCTGTACATTTATCAGATCAAGGCGAAGTTCCTTAATTCCTTTTTCCAAGTAACGAACATCCACCTTGGATTCACAAATAATCTCATCGGTTTCGTCGGATAATTCAATGTTGAAAATATAGTTTATGGCATCAATCTTGGGATTTTTTGGATAATTGTCTATGGGGGCGGAAATCCCGGCAGAAAAATTGCCGATGATTATGATAAGAATAAATTTCATATTGACAGCCTTCATTGAATTCATTTATTAAGGGGCAACGACTTTGCCGGGCGAAATTGAATCAGCCCTTTCTTCTTCATTGCACGTTCGATATCTTTCAGTTGAGTGGGTACAAATGCACTCATATTTTCCACGCCATTCTTTGTGACCAGCGCCATATCTTCGATTCGATAATAGAGTTTTTCCTCCGGTATCCAAATCATGGGGTCGATGGTGAAAATCATACCCGGCTTTAAGATAACGCCACGGGCACGACCCACATCATGAACGGCCATACCTACGGGATGCTGGAAATGGCCCCGAAATTTTATCCCAGCTTTCACTGCCTTCAAGTGGGCGGGGTTTGCAAAAGTTTTGTCCACAAGGTACTTTTCCATATCTTTTGCAGCCAAATCGAGTACCTCGTTAGAGGTAATCCCCGGACGAATGTACCGAAATAATGCATCTCTATAGGCAATAATGTAGTTGCATAACTTTTGCTGCGCATCGGTGAATTTCCCATTTACCGGCCACATTCTCGTCACATCACTGGTATAATAATGATAATCCGGCGCATAATCCATCAGAACAAGATCTCCACTTACAAGTTTGTCCGTTTTTCGAAAATAATGGCCCATCCATGCATTCGTACCACCACCAATAATAGAAGAATAGCCTTCCCCTTGCGCACCATTCAAATGGAATATATATTTTGCGGCTGCGTCCAATTGATATTCATAAACACCCGGTTTTGTTGAACGCATGGCCTCCATAATAGCCAATCCGGCAATTTGAGTCGCCTTATGAATGAGGTCTATTTCTTTTGGATCTTTCACCATTCTCATTTCATCTAAAATTGGAGACAGGTCACGCATTGCAAATTGAGGCATCCGGTCTTTAATCAATTTCATAAATCTTGCCTCGCGGGAAGGGGCACCATCCCATGGGTCGCCGGATACACGGGCCTGGCCCCGAAGCAATTCATCCCGACTATCAGCGCCGGTCTCTGCGGGACTGAATGGTGTATATAGAATAGGTGCCGGTGGACGAATGAGTCCGCCCACTAAATTGACAGACAATGATTCAACACCACGCACTTGATCCACTCCAGTCAATTTTATGATGAGATCAGCATCCTCTGCCGAAAGTATTTTACCCTCACCCCGTTCCCGGCCTGCATCTCGATGAGGCAAATAAAGGGTAGTTTTTTTATTACGGCCGTCAAGGAGTAGATAGGCATGAGGCGTTTCAAGTCCACAGAGATAATAAAAACTATTCGATTGGCGGAAAACATCAAATCCCTCAACGCCGCTCGCCCCCTGAACAAGGGCAATGGCCTTATTTCCAATTTCTTTAAATACCTTTGCCCGTCTCGTGTTAAATGTTTCCTTCGAAAAATCAGTTTGGTAATAATGCTTTTCTTGTGACAAAACAAAACATGAAATAAAAAAGAAAAATGTAAAAAGCCGCGTAATAATCTTGTGTTTTATTTTGAAATCTCCTTTTTGGCTCAAACTTTGAATGTTGTTCAGAAGAAACACCATAGCATTCTATGGCAATGACAGAATCACAAACTTACTGATAAAAATAATTAAAAAGTGGAAAAAGTGGAAATATTTGTTTGTTCAATCTGCAATGACTCATTCTTTTCAATATTGAATTAAATTTAACCATGCAAATCGGAAGTATAAAAATAGATATACCCATCCTCCTTGCCCCCATGGCGGGCGTAACCGATTATCCTTTTCGGGTTTTATGCAAAGAACAAGGCGCCGGTGTTGTGTACTCCGAATTTGTTTCCGCCCACGGAATTATTAGAGAAAATGCCAAAACCTGGCAGATGATTGAATTCACCGATTTCGAACGACCCATTGGAATTCAAATATTTGGCGACTCCCCGGAAGTCATGGGCAAAGCGGCCCGGATGGTGGTGGATAAATTTTCTCCAGATATTCTGGATATAAATTATGGATGTCCCGTACCCAAAATCACCAAACGGGGTGCAGGCTCTGCAGCCCTACGGGACCTTTGTCTCATGGATGATATTACATCCGCAGTGGTTGAGTCTATCCCAAGCGTTCCAGTTACGGTAAAAATGCGTGCAGGTTGGGATGCAAAATCAATTGTTGTTCCTGAAGTAGGGCCAAGGTTAGAAAAAATTGGTGTTAAAGCCATTACCATCCACCCGCGAACCACGAAAGAAAAATATAAGGGTACCGCCGATTGGATACGAATTAAAGAATTAAAAGATGCAGTATCTATCCCAGTCATCGGGAATGGAGATATTAAATCACCACAAGATATGATACGTATGTTTGAAAAAACGGGATGTGATGGTGTGATGATCGGTCGGAGTGCTTTGGGAAACCCCTGGTTTTTCAAAGAGGTGATTGCCTTATATAAAGGAGAGCCAATGCCTATTCCTCCCACCATAAACGATAGGGCAGCTAAATGTTTGAGACATTTAGATCAAATGGTAAAGTTTCATGGCGAAAGGATTGGCATCAATCTCATGCGCAAACATTTTGGATGGTATATCCGTGGATTTGAATGTGCAGGTGCCATTCGGAAAGCATTGGTCACTGCTTCTGATAAGGATGAAATGGTTGATATTTTGGAAACGATTAATTAATAAGCATTTATTAACTTTCGTAATGATTTCATATTTTCAATCACTTTTCCATCATCCATTTCTCATCACCCATTTTCCATACCCAACGGAGGCGGGCCAAACATTCCTTTTCCAATCCTTGAATCCTCCCTTTTTCCCCAATAAATTCACAAGCTTTTTTTGATCTTAAAATTTTAATTAAAGGAGTCCAATATGCAAAATGCAAAAGCCATGGTTCCAAAGCCCATCAATGAACCGGTATTATCTTATGCCCCTGGTACCCCAGAGCGGGCAGCTCTAAAATCCAGGATAAAAGAATTAAAATCTCAGGAAATTGAAGTTCCAATTATTATTGGGGGCCAAGAAATCAAAACGGGGGATATGGGAGAAATGCGCATACCCCACGATCACAATCATCTTCTGGGGCGATTTCATAAAGCAGGTGAAAAAGAAGTAAAAATGGCCATAGAAGCTGCCATGGATGCCTGGGAAACTTGGTCAAAAATGCCCTGGGAATCCCGGGTGGCAATCTTTAATAAAATGGCTTCAATCCTTCAGCGTCATGGAGAACAAACCATCAATGCATCCACCATCCTTTGCCAGAGTAAAAATGCCTATCAGGCGGAGATAGATGCATCCTGCGAAATGATTGATTTTTTGAATTTCAACAGCTGGTATGCCCAAAATTTATATAGTCAGCAACCCACCTATTCCCCTGATGGCATGTGGAATCGTCTTGAGCATCGCCCATTGGAAGGATTTGTATTCGCCGTATCACCATTCAACTTTACGTCTATTGGCGGTAACCTAACCGCTGCACCAGCACTCATGGGAAATGTGGTATTGTGGAAGCCCGCCTCCAGTGCGGTGTACAGTTCGCACTTTATGATGCAATTGTTTATAGAAGCAGGTGTTCCCGATGGTGTTATCAATTTCATTCCCGGTTCCGGCCGTGATGTGGGTCCAAATGTTTTGAAAGACCCCAATCTGGCTGGTATTCATTTTACAGGATCAACGGCAGTATTCCAGGGAATGTGGAAAACAGTTGGGGAAAATATTTCTAATTATAAATCTTACCCAAGAATTGTGGGGGAAACTGGCGGTAAAGATTTCTGTATTGCCCATGAATCATCTGATGTAGACGGATTGGCCACAGCCATGGTTCGCGGTGCTTTTGAATACCAGGGACAAAAATGTTCTGCACTTTCCCGAACGTATATTCCCACGAATATCTGGCCGGAACTGAAAGAAAAATATCTGGCTCAGGTTGAAGCAATAAAAATGGGTGATCCGGAGGATTTCTCCAACTTTATGAATGCGGTTATCGATCAATCTGCTTTCGATTCCATTACTGACTATATTGATGGGGCGAAAAAAGCAGCCGATGCTGAAATCATCTCCGGTGGAAATTATGATGATGCCAAAGGATACTTTATTGAACCCACCACTATTTTGACTGATAACCCCAAATATATCACCATGTGTGAAGAAATTTTTGGACCAGTTCTAACGATTTATCTATATGATCCAAAAGATTGGAAAGCCACATTGGACCTGGTGGATTCCACCTCCCCTTACGCTTTAACTGGATGTGTATGGGGTCGGGATCGTGAAGCGGTGAATGAAGCATCTCTACGGCTTACCCATGCGGCCGGTAATTTTTATATCAATGATAAACCATCTGGTGCCGTTGTGGGTCAGCAGCCCTTTGGTGGTAGTCGCGCTTCAGGAACCAATGATAAGGCAGGATCCATGTTTAATTTAGTTCGGTGGATAACACAGCGAACCATAAAAGAAACGTTTGATCCACCGAAAGACTTTTCATATCCATTTATGGATGAAGCCTAAATTGAATGCAAAATAATTCTATACTGATTCAAATTACATCATGCAAAAATCAGTCATCATCGCTCTGGGCGGAAATGCCATTTCTCCAAAAGGCGAAGCGGGAACCATTTCTGAACAATTCGCCCACACCCGGGAGAGTTTAAATGCCATTATGCACTTTGTGGCCTTGGGATATCATATATGCATCACCCATGGAAACGGTCCCCAAGTTGGCGATGAATTATACCGTATGGCACTCACCTATAATGAAATACCGCCATTGCCTCTGGGGGTGTGTGTGGCAGAAACCCAAGGGTCCATCGGGTACATGATTCAGCAATCCTTACAAAATGCTTTAAAACAAAAACACATTGATCGGGAAGTAGTGACTTTAATTACCCAGACCATTGTGGATTCTCACGACCCCTCCATCAAAAACCCGTCGAAATTTATTGGTCGTCGCTACACAAAAGAAGATGGCAAACAAATGGCTGAAAAATTTGGATGGTCCATTAAGAAGCAGAATTCAAGTGAATGGCGGCAGGTGGTCCCCAGTCCCGTGCCCCAATTTATTGAGCACGGAAAATCCATTCAAACATTGGTGGATCATGGCATTATCGTCATCGCATCCGGCGGTGGCGGTATTCCAGCCTATTGGAATGAAAGTGGAAATTTGGAAGGGCTGGATGCAGTTGTAGATAAAGATTTATCCGCCGCATTATTGGGACGCGTAATTAAATCCCATGAATTGTGGATTATTACGGACGTGGATCGGGTATGTCTTTATTATGGCACTGAAAAAGAAAAACCAATTAATGAAATGACCGTCTCAGAAGCAATACAATATGCAGATGAAGGCCATTTTCAAGCGGGAAGCATGGCACCAAAAATTCAGGCAGCTTTATATTTTTTACAATACCACGGGGATAAAGTTGTCATCACATCTATTGATGGAATTACGGAAGCAATTAACGGAAATAACGGAACAATAATCTGGAATTAAACAATGAAAATTCACGAATATCAGGGGAAAAATATATTTAAAAGCTATGGCATCCCCATTCAGGATGGATATGTTATAGAACATATTGAGGATGCATCCAGCACCATAGAAAAAGTACAAAAAGACTTCAATTCGGATGCGGTTGTGGTTAAAGCACAGATTCATGCTGGTGGTCGGGGAAAAGGCGGTGGTGTAAAATATTCACCGACTGCAGAAGAGGCATTAGCCAATGCCACCAATATCCTCGGGATGAATTTGGTGACCCACCAAACCGGCGCGGAAGGGCAAAAAGTCCGTAAAGTGTATATCACTGAAGCATTGGACATAGAAAATGAATATTATTGTGCCATCACCCTGGATCGTGGAAAAACCAAAGATGTATTTATGGTTTCTACCGAAGGTGGCGTCGAGATTGAAAAAGTCGCGGCTGAAACTCCGGAAAAAATAATTAAAGTCTGGATTGATCCATTGGTTGGGATAAAATCCTATCAAGCAAGAAAACTGGCATTTGGATTAGAACTCACCGGTGATGCATTTAAAACCGCCGTTAAAGTATTCGTGAAATTGTATCAATGTTATCAGGGTACGGATGCTTCGTTGGTAGAAATTAATCCCCTCATCTTATCAGAAGATGGTCGGATTATTGCGTTAGACTCTAAATTTAATTTTGATGATAATGCTCTGTATCGCCATCCTGATATAGCTGGACTGCGGGATAAAAATGAAGAAGACCCCACAGAAGTAGAAGCAAGTAAATTTGACCTAAACTATATCAAACTGGATGGGAATGTGGGCTGTATGGTCAACGGCGCTGGGCTTGCCATGGCTACCATGGATATCATCAAACTGGCTGGTGGCGATCCGGCAAACTTTTTAGATGTTGGGGGCGCTGCCAGTGCTGAAAGTGTGAAAAATGGTTTTAAAATCATTTTATCCGATGACAACGTAAAAGCAATTTTAATCAACATTTTTGGCGGCATTGTCCGATGTGATCGCGTGGCCAATGGCGTCATCCAAGCGGTGAAAGAATTGGGGTTAAAAGTACCGGTGGTGGTTCGGTTAGAAGGAACCAATGCAAAAGAAGCTAAAACAATTTTGTCCGAATCAGAATTCGCAATCATTCCAGCAGATGATATGAAAGATGCTGCACAAAAAGTGGTGGATGCCGCATTGAAAAATTAGGGGAATTATCAAATGTCTATATTGGTCAATAAAAATTCACGAGTGGTTGTCCAGGGAATAACGGGATCAGAAGGAACATTCCATTCCACCCAAATGCTGGAATACGGTACCAACATTGTTGCCGGCGTTACACCGGGAAAAGGCGGACAATCAGCAGTAGATGGAAAAGTGCCTGTTTTTAATTCAGTAGAAGAAGCAAAGAATGAGGCGGATGCTAATGTATCCATCATTTTTGTTCCACCTCCTTTTGCAGCAGAAGCCATTATCGAAGCATCAGATGCCGGGATTGAATTGGTTGTATGTATTACGGAAGGCGTTCCAGTTCAAGATATGGTAAAAGCCAAAAGAATTATTGTTCAAAACAATACGCGATTGGTCGGCCCGAACTGCCCGGGAATCATCACCGTTGATGAGTGTAAATTAGGTATCATGCCCGGATTTATTTGCCAAAAAGGAAATGTGGGTGTTGTATCCAAATCCGGTACGCTCACCTACGAAGCAATTGGACAGTTAGGAAATGTTGGTTTAGGCCAAACCACGGCCATCGGCATTGGTGGAGATCCCATTATTGGCACCTCCATGATTGACGTTCTGGAATTATTCGAAAACGACCCTGAAACAAAAGGGGTGGTGATGATTGGTGAAATTGGTGGTCAAATGGAAAATGATGCTGCACGGTGGGCCAAAAAGAATATGACCAAACCCATTGTAGGATTTATTGCAGGACAGACTGCGCCTCCTGGCCGTCGGATGGGCCACGCCGGTGCCATCGTTTCTGGCGGAGATGATACGGCTGAAGCAAAAATGCGGATTTTAACTGAAAATGGCATTGCCGTTTGTGAGTCTGTAGCAGATATTGGTGAAAAAATGAAAAAAGCATTAAACAATTAAGGAATATAATAGAATGAACAATCGAACATTTGCCATGATAAAACCGGATGCAGTACGAAATGGGTACATGGGTAAAATTCTGGATAGAATCATTGAAGCAGACTTTAAAATTCTCGGCGCAAAATTAATTCGAATGACGAAAGCACAAGCGGAGGGTTTTTATGCCATTCATCGTGAACGGCCTTTTTTCCAGGAACTCACTACATTCATGTCATCGGGTAAAGCGATGGTGTTGGCGCTGGAGAAAGAAAACGCTGTCTCTGCATGGCGAGACACCATTGGTGCGACCAATCCTGCAGAAGCAGTTGATGGCACAATTCGAAAAGATTTTGCCACTTCATTGGGAGAGAATGCCGTTCATGGTGCAGATAGTGAGGAGAATGCTGCCATAGAAATTGGATTCTTTTTTACGAACAGCGAATTAATTTCGAACGAGTAAGCGGATTTGAAAAACCATCTAGTAATAGTTGCATTTTCCCTTCCATTCCTTCAAATTCCAAGTCAGGCATTGACCTTTCCATTGAAATGATGGCGAAAACAATATCCATAATCAGTCTTTTTATCCTTTTAGTCTTAACCGGCTGCGGGAAAAGTAACCCAACGGCAACGGTGGGTGATTATATCACTGTAAACGCAGAAATTCCGGAAGAGAGCCAGGATCTTGATTTCATATGGGAATTGACAAATATTCCTGGTGATAGCGAATTAGATAATTCTCAACTCACCTCTGGCGAACTCAATGCATCCGTCATGTTCATTCCTGATGTGGCCGGTACCTATAGTATAGAAGTATCTGTATTTCAATATAATGACGAAATCAGCACCCAATCCTTTTCTTATGATGTCATTGGAAAAGAATTATCAGACAATACAGAAGAAGTTGTGGAAGCAGAGAGTCCGGAAGAAGTGGAAGATGCTGTTTCCGAATTGATGGTCGAAAACAATGAACCGAAATGGTATGAGTCTGAATCCGTTGCTCAAGTGGTTGCTGAAGCAGACCAAAATATTCCCGAGCCCAAAATGGAAGTGACGGAACCTGAACCAATCCCGAATCCAATACCTCCCCCACCGCCGGCACCAAAAAAGAAAAAAACCAAATCCAAAACACGGGGAATGTCGATTCCCTATGATAAAGAAAGATTTACCATTCAGATTGCATCCAAAAAATTCTTAGAGGATGCTAAAAAAGTAGCTGCCAATTTGATTGATGCCGGATATGATGCCTATATACAAAAAGCTGTGTTTAAAGAAACTAACGAAATTTGGTACCGCGTTCGCATTGGCAGTTATGATAAACGCAATACTGCCGTGGCCATGGCAAAATCTTTATCCAGTACAAGACCGGAACCGGCATGGGTAGATTATGTTCGTTATGAAAATTAAATCAATTAAATAGAGGCAATTATGGAACCAATGAACCTTCATTTTGATGTGAGAGATATTTTTCGCGCTCCTCGTCTGGCACTTAGTGGTAAAAAAATATGGATATTTTTATCTGCCAATGTGATTGGATATGTCGCTTATTTTATTCTGAATTACATTGCACTTGCCTTGTCTGGTGTATCTTTTGGGGAAACCTGGGCAACCCAAGGTCTGTACCCCTGTGCATATACCGTTGAAGTATCCTGGTTTGCATGTACACTTTTTTGGGTTGGCGTTATCGTATGGATTGTAGCCATTCATCTGGCATGCACAGCCGTTGCAAGGGTCACTTACAAACAATTAAAAGGCGATGAATTTTATTCCTCAGGTGACGCCTGGAAATTCGTTAGAAAGCATTGGCATCCTGTTGTTTTTACTTTTGTATCTATGGCACTTATTCTGGTATTCTTTGTTGGGATGGCAGCCCTATTTGCTCTATTTGGTAAAATTCCATATATAGGCGAATTCTTATTCGCAATCCCTTATTTGCTCTATTTCTTTGGTTCCATTTTCACAGTGTATACAGCGATTGTATTTCTGGTCTCCCTCATTTACACACCAGCAATTGTGGGCACCATCGAAGAAGATACCATGGGAGCCGTTTTCAATAGTTATTCTGTGACCTGGAGTCAGCCATGGCGCGTTATATTTTATCATATCATCTTGCTCCCTCTTGCTGCCATATCTGTCGGAATCTTTAAATTCGTTCTGTTCTACGGATTTAAATTGGTCAATATGGTTTTTGGCCACGAAATGCTTATGGGAGAAAAATTATCCAATATAATGGGTTCAGCTGCCCAAACAGTATGGCCCCAGGAATTATTCACTTCAATCGCAAATGCATGCGCTAGTTCCGGATTCTGCTGTGGGGTATGCTCTATCAGCAGTAATATGTTAAATGATTTTTATGCTTGTTTTATTCCCGTATCATCAGGGAGTTTATCCGGTACAGAATCTGCTGCTGCATTTATTGTGGGCATATTTTTATTTCTCATTACGTTGTCTTTCTTTTCATATTTTCTATCAATTCTGTCTGTCGGGGAAACGATTATGTTTACCATCTTCCGTAAAAAATCTGACGATGATAATATACTCGACAGAAAAGACGAAGAAGAATTGGAAGAAGAGGACGATGAAGATGATGAGTTT